>JBEKTX010000023.1:0-21866 GCA_049515615.1 Spirochaetia bacterium
CTTTCGCCCTTCCGCAGTATCTCCAGGATCTTCAGCCGTACCTCGGATGCCAGGCCCTTCAACGCCTTGAAATCCTGAGGAAGCTGGATGATCATGATCCGTCCCTTGCTTTTTTTGCCTGTCATTGACTCGTGCCTCTTATAATTGTTTCCCGCTTTGACACTTGGTATATATCATATTCTCTGATTTGGTCAAGAGCCCCTTGAAAGCGCCCTGTTTCAGCCGCACGCGCTGTACTCTTGCTTTCTGCTCGGCCAGGAGAATAGAATCCCGTGCTGTATGACGGGCTTTTCGATGACGATCAACGGCCGCCCGGTATGGATCCAGGGGCTGCCTCCCACCACGACTCTTCTGGAATACTTGCGCACCAACGGCTTCACCGGGAGCAAGCAGGGATGTGCCGAGGGGGACTGCGGCGCCTGCACGGTCGCCATCGTCGAACACGGCGCCGATGGAAAGACTGTCTGGCGGGCGATCAACAGCTGCATCGCGCTCCTGCCTTCGTTCGCCGGGCGGGAGATCGTCACCGTCGAGGGCCTGGCGGAAGGAGAAACGCTTCATCCCGTGCAGGATCACATGGTGAGGCAATACGGCTCGCAATGCGGGTACTGCACGCCCGGCTTCGTGATGTCGCTCTTCGAAGCGTACTATCGTTCAGACTGCCGGCGCACGCGCGACCTGAGCGACCAGCTCAGCGGCAACCTCTGCCGATGCACGGGATACCGGCCCATCCGCGACGCGGCGCTGGATGCGCTGGCCGAGCGGGACTCGCGCCGGGAGGCTCCGGATCGGTTCGCCACGCGCCTGGGCGCGCCGCGGGGCCCCCTCCCCGCGCTGGACTACACGGCGGAGGCCGGGCGTTTCCTGCGGCCGACTTCACTGGAAGACCTGCTCGAGGCGCTGGCCGGAATCCCCGGCGCGCGCCTCGTGGCGGGAGCAACCGAGATCGGCGTGGACGTGACCAAGAAATTCGCCGCTTTCCCGGTCCTCGTTTCCACGGAAGGCGTTGCCGCGCTCTGCGGCATCACCCGGACGCCTGACGCATGGCGCATCGGCGGGGCGGCGACCCTCACCGACATCGAGGACACCGTGGCCAACGAGTACCCGTCCCTTGCGAAGATGCTGCGCGTATTCGCATCGCGCGGCATCCGCAACAGGGCGACGATGGGCGGGAACCTCGCCACCGCGTCCCCCATCGGAGACTGTGCTCCGGTCCTGCTCACTCTCGATGCCACGCTCGTCCTTGCATCAGCGAAGGGCGAGCGCACGGTCGTCGTCGATGAGTTTTTCCGCGGCTATCGCACAACAGCCCTCGAACCGGGCGAGATCATCAAAGAGATAGTGCTGTCCAGGGTGGGGGCGCCGAAGGGACTCACGCGGCGCACAGATTTCCTCAAGGTCTCCAAGCGCCGGGAGCTGGACATCAGCATCGTGGCGGGCGCTTTCCGCGTCGATGTCGATGCTGACGGCGTTGTCCGCCGTGCCCGCCTGGCCTACGGCGGCGTGGCTCTCACCCCGCGGAGGGCCCGGGCAGCCGAGGCGGCCCTGGAGGGGAAGCCTCTTGAAAAGGCGCGGGAGCATGTGTCGGCCCTGCTCCGCTCCGAATTCCAGCCCATCGACGATGCGCGCGGCAGCGCCGCCTATCGCCGGGGCCTCGTTGCGAGCCTCTGGGAGAAGTTCGCAAGCGGCGAGCAGAGCATCGCGCAGGACGGGTCTCTCGACTTCGAGCACGGGGAGGCATTCCCGGAGGCCGATGCGTCGCGCTCCCTTCATCATGAGAGCGCCCGCGGCCACGTCACGGGAGGCGCCCTCTACGTGGATGACACGGCCCAGCGCCGTCCGATGCTGGAGGCATGGCCGGTCTGCTCTCCCTACGCGCACGCGCGCATCAGGCGGCGTGATGCGGAAAAGGCGCGCTCCGCTCCCGGAATAACCGCTGTCCTGATGGCGGAGGATATTCCTGGTCACAACGACGTGGGCAGCGCTCGGCACGACGAGCCTCTGCTCGCATCCGATGAGGTGCTCTTCCACGGACAGATTGTCGCGCTCGTCGTCGGGGAATCGCTGGAATCCTGCAGGGCTGCCGCGGCGCTGGTGGAGGTAGACTACGAGCCTTTGACGCCGATCCTCGGCGTGGCCGAGGCGGTGGCCGCGGGCAGCTATCTCACTGAACCGCATACGCTGAAGCGGGGCGACGTCGAGCGGGCTCTCACCGATGCGCCGCGGCGCCTGGAGGGCGAGTTCTTCTCCGGCGGGCAGGAGCATTTTTACCTGGAAACGCACGCCGCATGGGCCGAACCGGGAGAAGCGGGCACTCTTTTTCTGAGCTCCTCCACTCAGCATCCCTCCGAGATCCAGACCGTCGCCTCCGAAGTGCTTGGCATTCCACGCAACAAGATCGTCGTGGAGTCCCCGCGCATGGGAGGGGCGTTCGGGGGCAAGGAAGTGCAGGGCAACACCTTCGGCGCGCTGGCGGCGCTCGCCGCGGTGCGCACGGGACGCGCCGTGCGGATCCAGCTCGACCGCGACCTGGACATGATGATGACCGGCAAGCGCCACCCCTTCCGCTCGACATTCTCGGTGGGATTCGACGACGAGGGCAGGCTCCTGGCGGTGCGCGCGAGCCTGGTCTCCGACGGCGGCTGGTCGCTGGACCTTTCGCAGGCCATCCTGGACCGCGCTCTCTTCCACCTGGACAACGTTTACTACATCCCGCACGTGCATTTCACCGGCCGGGTAGCACGGACCAACACGACCTCCTCCACCGCCTTCCGGGGCTTCGGCGGACCGCAGGGCATGCTGGTCATGGAAGAGATCGTGGACCGGGTCGCGCGCTCGCTCGGCCTGCCGCCCGAACAGGTGCGCGCCGCAAACTTGTATCGCGGCAGCGGAGAGACCAACACGACGCACTACGGTCAGGAGATCGGGGACAACCGGCTCCAGGGAATGTGGAGGCAGGTCCGGCAGCAGGCGGATTTCGAGGAGCGACAGAGAAAGATCGGCGCGTGGAATGCGCTCCACCCGCGGGTGAAGCGGGGCATCGCCGTCACGGCGGAGAAGTTCGGCATCTCCTTTACCCGCGCCGCCTTCAACCAGGCGGGCGCGTTCGTCGTGATCTACCAGGATGGCACCGTCCAGGTCAACCACGGCGGAACGGAAATGGGCCAGGGACTGAACACGAAAATCCTGGGCGTCGCAATGCGGGAGCTGGGTCTTCCCGCATCTCACATCCGTATCATGCCGACACGCACGGACAAGGTCCCCAACACATCCGCCACTGCCGCCTCGTCCGGTGCGGACCTCAACGGCGCGGCGGTGAGGAACGCGTGCATCGCCCTGCGCGAACGGCTTGCGCCGGTGGCGGCCGAGCTTCTCTCGCGGAAGGCCGGCGCGCGCGTCCCGGGGGACGAGGTCCTCTTCGCTGATGGCTTGGCCCGGCGAAAATCGCGTGAAGAGCCGTGGGTGTCCTTTGCCGCGGTCTGCGAGCACGCGCACCTGTCGCGGGTGAGTCTCTCGGCAACGGGATACTACGCCACGCCGGGAATCTCATGGGACTGGGAGAAATCCGAAGGCCGTCCCTTCTATTATTACGCCTGCGGCGCCGCAGTGAGCGAAGTCGAAGTGGACGGCTATACGGGCATGCACCGGGTGCTGAGGGTGGACATCGTGCACGACGTGGGAAACTCCCTGAACCCGGGGGTGGACCGGGGGCAGATCGAAGGCGGGTTCGTGCAGGGCATGGGATGGCTCACGCGGGAGGAGCTTCTCTGGGACAAGCAGGGCCGTCTGCAGACCCACAGCGCGAGCACCTACCAGATTCCCGCCGTGAGTGACGCGCCGCTGGAGTTTCACGTGACGCTCCTCCCGGCGGCCGCTCAGGAAGGCACGATCCATGGAAGCAAGGCAGTCGGCGAACCTCCCCTGATGCTCTCCATTTCCGTCCGCGAGGCCATCCGGGACGCCATTTCCGCGTACGGACCGGCCGGCGGGCTGGTGCCGCTCCCCTCTCCGGCGACATGCGAGGCGATTTTCATGTCGATCCAGAGTCGACTCGGCAGGGAACCCTAGCGGCAGAAGTCCCCGATCGCACCTCGGACGATATCCCGACATGCCGCCACCGACTGGAGATCGACCCATTCCTGCACACCGTGAAGCCCTGCCCCTGCCGGGCCCATGACGACGGTCGGTATCCCCGCACCGTCCAGCAGCGCGGAATCCAGCCACCCGCTCATGCCCGCAAAGACTGCAGGGCTGCCCGTCACCCGCTTCACATGATCCGCCAGAGCGAGCACGAGGGGAGAATCCTGTCGCGCTTCCATGGAGCTTCTCGCGAAAGTCCGCCGCAGCGTTGCCTTGAACCGGGGATCGGTGCTCGCAATCTTCTCAATGGCGCCGCGAATCTCGGCCTCTGCCGTTTCCGGCGTCTCGCCGGGGATGGTGCGGCGCTCCACGTCCAGACGGCAGGAGGCCGGGTAGCTGGAGAGCTCCTGTCCGCCGGAGATGAGAGATGCATGGAGGGATCCGGTGCCCAGCGTCCGATGGGGAGCGGATCGCCGGAGCCGTACGCCCAGCTCTTCCAGCGCGGCAACCACTTTCCCCATCATGAATATCGCATCGACTCCCACATCCGGAAGCGAGCCGTGTGCCGCCACGCCTTCGGTCTCGACCTGGAACCAGACAAATCCCTTGTGCTCGGTGACGATCTGCAGACCGGACGCCTCCCCGACAATGGCAGCATCCGGTCTCCAGCGCCGCGCCACGGCTTCCGTGCCGGCGCTCGCATACTCTTCGTCCACGACGGCCGTGAAGATCACGTCTCCCCGGAGCTTCAGGGTGCGCGCATCGGCGGCGGCGCTCATGAAGGCCGCCAGCGCTCCCTTGGTGTCCATGGCACCGCGTCCGAACAGCTTGCCGTCTTTCACTACCGGCACGAATGGCGCGGTCATCCCGGCAACGCCGACGGTGTCCATGTGGACGTTCAGCATGAGCGACCTGCCGCCGCCGGTGCCGCGTGCAACGGCGATAACGTTCGTCCGGCCCGGGCCGCCGGTGTCCTGCCGCTCCACCTCGAGACCCCGGCCGCGCATCCACGCGGCGACGAAGTCACCGATCTCCGTCTCGCCGTGCGCGCCGGGCACCAGGCTCGGGTTGACGGAATCGATGGAGACAAGCCGTGCGAGAAGGGAAAGCAGATCGTTCATGACGCGGCCTCAGGATTTCTCCACGCGCAGAGCCCAGCGCAGGCCGTGGTCGAGAAAACGCCTGTAGCCGGGATGGTTCAGGACCTCGGTGGTATGGCCCGGGGAGAAGCAGAACACGCGGCCCCGGCCGGCCTCGTGCGCCCAGGCGGCGCACGATGTACCGTAGTCGACATGCGCAAGCTCCAGGAGCCGAGTGGTCCGGGCGGAGTCCACGCGCACGAAGTACATCTCATCCACGAGATCAAACTCTTTGAACCCGCTGAGAACAGGGTGCCCCACCGGCAGAGCGCGAACCTGGAACCGGGGATGTTCCTTGGGATGGAAGAGAAACCCGCCGCGCATGGTCCGGAAGTAGTCGCCTTCCACGTCGTAGGAAGCAAGCCCATTATGGAGCGCGATGACCGCACCGCCCGCAGCAGCAAACTCCGAGATCGCTGATTCGTGCTTCGGCGTTGCCCATACTGCGTTGGATTCGGCCGGGGCGATCCGGTTCTCCTTGGCGATGATCAGGCCCCGAAAGTCTCCAAGTGCGCTCCAGGGCAATTCTGCCGGATCGGTGAAGGTCTGAAGCTCGAAACCGACCTGCCCCGCGGCCTGCCGCAAAGTGTCCCGCATTGCCTCGGGCTCATGATAGAAGTCCCCCACGAGGGCCGCGATCCGATTCGCCGCCATGTATCGCCTCTCTGCAGTTGCTCCGGTCAGTCATTCTCGAGCAGCTCAATGATGACCTTCAGGTCCTTCGTGGCATCGACATAGGCATATCGCCCGTCCGTGTATTCCCCCGTCTGCAGGAGCGGCATGTTTTCCTTCTGCAGATCCGCCAACTTTTCCTTCATTCCTCGTATTTCGAAGGCGATATGATGAACCCCCTCGCCCTTGCGGTTCAGGTCCTCACGCCAGGTGCTGGGCTCGTCGTCGGGCTGAATGAGCTCCAGCTCGAGGCCCTGCCCGATTTTGAAGAATGCGAGCTTCGATCGCGCCCTGGTGGGGCCGCCCTTGTACCGGGCCTTGGACTTGTCCAGCGGATCGGTCGTGACGATGTTCGGTTTCGTCACGCCGAGGAAATCCGCGTAGAACTGGGCGGTCTTCTCGATGTCATGCACGAGAATCCCGACCTGCGTCACCACGGGGGAGCCCAGGATGCCCTTTTTCATGAGTGTCAACCTCCTTCGAGATGGATGCGCGTCCTTGCTGCCGGCAGCCCCCTGTCCGCGGATGCCATCTTGAAACAATGGAATGCTTCCTGGAACATTGAGAGCGGCTGGACGTGCCGATTGGTCGGGCCTGCCCGATGTGAGTATAGATGATCCATCGAAAAACGGGAAGCTCCCGACCTTCGACGCGACCGAAAGGACACTCATGCTCTTCACTCCGATATCGATCCGTTCCGTCACGCTCCGCAACAGGATCATGGTCTCCCCCATGTGCCAGTATTCCTGCGAGGACGGCCAGGCGACCGACTGGCACCTCGTGCACCTTGGCTCTCGCGCGGTGGGAGGCGCAGGCCTCGTCATGGCAGAAGCCACCGCCGTGCAGGCGCGCGGCCGGATCAGCGCACGGGACCTGGGCATTTGGGACGATGCCCATGTGCCGGGGCTGCAGAGGATCGCCCGGTTTGTCGGAGAGCAGGGGGCCGTGCCGGGGATCCAGCTCGCCCACGCCGGGCGCAAGGCTGCGGTGACGGTTCCGTGGGAGGGTGATCGCCCCCTGGCCGACGCAGAGGGTGCATGGCAGATTGTCGGTCCAAGCCTTGCGCCGTTTTCCAGCGCGTACCCGGTTCCCGAGGCGCTCACGGTCCAGGAAATCGCCGGCGTGATCCGTTCCTTCGCGGACTCTGCACGGCGCGCGCTCGCCGCTGGTTTTGCCGTGGTTGAGCTCCATTTCGCGCACGGCTACCTCGTGCACGAGTTCCTGTCACCATTGTCCAACCAGCGTGCCGACGGGTACGGAGGCTCCTTCGAGAACAGGACGCGCCTGGCCCGTGAGATCGCGCGGGCGGTGCGGGCGGTCTGGCGTGACTCTCTCCCCCTCTTCGTGCGCCTGTCGACCACGGACTGGACAGAGGGCGGCTGGGACGTGGAACAATCAGTGGAGCTGGCTCGCGGGTTGAGGGCTGATGGCGTCGACCTGATCGATTGTTCCTCCGGGGGCAACGTGCACGGAGCAAAACCGCCGGTCGGTCCGGGGTACCAGACGCCGAACGCGGAGAGGATCCGACGAGAGGCCGGCATCCTCACCGGAGCGGTGGGGCTCATAACGTCCGCCGCGCAGGCTGAGCACGTGCTTCGCACCGGCCAGGCAGACGTCGTCGTCATGGGGCGCCAGCTCCTGCGGGACCCGTACTGGCCGCTTCGCGCCGCCGCGGAGCTCCGTGCAGAGGCCCCGTGGCCGAACCAGTATCTCCGGGCGAAAACCTAAGCGAGGCCGAACGACGCTTCCGCGGCGGCAACGGTCTGACTGATGAGCGTGGCGATCGTCATCGGGCCTACGCCGCCGGGCACCGGCGTGTACGCGGCGCATCGACCGATGACCGGGGCCAGCTCGACGTCGCCCACATTGCCCGGGTGATACCCCGCGTCCACGACGACCGCCCCGTCCCTGATCCAGGCCGACTTGATGAACTCGGGCCTGCCGACCGCGCCGACAATGATGTCGGCGGCCTTTACGATCTCGGGCAGCCCTCGAGTCTTCGAGTGGCAGATGGTCACGGTCGCGTTGGCGTTCAGGAGCATCATGGCCACTGGTTTTCCCAGGATCGGGCTGCGGCCGACAACCACCGCGTGCCGGCCCTCCAGGGGAATGCCGTAATGCCCGAGAAGGCGCATGATGCCGGCCGGCGTTGCCGACCCGAAGGCCGGCTCTCCCATGGCCATTCTCCCGAAACCGAGCATCGTCACGCCGTCGACGTCCTTCGAAAGCGCGATCCGTTCGAAGCAGCTTCTCTCGTCGATCTGCTTCGGGACCGGGTGCTGCAGGAGGATTCCGTGCACCTCGGGATTTGCGTTCAGCTCGTCTATGCGCGCAAGAAGCTGCGCCGTTGACGTTGTCTGCGGGAGCGCGACCTTCAGGGATTCCATTCCCACGCGCCGGCAGGCGCTGCCCTTCATTTTCACGTACGTTGCGGAGGCAGGGTCGTCTCCGACAAGGATGGCTGCAAGGATCGGCGCCCTGCCGCCGGCATGTTCCCTGATCCTTGCCACACGCACTGAAAGCTCGGCCTCGATCTCCAGGGAGAGTGATTTTCCATCGAGCACCGTGCCTGCCATGATTCCATGAGCATACTATTTGCCGACTCTCGCGTCACCCGGCTTGACAGCGGCGAAGAAAAATGGAACATTTTCTTCATCCACGCCATTGCAGCAGACACCCATTTATCACTCGCATCGTTGATGCAAAGCTCTTGGTACGTGGAAGGCGTGAATGTTTCTGAACGGAGGTCTCAATTCCGTGAAATACGCGAAAGCATTTCTCCCCCTCATGCTCGCGCTCATCGTCGGCGCGTGCGCCAAGCCGCCCCAGGCCGATATTGATGCCGCCCGGATGGCCGTGGCCGACGCAGCGAAGAACGCCGATATCGTCGCCTACGCGCCGGACACCCTGAAGTCAGCGCAGGACAAGCTCGGGCAGATGGAAACGGAGCTCACGGCGAAGCACTACGACAAGGTGAAGTCACTCGCCCTGGATGCCAAGACCACCGCGGCGACCGCGGCGAACGACGCCGCCAAGGGAAAGGAAAAGGCGCAGGCGGACGCGACGGCGCTGATCGCCGCCCTCAAGCAGGCCCTCCCGGATGCCTCGAAAAAGCTCGCCGCCGCGAAGAGCGTGAGAGGGATCAAGCTGGATTTCGCGGGGATCACGACGGAGCTCGCCGCCGCACAGACGGCCCTTGCGGATGCCGACAAAGACCTCGCCGACGGTAATTTTGCCACGGCGCTTCAGAAAGCCACCGCGGTCCAGGCCCAGCTCTCGGATGGGGAAAAGGCAATCGCGGACGCTGTCCAGGCCTCGGGAAACAAAAAGAAATAGGCTGAAGCAGGCGGGGCGCACAGCCCTGCCGGAACGACCTCCGCGCAGGCGGCGTCCCGCGGCGCCGGGGCAGTTTCTTTTGCTCCCCCGCCCGGCTAGCCCGGGAAAATCGCCT
Source organism: Spirochaetia bacterium (assembly GCA_049515615.1). Taxonomy (GTDB): domain Bacteria; phylum Spirochaetota; class Spirochaetia; order SZUA-6; family Fen-1364; genus Fen-1364. Next base: position 9,343 of record JBEKTX010000023.1, read on the forward strand.
GGAGAAGTCCCTGCCCGATTCTTCCCAGGCGCACGGCGCACACAACCCCGGCCGCGAGAATGATCGCGTCGACGACCCGCGCCCAGCGAAGGTAGGGTCCGGCAAGAAAGACGATTGCCGCAGCAGCGCTGCTCAAGAGAAAAAAGGCACAACCGTACAGCATCTTCCTCACGAGCACGGGCGTCGAGCTCCGGCGGAACCTCACGCGGGCATCGAGGATGCCCGTCACGAAAGACGCGATGACCGCAAGGGGAAGCACGCCGAGGAATCCGCGGATGATGTCGGTCAGGGTGTCGGGGGAGAAGTCCGGCAGGATCAGCGCGACCAGGGAAAGCACGAATGCCGAAGCGGAGAACGACACGGAGAAGTGATCCACGATGGGGTGCACGTCCAGCCAGAGGAACAGCCGCCGCTTTTCGGAGACCGGGTCCTTCCAGGCTTCCATCATCTTTCGGGGAACGCCGCAGGCCGGGCAGATCTCGCCAACCCTTGCCGCCTCCGTCACGTAGCCGCACGACCTGCACCGCATGAGCTCTGCCATGACGTTCTCCGCGCGCCTGCCTATCCCTGCTTCTTGACCGCTTCCTCCGCAAGGCTCATCAGCGGCTTCAGCATGCCCATGAACTCCATGGGGAAGATGAACTTGGTCGACGCCCCCGTCCCCATCTGCTTCAGCGTCTCGAAGTATTGCAGCATCATGGTCTTGGAATCGACCGTCTTCGCCGTGCCGAAGATTTTCTCCAGTGCCAATGCGAAGCCCTCTGCGCGAAGGACAGCGGCCTGGCGGTCTCCCTCGGCCTTGAGAATGGCCGACTGCTTCTCTCCCTCCGCCACAAGGATGGCGGACACCTTCTTCCCCTCGCTCTCGATGACCATGGCCCTGCGGATTCGCTCGGCGGACATCTGCCGGTTCATGGCGTCCTGGATGTCTTTTGGAGGCACGATTTCCCGTATCTCCACGCTGGTGACCTTCACGCCCCAGCGCTCGGTCACCTCGTCCAGCTTCGTGCGGAGGATCCGGTTGATGTCTTCCCGCTTCGCCAGCACGTCGTCCAGCGGGATGTCGCCGATCACCGCGCGGAGCGTCGTGGTTGCGATCCCCTGGCTGGCCCCCGCGAAGTTGGCCACCTGGATGACGGACAGGCTGGGGTCCATGACGCGCCAGTAGATGAGGAAGTCGACGTCGATGGGCGCGTTGTCCTTGGTAATGCAGGTCTGGCTGGGGATTTCCAGGAAGAGCTCCCGGAGGTCCGTCCACACCGGCTTGTCCACAATGGGGATAAGGAAGACGAGCCCCGGGCCTTTCGCGCCGATCGTGCGGCCGAGACGGAACACCACCAGGCGCTGGTATTCACGAACCACCTTGATCGCCGACGAAAAGATGATGATCACCACGATGACGATGATTGCGAGAAGTACGTAGCTCATATTTATGCCTCCATAGATTGAGATGCCCAGACCCTATTTCGCGCTGCGGCGCACGAGCAGCCGAAGGCCGTCCCTGCCCACAACTTCCACCCTCTCGCCGGACGCGACGCCGCCCTCGACGGATCGCGCGCTCCATTGCTCGCCCGCGAGGCGGACGAGCCCCTCCGGTGCGAGATCGGTCACCGCGGCTCCCGTGCCGCCGACGAGCGACTCCGCGCCAAAGCTGATCTTTCGCGCCTGCGCGCGGATGCCCTTGCCCAGGACAAAGGTGAAGAATGCGACGACGAGTATCGTCATCACGACAATGACCGCCACCGAGATGCCGACATGGGCAGGTTCTGCGGGCGGCGGGCCGCTCCCGGCAGCCTGTGGCGGCCGCCACGGCGGGAACAGGAGAAAGGAACCGAGCACAAAAGCTATGATGCCTCCCGCGGTGAGAAATCCATGAGTCGGCGCCTTCAGGTCGACGAGGAAGAGGCCGACCGCGAGCGCGATGAAGATTATTCCCCCGATGTTCGTGGGCAGGTTGCCGAATGCAATGAAGGCGAGCAGGAGAGCAATCCCCCCCGCAACCCCGGGTGCGACTGCCCCGGGAGAGGTGAGCTCGAATATCACGCCGAAGATCCCGATCACGAGCAGGATGTACGCAACGTCCGGGTTCACGAGGAAAGCGAGAATCCAGTCCATGAAGCTCATGCGCAGGCGTTGCACCTCGGCCCCCGATGTTCGCAGGGTAACTTGCCCGGAAGCGGTGTGCACGCTGCGGCCGTCGACGCGGGCAAGAAGCTCTCCGAGGCTCGGGACGACGATGTCCGCCACGTGCCGCTCGACCGCCTCTGTCTCGGTAAGGGACATGCTGCGGCGCACGGCATCGTCCGCCCAGTCCGCGGCCCTGCCGCGAAGGGCGGCCAGGGACTTCAGCTTCGCCGTTGTGTCGTTGAGGATCTTCACGCCCATGACGCCGGCGATGTCGGAGCCGTTGGAATTGACCGGGTGCGCCGCCCCGATGTGCGTGCCCGGCGCCATGGCCGTCACATGGGCGGCCATGGCGATAAAGACGCCGGCCGAGGCGGCGCGGGCGCCCGAGGGTGTGACGTAGACGGCAACGGGAACAGGGGAAGCAAGGATCCTCTCCACGATCTGGTCCATGGAAGTCCCCAGCCCGCCGGGCGTGTCCAGCTCGATGACGGCCACCTCCGCCCCCTCCCGCTGCGCCCTGTCCAGGCCGCGCAGGATGTAGCGCGCCGAGATCGGGTCGACCGGACCCGAGAGCGTCAGGACCGCCGCGATCCTCCCCTGGGACACGGCCGCGGAAGCGCATGCGCAGATGAGCAAACCCGCCAGGAGCCCCTTCATGAACTCCCCTTCCTTTCCCACAGTATACCCGCCCTGGACGGCGCGAATCCAGCGGCGCGAAAGGGTAAATGCTCTCGAATTCAGCTCGCGGGCAATCCCTCCGATATTGATCACAGAGCCAGGGAAGGCGCCCGGTTGTGGAGGGATCACTGATGCGCGAGAAAAGCCCCCAGACGATGTTGAAGTGGATCAGCAGGACCTATGACATGTCTCCCGCCGCGTTGGCCCGGATGTTCCAGAGAAACGCGCGCACGGTGAGCGTCTGGCTGAAGGAAGGGCGGATCTCGGAGAAGAATGGCACGAAGATCCGATCCGCCTTCTACTACCTGAACAACTCACCTGACCCGCACAACCCTCACCGCTCGGGAATTGACTGTCTCTAGGACACGTCGCCGAAGGCGGCATGCCACTGACCTATTTCCGGGGATGCCCCTTCAGGTATTCCTCCAGATACTGCGTCGCCATCTCGAACGAAGTCTTATCGTAGGAACGGCCGACAAGGCCCGCAAAAGTCTTCTGCAGCAGGTCTTCCCAGGACGCTTCTGCCTGGGGAGGAACCTGGTTGATCTTCAAGCCATACTTCTGCATCACGTCGATTGCCTGGCCGTCGGCCTTCGCGAGGTCCGGCGCAAGGGAATCGGTGATCCGCTGGGCCGCATCGAGGAGCCGGGGCTGGAGATCCGCGGGGATCTGGGACCAGCTCTTCATGCTCACAACGGCCGCCCCCCACAGAGGCGCCAGCTTCATCGCCGTCATGTTCCCCGCGATCCCGAACCACTGGCTGGAAGCAGCCACCAGGGGACTGGTCACCAATGCATCCACCATCCCGCCCTGGAGCGATGTCATAAGGTCCGTTGCGGCGGTGCTGACGGTCTGGAAACCCGCGCTCTGGTAGGCTTGCACCTCGTCGGGATCCCCGCTCCACACCCAGAGCTTCTGGCGCCGCAGGTCATTGGGGGTCACCACGGGGGCGCGGGAAAAGAAATAGACCCAGCCGCTGGGCGACCACATTATCGGCTTGAACCCGCGCTTCTGCAGCTCCGAGTCGAAGAACGGCTTCATCCTGTCCAGCACGTACGAGAGCTCGTCATCGCTCTGCAAGAGCATCGGGTAGGAAAGGGTTTTCACGCCGTTGAAGATACCTTGGAGGCCGGTGACGGTGATCAGCGCTGCGTTCAGCGTACCAATGCGCATCTTGCGGATCATGTCGGGCTCGTCTCCGGCAACGCCGCCGGCATAGATCTTCACGGTCACGGTCCCGCCCGAGAGCCTTTCCCATTCCGCCGCGAGCCTTTTTGCCCCGAGCTCCCAGGGTGAGCCGACGGGGGCAAGGGTTCCCAGCTTGATCGTCAGCGCGGAAACGGCCGTCGCGGCGAGCAGCGCGCACAGGGTGGCCGCGACACGCATTGGTCCACGCCTCATTGCTCACCTCCTTCGTCGGCAAGAAAGTAGTCGTCCACGTGGTCCAGCAGCCAGCGGGCCTTCCGCTGGTTGATGGTGTTCACCAGCCGGTCCGGGATGTCGGCATTCACGTCGATCGCGAGTGACTTGCCGAGGAGCTCGCGGAACTCGGCGGAATTCTGATTTTTCACGCTGACCGATGTTGCCAGCGCGATGTAGGGCCCCGCCCGCATTCCTTTCGACAGCGCGAGGGCCCGGGCGAAGGACGCTCGTGCCTTCTGCTCCCCGCCCCCCAGGTCTGCAGGCGCCCCCCCGTAGAAGGATATGAAAATCTCATGCACGGCACCCGCCCCGTAGGCATCGTCCCAGCCGTCGACCTGCTTCAACATGGCCACGGCGCGCGGAACGGCAACGATCTGCGCGAAATCGAAAGGATCCGCGCTGAAAGCCCCCATCCACGCCGCTGCCGCCCAGTACAGGTAATCGGAATCTTCCTTCCGTGTCATGCCCAGCGCCCGCTGCACGTCGCTCTTGTTCAGCGCGGCGCTGAAGCCGGGGCGGCGAACCTCCAGCCCCTGCAGGACGTAGTCCCGCGCGCGCAGGAACAGCTTCTTGGCCCGCTGATGCATGGCCCGCTGCTCTTCCACCTGGTCGGGAGGAAGCTGGTCGGCGGGCGCCTGGACGAACGCGAAGGCGTAGCTTGCGAAGGCCCGACCCGTCGCCAGGGCGAGGGGTGCGTTCCGCGGGTCCGCCTCCAGGAGCGACTCGTAGGTCTTCATTGCGAAGGGCAGGGCGTCCCCTACCAGCTCGGGGTCGTCATCTCCTGTGAATGCGGTGCCCTGCCCGCTGCCGGCAAGGAAACCAGCCACGGTGCGCACGGCGAAGGTGTTCAGGGAGCAGGAAGACAGCACGACTCCGAACACAAGTGCGACGGTGAGGCGAAGAGTCCGCGCCGCTTTTCCCTTCCGCATGGCACCGAGTATACAGGATGCGCGTTGACGCTGTCCATTCGCGTCCGTACAGTGAATCCCGCGATGGAATTGCGCTACCGGTGCATCCTGATCGATCACGACGACACCGCGGTGGACAGCACCTCGGCGGTCCACTACCCCGCGCACCTGGAGGCGCTCCGGGAGCTCCGTCCCGGCCGCACGCCGCCCACAAGGGAACAATGGCTTCTTCGCAACTTCCACGGGATCATGGACTACCTCGAGGGGGACCTCGGGATGACGAAGGCGGAGCTCGTGCGCGAGCTGGAGATATGGAGGAGCTGGACGGGCAGCCGCGTCCCCCCGTTCTTCCCCGGGTTCCTTGCCCTGCTTGCGGAGTACCGGCGTCATGGCGGTCTGGTTGCCGTGATCTCCCACTCGGAAGCGGGCGTGATCGAAGGGCACTACCGGGCGGCCCAGGACCCGCCGTTCGTGCCTGACCTCATCTTCGGGTGGGAGCACGAAGCCGAGAAGCGCAAACCCAGCCCGTGGCCGGTTCAGGAGGCTCTCCGGCGCTTTGGATGCGCGGCGGCGGAAGCCCTGGTCGTGGACGACCTGAAACCGGGTGTGCTCATGGCCCGGGCAGCGGGTGTGGACTTCGCCGCGGCGGGATGGAGCCACCGGGTGGCCGAAATCGAGGAATACATGAAGGCCCACGCCACGGCGTACTGCTCCCGCATCGAGGATCTCCGCGCCCTGATCGTCCCGCCGGGGCCGGCGCGCGCTTGAGCGCTTTCGGCATTGCGACTATACTTGTCCGTGCGTTCGCAGGAGGGGTGAACGCTGTCTTATGAAGCGCGACACCCAGAAGCTGTTCCGGACAATCGAATCACTCTTCACGATCAAGGACCTTGATTCGCTCCTGGAAAACATCCTCACCGAGGCGCGCCAGTTCGTGATGGCGGATGCGGGGACCATTTATCTCGCGACCCGCGGCTTCCTGTACTTCAGCTTCGTGCAAAACGACACTCTCTTCCGCGGGGAGACGAAGGACAAGTATATTCCCAGCGGCGCCTCGCTGCCCATCGACAAGGCGTCCCTCGCCGGCTACGTGGCGAAGACGGGAGAGCCCATCCTCATCGACGACGTCTACCATATCCAGAGCGATGTCTCCTTCGCCTTCAACCCCGTTTTCGATCAGAAGACGCACTACCGCACCCGCTCCATCCTGGGGGTGCCGCTGAAGACCCGGGAGAAGGAGATCGTGGGCGTGCTGCAGCTCATCAATGGCAAGAACGAGGCGGGTGAGGTCGTCGCCTTTTCGCAGCAGGACCAGCTCTTCATCGTCCAGTTCGCCCAGAACGCCGCGGATGCCATCGAGAAGGCGCGGCTCTCCCGGGAGATGGTCCTGCGCATGGTGGAGATGGCGGAGCTGCGCGATCCCTACGAGACGAGCCAGCATGCGAAGAGGGTGGGTGCGTACTCCGTCGAGCTGTACGAGAAATGGGCCACCCTGCGCAACGTTTCCGTCCGCGAGATCCGCAAGGTCCGCGACGTGCTTCGCACTGCCGCCATCCTCCACGACGTGGGCAAAGTGGCGGTGAGCGACATCATCCTTAAAAAGCCCAGCCAGCTCACCTACGACGAGAAGCTCCTGATGAAGCAGCACACGGTGCGGGGGGCCCGCCTGTTCCGACGCACGACATCGTTCTGGGACTACATGTCCGCGGAGGTGACTCTCAATCACCATGAGAACTGGGACGGCACGGGCTACCCCGGGAGGATCGAGGACCTGTACGCGGAGAAGATCTACATGGGACCGGGGAAGCAGGGCACGGAAATCCCGCTTTCCGCACGGGTGGTGGCAATCGCCGACGTCTACGATGCGCTGGTCTCGCAGCGCGCCTATAAGAGCGGGTGGCGACAGGAGCACGCCCTGCACTACATCCGCTACCAGGCGGGCAAGAAGTTCGATCCCGAGCTCGTGAGCATCTTCCTGAAGATGGATGACCTGCTCACCGCCATCGCGAAGAAGTATTCCTACTAGCTCCCGGGGTGACACGGACCCGCTGCCCCGGTGTTCGACCATTGATCACTGCCGCGCTCTCTCTCCCTTGATGCGCGGCACGGAGGTGAACCACATGTACTGCCAGAAATGCGGCAAGGAAATTGCCGCCGAGGCCTCGTTCTGTTCGAGCTGCGGAGCACCCATGCATACCGCGGCGATGGGGCCCGGGTACAATGCCGAGAAGTCCGTCAGCCCCTACAGCCGTCTCGCGGCTCTCCTGCTCTGCTTTTTCTTGGGATGGCTCGGCGTCCATCGCTTTTACGTCGGCAAGGTCGGAACGGGCGTGGCCATGATCTTCACCCTCGGCGGGCTGGGCATCTGGACCCTGATCGATTTCATCATGATCATCGTCGGCGGCTTCACGGACGCGAACGCGAAGTACGTTCTGGACTGGCAGACCTGATCATCATACAGTGGCTGCCATGATCCGTCTGGGCATCATCGGCACCGGAGGCATGGCCAACACCCACGCGGAGAGCTTCACGCCGATGAAAGGGGTGCGCCTCGCCGCGTGTTGCGACATCGACCCCTTGCGCGCCCGGCGGTTCGCCGCGCGGTGGAATATCCCGAAGTGGTATGCCGACCACCGCGAGATGCTCGCCACAGAGGCCCTCGATGCCGTATCCGTGGTCACCGTTGATGCGGCGCACGCTCGCGTATCCCTGGCGGCAATCGCCCGCGGGCTTGCCGTGCTCTGCGAGAAACCCCTGGCGACGTCCCTGGCAGATGCGAAAAAGATGCGCGACGCGGCCCGCGCGGCAGGCGTGGTCACGCACGTAAACTTCTCCTACCGCAGCGCCCCCTGCGTGCAGGCCGCCGCCGCTCTCATCCGTAGGGGAGGCATAGGCCGCGTGCTGCACGTCGAGGCGAGCTACCTTCAGAGCTGGCTCGTTCAGGAGACGTGGGGGGACTGGAGAACCACGGACGCCTTCACGTGGCGGCTTTCCCGGAAGCACGGCAGTACAGGAACGCTCGGTGACATCGGATGCCACATCTACGACCTCACGGCTTTTCTGTGCGGCGAGATCTCCGAAATCGCCTGCCGGCTCGCGACGTTCGACAAGGGCGTGGCTGACAACAGGGTCGGTCCGTACGTGCTGGACGCGAACGACAGCTTTGTCTCCACGGTGAGACTCGCCGGGGGCGGAATCGGCACCGTGCACGCCACGCGTTGGGCATCAGGCCAGCTCAACAGCCTGAAGGTCAGGGTCTACGGCGATGAAGGCGCATTGGACGTGGACCTCGACCGCTCCCGCGAGGTATACGGGCTCGCAAAGTCGAAGCGCGCAATGCGCGCGGCCTCATGGAAGGACGTGAAGTCACCCAAGACGCTGAATCAGTATGAGCGGTTCATTGCGGCCTTGCGCCGCGGCGTGAGTGACGAATCCGATTTCGCAAACGGCGCTCGAGTCCAGGCCTGCCTCGAGGCAAGCTTCACCTCAGACAGGAAACGGAAGCCCGTGCGGGTGCTCGCCTAGGACTGCGTCGATCCTCGCCAGCTCCTCCGTCGTGAAGCCAGGGCCGTTGACTATACGCGCGCAGTCCTCGATTTGTGACGGCCTGCTCGCCCCGATCAGGGCCGATGTGACACGGCCGGAACGGAGCACCCACGCCAGCGCCATCTGCGCAAGGCTCTGCCCGCGACCGGAGGCGATTTCGTTGAGTCCCCGCACTCGGGTCCTAACGGCCTCCGTGATCTCCTCCTGCTTCAGAAACACGCTGGATCCGGCTGCACGGGAATCCGCGGGGATTCCGGTGAGGTAGCGGTCCGTGAGAAGGCCGCGCGCCAGCGGCGAAAAGGCGATGCAGCCGACCCCCTCGGACTCGAGCAGCTCCAGGAGCCCCTCTTCCACCCATCGGTTGAGCATCGAGTAGGAGGGCTGATGGATCAGACAAGGCGTGCCAAGGGCGCGGAGGATCTCGATGGCCTTCCGTGCTTCAGTCGGCTTGTAGTTGGAGATTCCCGCGTATAAAGCCTTGCCCTGGCGGACAACAAGATCGAGGGCCGCCATTGTCTCTTCGAGAGGCGTCTCGGGGTCCGGTCTGTGGGAGTAGAAAATGTCCACGTACTCCAGCCTCATGCGCCGCAGGCTCTGGTCCAGGCTGGCGACAAGGTGCTTTTTCGAGCCCCATTCTCCGTACGGCCCCGGCCACATCAAGTATCCTGCCTTGGTGGAAATGATCATTTCGTCGCGCCACGCATCCAGGTCGCTCCTGAGGATCCTGCCAAAGCATTCCTCCGCGGATCCGGGCGGCGGCCCGTAGTTGTTCGCCAGGTCGAAATGCGTGATCCCGAGGTCGAATGCCCGAAGAATCATCGCGCGGGCGTTGTCAAGCGTCGATTCGCTTCCAAAGTTGTGCCAGAGCCCGAGCGATACAATGGGCAGCTTCAGGCCGCTCCTGCCGCATCGGGCATACTTCATTGAAGAATACCTATCCCTGTTCGGCCCATGATGCACGGGATCAGCATACCATTGAGGCTGTTCGCTTGCTATTGCGGACTGTTTTTCTCGGAATTCATTTGACAATCTGAGATCTTTGTGATGTCATTTATTATCTCCATTCATTCCATTTCAAACGTGCAAACCCCTGAACCATGAAGGACTGGACCGATGCAGCTTGAGCCCGCGATTCGAAACGATCTTATCGAACTCATTGCTGCAAACTTCAGGACCGACGAAGTCAACGAGCTGGGAAGACTCGTGCTGGGTTGCTTTGATTCCAACGAGGCGGCGGGAGAACGCCACCACGTCTCTCTGTCGCCACGGAAGTGCGCCGGCCTGCTTGTCCACAGGTGCGACTGTGGCGGGACGCTGGCCTCCCTCATCAAGCTCGTCGTCGAAGTGGACGATGGAGTGGTCCACGGCAGGCCCGTTCAGGTGGAAGGCCTCGAGGAGTTTCTTGGAAAGCTCGTTCGAACGGGCATTCATTACGATTTCAAGACACGCAGGGTCATCACCTCCTGCCGGGACCCGCAGGACCTTCCCAACTGGGGCTGCCTGAAGGACGGCCGGGAGTATGACATCACAGTCGTCAGTCTCGACATCGTGGGCAACTCGGCGAAGGTAAGGAAGCTGGGAACGCGCCGGATAGAGAAGCTGTACTTCACACTGTGGAGTTTCCTGAGGGAGAAGCTCGTATCCGTTGATGGAAGGATCTGGTCGTGGGCTGGAGACGGCGGGATCATTGCCTTCGCCCTGAGAGACCACCAGGCGCGCGCCGTGCGCTTCGCCATCGAGCTTCAGAGCACTGTGCCTGTGTTCAACCTGTCCGCCTCCGGATCGCCTACCGGAGACATCGCCCTCCGGTTGGGCATCCATTCCGGCCGGGTGAAGTTCTGCATCGAAACGGGTACAATCGTCTCAGATGTCATCAACCATGCGGCGCACCTCGAAAAGTCCTCCACGTTGCCCGGTACAGTCACGATCTCGCGCTCGGTCTACGACGCCCTCCCCTCCCGAGTGGCCTCGATCTTCCGCTTCGGTGGCATTTTCGAGGAGAAGGATTTCTTCCGCACGATCCGACGGCTGGACAGCCTGCTCTGCGAGGAGACTCCCGACAGCGAAGAACGGCTCGCCTGAGAGGAAGGGCTCATCGAGATGAGTGCCGGGGGGCGGAACGTCCGATGAGACGCGGCGGGTCCGGCTGCCGATAAGGAAACGACGAAAACCAAATAGATGAAGGAAGATTTCACGCTGTGCCGTTCTTCCTGGGCCTGGACATTGTCTGCCTGACGCTTTCCCTCGCACTGTGCTCCGGACTCGTGCTGATGGTGAGCGGGGCCGGTCTCCATAAGCCTCTCAATCGGGACTTCGTTCTCTTCGCCACAATGGAAGCGGCTTTCGTCGTCTGCTCTCTTCTCCTGAGGCTTTCCTTGTATTTCAAAGCCGGTGAGCCCGAGACGTTCCTGGAGCTTGCCTGCCTTTTCTTCGGCTTGACCGCGCCGTTCCTCCTCCTTTTCTGCGCGCGCTACACGCGAGTGCGCGGATGGTGGCCGATCGCCGCCGCCGCCATCGCCGGAATGCTGGCAATGTCGGCCCCGCTTCTCCAGGGCCGGCTCGTGGCGGATCCCCGGATGAGCGCCGAGGGGCTTGTGTTCTACCGCATCACCTTACTGGGTCTCTCGGCGATCACCCTGCCCACGGCCTGCTTCCTCGCCTCCTCCGTCCTCCTGGCAACAGGATGGCGCCGGACCAACACCCCGTCCATCGCGCTGAGCATCGGGCTGTTCCTGTTCGGATTTCTCGTGGGCGGCGTCGCGCAGCCGCGCTTCCCCCTGATGGCCATCTCGAGCATGGGCAGCGTTGCACTCCTGGGATGGGGGATCATCAGGCGCCAGCTCTTCAATCCGCTGCGCGAGCTCGCATCGAACCTGCGGGAACGCGCCCACCGGCAGGAGCTCATCTCCCAGATCAGCCGCAGGACCGCGACGCTCCTCCGGCTGGAGGAGCTGCTCGGGCAGGCCGTAACGCTGATCCGCGCCTCGTTCGACTACTTCACCGTGGCCGTGTTCCTCGTCTCGGGCGACGAGCTGGTGCTCCGCGCATCCACACACCCCGCGGCGCCGCGCTACATCAACGCCTTCCGCCTGAAGGTCGGGAAGGAAGGGATCTGCGGATGGGTCGCGGCCGCGGGACAGCCCCTCGTGGTGGGCGATGTCAGCCGAGAATCACGCTACGTCTCGATCCTGGACTCCGCAAAGACCAGGTCGGAGCTGGCGGTGCCGATCCTCCGCAGTGACAGGGTGATCGGCGTGCTGGACGTGCAGAGCAGCGAACGAGACGCCTTCAGCGAAATGGACGTGCTCACCCAGCAGACAATCGCCGACCAGCTTTCCTCGTCGATCGAGAATGCGCGGCTCTACGAGGAGATCGGGCGGCGGGCGGAACGGCTCACGCTGGTCAACAGGATATCCGCAGCGGCGGGTGCCGTGCTTGACCTGGACGACCTCCTGGAGACCGTGCACCGCGAGGTCACCCCCATTTTCGGGGCGGACGCCTTCTTCATCGCCCTGGTGGATGGGGACGGGGACGCGCTGGACTTCCGAATCCAGGTGGACGAGGGACGGCGAGAGTCGCCGGTACGTGAGCCCCTGGGCTCGGGGCTCGCCTCGCGGGTGGCGGCCACCAGGAAACCGCTCCTGCTGAACGATCTCCAAGGCTCCGGCGGCGCCGAGGGCGTCGCGCCGCTTCGGTGGGGCACCGGCAAGGTGCCCTCATCGTGGATCGGGGTGCCCATGCTGATAGGCGAGCGCCTGATCGGCGTGATGAGCGTTCAGACATATCGCGCCCGGCACTACGACGCCGAAGACCTGCTCCTGGCCACCACGATCGCCGACGAGG
>JBEKTX010000024.1:0-21602 GCA_049515615.1 Spirochaetia bacterium
ACGGGTCAGGCGGAGAATTTTGCATGACAGCTGGACGGCCCGGATGTTGGGGAACTCGTCTCGGCTCGATCAAAGCCATGGCTGCAGCTTTTGACGCCTCGATCGGGGCCGGACCGTCACCAACTGATCTTTCGCATTTGTCACGCAGCGAGTCTTGAGTATAAGAATCGCTGTCAGTTAGTTGGACGAGAAGGCGCCAAGCCAGCGATCGAATGCTTCGACCGCCACGACGCCGAGGGCGCGATCCAGGGTGAGAATGATCTGGTTGCCGCCTGCCGCGATGGCGAGCTCGGAGAATTCCAGGCGCACTCTTTGCGCTTGACGGGCCTGCTCGTCGGGGGGAAACGGATCGAAGGCATCCGACTCATTCTGACGAAAGCCGTCGACGACCCGCGTGCCTTCCGCCGCCGCGCCGAATCCCTCTTCTGCGATCCTGAACACCACCTGGGTGTAGTCGATGCCCAAGCGCGCGAAGCGGCGCATCGAATCGAGCGCGATCTGCAGGTCCGAGGGCACGCCATCCGTAAACAGAAGCACCGTCGCAGGGAGGTCGGAAGCGCACGCGTGCAGGACGCTGCGCACGAATGATTCATAGCGAGTCTCTCCGCGTGCAATGGGGAGACGGCGGAAGGGCGGCGTGAGGGGCGCGCAGGTCTCGGAAAACGCATGCCAGCGCAGCTGTGCCTGGGGGTAGAGCCTGCGCACCCATTGGTCGAAGAGCAGGAGAGTGTCACGGACGATATCGTCTCTGCCGGAGGCTTTCATGCTGTAGGAGGCATCGACGACGAGATGGAGCTGAAACGGACGTGCGACGGGGAACCGGAACTTCGTCTCCATGGAGCCGGTGAGCACTTCTGAAAGGGTGACCGAGGCGCGAAGGTCGCGCAGAAGCGAAGGTCTGCCGCCGGGAATGTCGAACGCGTTGATGCCGCTGGACCAATGATCGAGAATCAGACTGTCGTGGTGGACGAGGGAGCTGTCCAGGGCCATGGCGTCCGCTTCCGCCCCGCCGAGAATCTCCGTGCGCCTTCTGAGAAACTCGGCCCGAAAGTCGTTGACGACTCGCACCTCTTCTGCGGACCGGCGAAGGCGTTCCGAGATTTCCCGCGGCGAGAGGCTGCTCACGTCGGGGGCATAGATGAGCACGGATCGATCTCGAAGGAACTGGTAGCGCTCTTCCAGGGCGTCACGGAGCGCATCGGTGATCACGGGGTAACTCCGCAGCTCATAGGGAACGGAGCCGTTGATCGTCACGCCCTTCACGAAGACCATGCCGGGCTTGAGATTGCGCCAGTAGACGGCCCTCAGCTCGGGCAGCCCTTCATGATCGAACATGCAGGAACTATACAACGCCGGTGTCAACTGATGGCAGACCGCCTCCCTCGCAGGCGCGGAGGCCTGGGCACGAGATGCGGCGCTCAAGGCTACCGGTCCGGACCCTGCCCCGCGGGAGCGGGCTCCAGGAGGCCGGCCTTGATCGAGAAGAAGGACAGGGCGGCATCACGGGGGTCGGCGTCTCCATAGAGGAAAGCGTACATCACGGAGGAGACGAGAATCTTCTTCACATAGTCCCTGGTTTCGGCGATCGCCGCGGACTCCACGAAGAGGTCCGCGGGGAAACCAGGGTTCGCCCTGTCCCACTGGCGCAGCCGGGACAAGCCGGCATTGTAGGCGAGCAATGCCTTCGTTGTGCTTCCCGCGCTGCCGAGCAGGTCCTTGAAGTGGCGAATGCCGATGGAAAGGTTGGTCCCGGGGTCCCGGAGATCCGGATCCGCGATGTGTAGACGCTGGGCGACCGACGCGGCTGTCGAAGGCATGAGCTGCGAGAGCCCAACGGCTCCGGCATTCGACACGACCCGCGCATCGAAATAGCTCTCTTCCCGCACCATCCCGTACACGATGTGTTCGGCGATCCCCGCGTCCCGGGCGAGCGGCTCGACAAGGTCTGCATATCCCCGGGGATAGTACATCTGCAGCTCCTGCAGGGTGAGCTTGCGCGTGCGCGCGACGTATCCCATGAAATACATGGAGCTTCGAAAGTCGCCCGCCTGGGCGAAACGGCGCGCGGCATCGAGGACCTGCGCCTCGCTGAGGGAGTCGCGCGCCGCCCAGATTCGGGACCAGGCCTGCAAGGTAAGCCCGTACGGCAGGAACCCCAGGGCAACGGGATCCAGCGCTGCGCCCTCCGGCGCCGGGTCGGATTGCGCGGCCGGCACGGCGCGGTCGGGCAGGTCGCCGAGCATGCTGGCGGCAAGAATTCCGTAGTACCCTGCGGGATCCCTTCGTTCGGCGTCCTGGAAGAGGAAGCGCGCAGTGACCGGGGGGCCGCCCGGCAGGCGGATCGCCCCTTCCTGCCACTCGCGCGCTAGCAGGTAGGAAAGCTGTGCCCGCACGTCGTGGGGTCCGGCCGCATCCAGTGCGTGCCACAGGCCGACGAGCGTCCGCCAATTCCTGCCGGCTACAAGCTCGGCGATCCGGCTGTGCAGGAGGTCCGAGAAATACGATGTGTCGTTCCAGGTCGCCGCTTCCACCCCCACTTGCCGGGGAAGATCAGGGGGGTCGGTGGTGAAAAGGATATCCAGGATGAGCCAGCGCGCCCGGTCGCGTTGGGCAGGAGATGCCGCATCCGCCGCAGCGCTTCGCAGCCACTGCACGGCGCGGGGATATTCCTTCGCCCTTCTATAGAGCCTCCCCGCCTGTTCCTCCGCGTCGGCGCGGGCCTGTCCGGTGAGCCTCCCAGCGAGTCCTTCCATGAATCGCGCACCCACCGCTGTCTTTCCGGCGTACACGTAGGAATTGCCCAGATCTGTCACCAGCGTTCCGTCGGCCACCAAGGCCGGATCGATCGACTCCAGCACGCTTTCCAGGAGCGGGATGGCCCGGCCCCAGTCACCCTCCACCAACGCATTCTTTCCAGCGAGAAGGTCCTGATCCCGTGCGCTGAAGAGCTGCAGGTACGCCGGCTCAGCAGCGATGAACGTGTAGGCGCGGCTGTGCAAGGAGGACACCTTCTCCCGGAGAAACAACTCCCGTGTGAGGCCGCGCGCCTGTGGCAGACCGAGACGCATCGAGCTGACGGCCCGGAAAAGAAGGACTTCCGCATCCGGATTCGAAAGCCGGTCCGCCTCCCGGAGCACGGCTGCGTCCTGCCTGCTCCAGTACAGGGCCTCCACCAGAACGCGCCTGCCCTTTTGCTGCACTTCGGACGGAAAAGGAGACGAGCTCACCCGGCGGGCAACCTCGATTGCCCCGTCGTAGCTCTTCTGGTCGACGTAGCTCCGGGCAAGAAGAATCCCCGCCTCCTCTTTCCAGGGGCTGGGGGAGCGCTGCCACGCGGTCTCGAGCATGCGCAGCGATTCGGCCGGCTTTGCAAGAGCATCGAAAACAAATGACAGGTAGAAGGGGGCGCTGGGCGAGAGAACGAGACTTTCCGCGGGATCCTGGGAGGAAAAATCGACCTGGGCGAGCTCAGAGTAGCGTCCCTTCGCCAGGTCAGACCTCAACTCTTCTTCCGGAGTCCCCCAGATCTGCCGTGGTCCGCATCCCGCCGTAAGAAGGGGAAAGGCCAGGAGGAGGAGAAAGATCTCAGTTCTCTGGAATAGTGAGCCGTGTGCCCGCAAAAATCAGGTCCGGATTCGTGATGGAGTTGGCCTTGGCAAGACGGGGATACAGCCAGGGATTGCGATAGTAGGTCGCTGAAATATCCCAAAGAGTATCACCCTTCTTGATGCGGTAGGTGACTGACCCCGGGGAAGGAGCGGCGGCCGCGGCGGACGCCGGGGATGCGGGTGCGGGAGCGGCGGCCGCGGCGGGCGCCGGGATGGCAGCGGCGGGAGCAGCGGAAGGCGCAGGTGCCGCCCCAGGCTGCGCGGGTGCGGCCGCGCCTGTTGTCGGAAGCGGCGGAACGGCTGGTCCCGAAATCGCACGGTACACGAAGTACGCCACAGCCCCGACAAGAGCGAGGCCCAGGACAACGAACAGCACCAGAAGCAGGATGTTGGGACCCCGCCGGTGCAGGATTTCCTCGCGTCGATCCTTCTCCCCGACCGGATAATCTTCACCCGTCAGCGGAGGCTCTTCGAAATCCGGGCCCTGCTCAGATTCGCCTTCCAGCGCGAACTCCGGTTCCGCAAATGTTTCCCCGCCCGTCGAACCGGCCAGGCTTGTGTCGAACCTCTGCCGTTCGCCCGTGGACTTGTCAAACGCCTCCGCCGTGAGCTGGCCGTCTTCATCGATGCCGATCAGCAGCTCGATCTCGGGTTCGCCCTGGGCGGCGGGAGGGATGTTCTCTATTGTAATGCTCCCGATGTAGCGGGCTTCGGCGATCGACGAGCCGTTGCCGCGGTAAAGGTCCACCTGGACCTTTTCCTGGTTGTCTTTCACGGTCGTGAGAACGAGCTTCCGGGTGCCCCTGAAATCGGCTTCGATCACCGGGTAATACGAACCGTCAGCGACCTTTATGCCGATTGTCGAATCGCTCACGCGCCAGGGTCTCCCTTGGAAAAATCGTATCCCGGGCTCACCGGTTTGTCAACAATCCTTTTATCGGCGAATGGTCGTGTTGCGACAATGAGGCAGCGCTCCTCGTCAAGGAACGGGGGATCGAGCGAAACGAGCTTGATATCGCAGACCGCCGCAGGGGACCGTCGAACGTCTTCCATCTCTTTTCGCGCGCGGTCCCCCCGTCCCTTGTACGCGATGGCCGTGCGCCATCGAACTCCGCTCTTCCCGATTTCGTGCAGGAATCTATCGAACGGGGCCACGGCGCGAAATGTCACCACATCATAGTCGCCCTCGGCGTCCGAGAGATCGGCCTGAGCCACGCGCAGGAGTGGAAGGCCGAGGAGAACGGCGCATGTCTTGAGAAACGACGCGCGCCGCGCCATGCGCTCCAGCAGCATGAAGGAAACCGAGGACAGCACCACCGCGAGCGGGATCCCCGGGAAGCCCGCGCCGGAGCCGACGTCCAGCGCCGACCCGCGCGGGCCTGCCGCGTCACGGACCGCCGGCCATCCCGCGAGCGAGTCCAGCACGTGCTTGACGACGAGCTCCCGGCGGTCGCTGAACTTCACCAGCCTGAAACGGGGATTCCACCGTTCAAGCTCGTCGAGGTACGTCTCCAGAAGCGGCTGGACACGGCCGGGTTCGGGAACGGAAAGCCGTTCCAGGCCCTGCCGCAATGTCACGGAGGCGTCGGAACCGCCCGTCATCGCCCCCGCCCCAGGTGGACGAGAAGGAGAGCGATATCCGGCGGCCGCACGCCGGGGATCCGGGACGCCTGTCCAACGGAACCGGGACGAATCCGCCTGAGCTTTTCCCGCGCCTCGGAGGAAAGGCCCGCCGCCGCGTCCCAATCGAATCCCGAAGGGATCCGCTTGTCTTCCAGGCTCCGAAAGCGTCCGACCAGCTCATCCTGCCTGCTGATGTAGCCCTCGTACTTCACTTCGGTCTCCGCCAGGGAAAGCAGCTCCCCGGCGGACTTCGAAAGCGACGGCTCCCGGGCTGACAGCTCGGAAATGGTGACCTTCGGGTCCTTCAACGCCTGCTCGAAGCTCCGCCCCTTGTGGGATGCAAGGGAGGGAATGGCATCGACATCAAAGCGCACAACCCTGCGGGAGCGCAGGAGCTCCCGGATCTCATCCAGGCCGCGCAGCTTCCGCTCCAGCCGTTCCTCGGCCTCGGCGTCCTGCAGCCCGACCCTGCGGCCGTGCCTCAGCAGCCGGATGTCCGCGGTGTCATGACGCAGGGAGAGGCGGTATTCCGCCCGGGAGGTGAACAGCCTGTAGGGCTCCTCGGTCCCCTGCGTCACCAGGTCGTCCACCATGACGCCGATATATGCCTCCGCGCGTGAGAGCACCAGCGCCTCCCGGGACTGGAGATGGAGCGCGGCGTTGATGCCCGCCATCAGCCCCTGCGCGGCGGCTTCCTCGTAACCGGAGCTTCCATTGGTCTGACCTGCGACGAACAGCCCCTCGACGGCCTTCGACATCAGGCCGGGCCCGAGCTGAGTCGGGTCGAGGTAGTCGTACTCCACGGCGTAGCCGGGCCGGACGATCTGCAGATTCTCGAGGCCGGGCAGCGTGCGCAGGAACGCCTCCTGCACGTCCTCGGGAAGAGAGGTGGAGACTCCGTTCAGGTAGACCTCGTCGGTCCCCAGACCTTCGGGCTCGACGAAGACCTGGTGGCGCGCACGAGCGGGAAACCGCACGACCTTGTCTTCGATCGAAGGGCAGTATCGCGGACCCCGGCCGACGATCTTCCCTCCGTACAGCGGTGAGCGATGGATGTTCTCCCTGATGATCCGGTGCGTCTGCTCGTTGGTGTACGTGACCCAGCAGGGGACCGACGGCCTTTGGACGCGTTCCGTGGAAAAGGAGAACGGCCGCATGAGCGGATCGGGCTGCTGCAGCTCCATGCGATCCGTCCGGAGGGACTTTCCCAGGCCGCGCGCAGGTGTGCCCGTCTTGAGTCTGCCCACTGTGAATCCCCGCCGCCGGAGGCTCGCCCCAAGCCCCGCAGCCGCCGGTTCTCCCAGTCTCCCGCCCGGAGCGCTCCATTCGCCGATGAAGAGCCTGCCGTCCATGAATGTCCCGGTTGTGAGCACGACCGTGCGGGCCCTGATGCTGTTGCCGCGCTCGGTGAGCACTCCCCTCACACGCGCATCGGAATCCAGCAGGAGGTCGACCACGGTGTCCTGGAAAAGGGAAAGCCCCGTTTGTGCTTCGAGAGTGCGCCGCGCGAGCGCCGCGTAGAGTGCCTTGTCCGCTTGCGCGCGGGGCGCCTGCACGGCAGGACCGCGGCTGGCGTTCAGCATCCGGAACTGGATCATCGAGGCGTCGATGAGCTTCGCCATCTGGCCCCCGAGTGCGTCGATTTCCCGAACGAGGTTCCCTTTGGCGATGCCGCCAATGGCGGGATTGCACGACATGCGGCCGATGGTGTCCAGGTTCTGCGTCACCAGGATCGTCGAAAACCCCAGCCGCGCCAGGGCGAGGGCCGCCTCGATACCGGCATGACCGGCGCCGATCACGACGGCATCGACATCCCCCTCGCGTCTTGCGGGCGCCGGCATGTCATTTCCCCACGCAGAACCGGGAGAACATCCGGTCCAGGATATCCGCGTTTGTCACCGCACCCGTGATTTCTCCCAGCGCGTCCATGGCCTCGGCAAGATCCACGGCGAGGAGGTCGGGCGTCGCACCCTCCGACAGGGAAGCGCGGAGGCGCTCCAGACCTGCGAGCGCGCGGGAAAGAAGGTCGCGCTGCCGTTCGGAATCGATGAGGGGTTGCGCTCCGTCCGCCGGTGCGCCCCCGAGGGCGGCTTCGGCGAGGGCGTGGGTGAGCTCCTCGATCCCCGCCCCCGTCAACGCGCTCAGCGTGAGAAAGCCCTCGGGAGCAGGCAGAACTTCCGGCAGGTCCGATTTGTTCCACACGCGCAGGAGCGGGGAAGTGCGTTCCCAGCTCTCGAAGAACCCGCTGTCCGCCGCGTCCATCCCACGCGTCCCATCGACGAGGTAGACCACGGCATCGGCGGCGTCGATCACCTCGCGCGTCCTTCGCACCCCTTCTCCCTCCAGTGGATCGGTCGTCTTGCGCAGACCCGCGGTGTCGAGGAGCCGGACGGGGATTCCCTCGATGCTCGCGAAGCCTTCCAGCCAGTCACGGGTCGTCCCCTGGATCTCGGAGACGATGGCCCGGTCCTGGCGGAGCAGAAGGTTGAAGAGGCTGGACTTGCCGGTGTTCGTCGCCCCCGCGATGGCGATCCCCACCCCCTCCTGGTACACCCTGCCCTGCCGGTAGGTGCGGACAAGATCCTTCAATATACGCTCCGCCTCGTCGAGCTTCTCAAGGTCGACGCCGCCCTCCGACTGCTCGTCGGGATAGTCGATGAGAACCTCGAGGGATGCGCGCAGGTCCAGGAGCGCGTCACGCGCCCGCAGGACCCGCGCCTCGATCGCTCCGCCGAGGCGCTGGAGTGCGAGGCCGCGCGCCCTGTCCGTCCGCGCGCGCACGATCTCGTTCACCGCCTCCGCCTGGGTAAGACCCATCCGGCCGTTCAGAAACGCGCGCTGAGTGAACTCCCCGGGACCGGCGGCGCGGAATCCCGAGCGCGCGAGCAGGGACAGGACCCGCCGGATCACCGGCAGGCTTCCGTGGCAGAAGATCTCCGCGCCGTCCTCTCCCGTGTAGCTCTTCGGTGACTTGTAGACGGCAATGAGGACCTCGTCGATATCCTCGTTCCCGTCTCGGAGCATGCAGCGGTGGATGGAGTGGCCGGGTATGGCTGCCGGATCGAAGCGGCGCGCCACCAGCGAAGAGAGGAGCTCCAGGGAGCCCGGCCCGGAGACCCGTATCACGGCCAGCGCGCTCGGTGCCGCGGGTGTGGCGAGCGCCGCAATCGGGTCATCGGGAGATTGGATCACGATCACCGAGGATAACTTCTCAGCTGCCGGTGTTCAAGGTCATTCCTCATCGGGGAGACGTGCCCCGCCTCAGATTATGCCGCCCAGGAGCGAGAACAGGAGAATGATCAGCACCACGACCGTCACGCCGACATACAGCCAGTCCCGCTGGAGGGCAAAGGCGAGGATGGAAACTGCGACGCGCGCGATTGGCACGGCGATGAGCACGAGAAGCCCGAGCTGGATGAGCGCGGCGCTTCGCCCCGACAGCACCGCGTGGACGAGATCCGGGATATGTCGGAGGAATGCAGGCTCGCTGCGGAACGTCCCGTAGCGGGGCACTTCTCCCCCGTGCACGCCCAGGTACCAGATGTCGCCCGCCAGCGCAATGACGGCCGCACAGATGACGCCGGTGCGCAGCAGCGATCCGATCCCCCGTTCGATCTGACGGTCAGTAATCCTGTGCGACTCTCCCATGTCACAACCTTCCCGTGAACCCCTTGTAGATCATCTCGAGGCCGAGGAAAACGATCACCAGGGCAAAGACGATCCGCAGCGTCCCCGTCTTCGCGCCCGTCAGGAAACGGGCCCCCACCAGGGACCCCGCGAGCACACCCAGCATGATGGGCAGCGCGAGGGTCGGGTCGATGTATCCCCGGCGCAGGTAGACACCCGCGCTCGCCGCGGCCGTCACCCCGATCATGAAATTGCTCGTCGTCGTGGACACCTTGAAGGGCATCCGCATGACGCGGTCCATTGCGATCACCTTCAGCGCACCGGACCCGATCCCCAGGAGCCCCGACAGCACGCCGGCAAGCGCCATGACCCCGAATCCCGCGGGCACCGAGCGCACATTGTACGCGCGAGGCCCTTCGGGTCCGGGATACGTCCCATTCATGTTCAGCCTCGTCGCGATGGGATCGCGCGGCACGGGAAGGTCATCGTGGGAAGAAGCGCGGAACTGGAGATAGGCGGATTGGAGCAGCACGAGCCCGAAGACCACGGCGATGATGCTCGGAGCGACATGGAGGGCAATGACCGCCCCGCCGACGGCCCCCAGGGTGGTGGCGATCTCAAGAAACATGCCGATGCGAATGTTGCTGATGCCTTCCCGCACGTAGGCGGCGGCGGCACCGGAAGAGGTGGCGATGACCGAGATGAGAGACGCGCCAATTGCGTAACGGATGTCGACGCCCAGCACGATCGTGAGGAGGGGGATGATGACGATGCCGCCCCCCAGCCCGGTCAGCGAACCGAGGAAGCCTGCTCCTGCGGATGCGCTTGCGAGTATTCCCGTCAATGCCCACGTCGTCACGAGGAGAGGATGCAAGAAAAGCCCGGTTCATGCTACTCTCCGGGGCGTCATGCTCGACACGGACATAGAAGGGCTGGATCCGGCCCAGGCGTCAGAGTACGTCCTGGCCTTCATCACCACGCTGAAGCAGACCGAGAAGTCACTCGCCGATGCCGGAGAAGACGCCAACACGTGGACCCGGCGCGTCACCCTCGCGCGCTCGCGGGGTGACGAGGGCCTTGCGGCGCAGGCGCAGGCACGGTTGTCGGACGCGACCGCAAAGCAGTCGCGGCTGGAGACGGAGCTTGCCGATCTGAAAGCGAAGGTGGCCGTCCTCAAGGACAAGCTCGTCCGCCTGCGGATGACGGGGGGCAGGCTCGTGGATGCGGACCTGCTCCTCGCCCAGCTGCAGATGGTGGTGGGGAAGAAGGACGAGCTGCAGGATGCGATGAAAATCGAAGAAGCGAACGCCGCCCTCGACGAGCTGAAGAAGAAGACGACGTAGGCCCGTCACGAGCGGGCTCGCGCTCGCAGGAGGAATGGAATGATGGACACATTGAAGGAACTCTCCACGAAGAGCCCGAAAAAGATCGTCCTTCTGGTCATGGACGGCGTCGGCGGCCTGCCCCGGGAGCCGGGGGGGAAGACGGAACTGGAGACGGCGCGCACGCCGAACATGGACGCGCTGGCGGCCATGGCCGAATGCGGGGTGCACCTGCCGATCGGTTTCGGCATTACCCCAGGTTCCGCGCCCGGGCATCTGGCCCTGTTCGGCTATGATCCGCTTCAATATCCCATCGGCCGTGGCGTCGTAGCGGCGACGGGCGTGGCATTCCCAATGAAGCCGGGCGACGTGGCCGCGCGGTTGAACTTCGCGACGCTCGACCAGTCGGGGGCGATCTCGGACCGGCGCGCGGGGCGGATTCCCACGGAAAAGTGCGCGGAGCTCTGCGAGCTGCTGAAGGGGATCTCCATCAAGAACGTCGAAGTGTCCGTCCGCCCCGTGAAGGACTACCGGGCCGTCGTCGTGTTCCGCGGCAAGGGCCTTTCGGACCGCGTGGAAGACACCGATCCGCAGGTCATGGGCGTGAAGCCCCTGGATCCGGTTGCCACGGATCCGAAAGCGGAGCGCACGGCCCAGGTGGCAAAGGATTTCGTGGCCCAGGCGAGGAAAATCCTGTCAAGCCAGAGCCCTGCGAACGGCGTTTTGCTCCGCGGGTTTGCCGAGCTCCCCCACATCCCTTCCCTCCAGGAGCTGTACAAGCTCTCTCCGGTCGCGCTCGCCGTGTACCCCGACTACAAAGGGGTCGCCCGGCTCGTGGGGATGGAGGCGATCGAGGACCTCGCCGATCTGGACGCGCAGGCAAAGGCGCTGAAGACGGTGTGGGACGCCCACGACTTCATCTTCATCCATCACAAGTACACCGATTCGAAGGGCGAGGACGGAGACTTCGACGCGAAGGTCAGGGAAATCGAAAAGGTAGACGCATTCCTTCCGAGCGTCCTGGCGATGAAACCTGACATCCTCATTATCACGGGCGATCATTCCACACCGGCTGTGGCAAAAGCCCATACCTCGCATCCCGTCCCCTTCATGATCGCCGGAGATGGCGTTCGGTCCGACGGCACGCAGAAGTTCGGCGAGCGGGGCTGTGCAAAAGGCATCTGGGGAACGATCTCCGGACAGGTGCTGATCAGGATCGCCCTGAGCTACGCGGGCAAGCTGAAGAAGTACGGTGCATAGGAGGTCGGCCGAGGCCAGGGATGCGTAGCACGCCGAAGGCGCGCGGAGGGCGGCAGCTGCCCGCTTCGCGGGCAGCGAGAGCCGCCGAAAGGCCGACCATCCGGTGGAATCGACCGTGAACGGGGACATGCTGGACGACTACCGCCGGTCCAGGGTCCCCGTCTCCCGGATCTATGAGCCTTCCACACCGTGCGCCGTTCTGGGCGCGGCCGGCAGGCCGGAGCAGGATCTGCTCCTCGACAACCTTCGTGAGGATGGGGTCCCGTGGGTGTCCCGACGCGGCGGAGGAGGCACCGTCGTGCTGGGCCCCGGGCAGGTCGTGATCGCCCTGGTCACGGAGGTGGAATCTCCGTTCAGGAACAGGGAATACGCGGCCGAGATCAATTCCTGGATCGTCGAGGCTCTCCTTCGCCTTTCCGTTACGGGCGTTCAGCCTGCGGGAATCTCGGACCTGGCGATCGGCGAGAAAAAAATCGCCGGCACGTCGATCTATCGCACCCGCATGGTGCTCTTCTACCAGGCGAGCCTCCTGGTCTGCAATGACGTCTCCCAGTTCACCCGATACCTCGCGATGCCTGTCAGGGTTCCCGAATACCGGCGCGGCAGGACCCACGAGGAGTTCTGCACGACCCTTGCCCGGGAAGGATTCCCCTGCAGCGTGGCGGATGTCGTGGAGGCTCTGAAGGAAACGGTCAATATGCGGCTGCCCGGACTGAAATAGGCCCTCCCCCTTCGGCGAGTACTCCGCCGCCTTCCGGGTCGTTAGATTCTGTGCGGAAGGGAGTGAGATATGGCAAATGCTTTGAAGGATCTTTCAGCCGCCCTGCGCGGGGTCATTCAGCGGGCATCCGCGTTCACCGTCGGGCTTGAGCGCGAATCGTACGACGTGAGCGGCGTGCTCATCGGGGGTGACCGCGTTCTCACTGCGAGCCACCTCGTGCCGGACGAAGGGATCACGGTTGCAATGCCTGATGGGACGAAGAAGGACGCGAAGCTGGCGGGACGGGACCCGATCCATGACCTTGCCCTTCTGCGCCTCGGCTCCGACGTGAAGGCGGGGGATGTGCCGACGGCCCCGGTTGCCGTGGGGGACATGGTGGTTTCTCTGAAGCGCGATTCCTTCGACGGGATCAATGCGTCACTCGCCATGGTGAGCTCCGCCGGTGCAAAGCTGAGAATAGGGCGGAGCGGGGTGCTGGAGCGCTACTTCCAGACGGACGCCGATCGGCTGACGGGAACGACGGGGGGTCCGCTGGTGGACGCGGACGGCGCATTCGCCGGCATCCAGGTCTTCAACCGCCGCATGGGGGCCGAGGTCTCCATCCCCTCGGACCTGGCGCTCGCGCGCGCCCGGATTCTCGAAGAGAAAGGGAGCGTCCCGCGGCCGTATCTCGGGGTGCGAAGCCAGGAGGTTCCCCTGACGAAGGCCGTCAAGGAGCTGTTGAAAGCGCGGCAGGACACGGGTCTCCTCCTTGTCTTTGTAGAGTCGGGCAGCGCGGCCGAGCGCGCGGGCCTGGAGGTGGGTGACATCCTTGTCGGAATTGCCGGTGTCGCGGTGGCTGACCACGAGCAGCTGGTCACGGCCATTTCGGAGCACGGCGCCGGATCGAAAATCGAAATGCAGGTCGTACGGGGCGGCGCGCTTCGCAGCGTGTCCGTGACCATCGGCAGCGCATGAACCGGCCCCGGCCCCGCGCGCAGATCAGGGTCCGCGCGGCGGACCCGCAGCTGCGATCCCGGATCGTGGAGCGCCTCGCGGGCCTGGGTGAGATATCCGTGGAAGACGAGGCGTCGGTCGGGGCAGCCGCGAACGGCACGCACCCGACTGACGCCGCCATTGAGACGACGACGAGGGAATCCTCCCTCACCCCGCGAGAGACGGAAGTGCTCAGCCTGCTCGCGGAAGGGCTGGCGAACAAGGAGATCGCGGCGAGTCTCACGTTCAGCACGCACACGGCGAAATTCCACGTCGAATCGATTCTGAGAAAGCTGAACGCGGCCAATCGTGCTGAGGCGGTGAAGGAAGGAATCCGGCGCGGCCTGATCGGGGTGTGACCGTTGCGCTTGTTTTTCAGCCCCCGATCTACCTATCTTGAAACCCATGCGTGAAAGCACCCCGCCGGCGCAGAAAAGACACGGAATCGGCAGCCTCCGCGCCCTCCTGCCGTTCATCGGCGCGCATTGGCCCGCGCTGACGGCGGGATTCGCGTTCATGCTCGTGCAGAATTACGCGGCGGTCCGGGTCCCCTCCTACTTCCAGAAGATCGTGGACGAGATCACGGGCGCCAACCGTGCGGCCGAGATCGGGAGCCTGATGCTTACCGCGTGCCTGTACGCGGCGATCACCGTGGTGTCCATGTACCTCATGCGCCGGCTGATCATCGGGGCCTCACGGCTGGTCGAGTACAGCCTGCGCGAGCGGATCTACGACCGGCTCCTGGAGCTGGACTACTCCTTCTACATGGCGCACGAGACGGGGGACCTCGTCTCTCGGACCACGAATGACCTTGACAATGTGCGCACCCTGCTGGGCCCGGGAATCATGTATATCCCGAACTCGCTCAGCCTCTTCGGGCTTTTCTTCCCCGTGCTCTTCCGGTTGAACCCATTGCTCATGGCGATCGTCTCGGCGGTCATGGCGGGGGTCATCGCCCTTGTCTTCATCGTCCTTCCCCGGCTGGAACCGTATTTCCGGCGGATCCAGGAGTCCACGGGCGCGATCAACAGCAGGGTCTGGCAGGTGGTGTCAGGCATGAGCACGCTGAAGCTGCACACGATGGAACCAGAGGAAGAGAAGAGGTTCGGGGCTCTCAATCGGGATTTCCTCTCCCGCAACATGGCCACCGCCAGGATCCAGGAGTTTCTCTGGCCCACCTTCATCTTCGTTTTCTCCCTTACGCAGCTGGCCGTGATCGTCGTCGGGGGCCGGTTGGTCATTTCCGGCTCAATGAGCCTGGGGCAGCTCCTGCAGTTCAACGTCATGATCGGCGCGCTCACCTTCCCCGTGCTCTCCCTGGGCTGGATCATGTCCCTGATCCAGCAGGGCATCAGCGCGATGGGCCGGATCAGTGCAATCCTCGAGGGTCCCGTGGAGCGGCGTACGGATTGGGCCCGGCTGGAGGAGGATGCGGTGACCTTCAAGGTCCAGAACCTGCGCTATGCCTACCCCGGGCATGACACGCCGAGCCTGGACGGCATCGACATGTCCATCGGGCAGGGGGAGTTTGTCGGCATCACGGGAACGATCGGCAGCGGGAAGTCCACCCTCCTGAATGTCCTCACGGGCCTGCTGCGGCCGCCGCGCGGATCCGTGTTCGTCGGCGGCACGGACATACGCGACATCGAGCCTGCCGCGCTTTTTTCCAAAATCAGCATCGTGTCACAATCTCCCTTCCTCTTCTCCCGCACGCTCGCGGAGAACATCGCAATGGGACGCGACAACGGGAACGAGGCCTCCGGGGTGGCAGATGCATCCGAGCTCGCCGGCCTCTCCAGCGACGTTTCCTCCTTCCCCGAAGGGTATGCGCAGATGATCGGTGAGCGCGGCATCACCCTGTCGGGCGGTCAGAAGCAGCGGACGGCGATTGCCCGTGCCCTGATGAAGGATTGCCCAGTCGTGATTCTCGACGATTCCCTGTCCAGCGTTGATGCGCGCACGGAGTCCACCATCATCGACAACCTCAGGCGCTACCGGGGCCGCAAGACCCTCATCATCGTCTCTCACCGGATTTCTCCATTGAAAGGAGCGGACCGCATCTACGTCCTGCACGAAGGGAAGGTATCGGAGCAGGGCTCGCACTCGGAGCTGGTTGCCCGGGGAGGCCTGTACGAGCGGCTGGTGCGCTACCAGCAGATGGAGAAAAGCCTCGCGCAGCCGGGAGGCGTGGAATGACGCCGGGAACGGACACGAAGATACTCGCGAGGCTCCTTCCCTACGTGCGGCGCCACGCGTGGCTGGGGATCGGCGCACTGGCATGCCTGGTGATCGTGGATGCGGCGAGCGTGGCCCAGCCCTGGCTCGTGAAGCACGCCATCGATACGAACGTCGTGGGAAAAGACCTCCCCGGGCTCTTCCGGACCGGCATTCTCCTGGTGCTGGTGACGCTGGCGACGTACGGATTCTCCTTTCTCTCCGGCCTCGGCATCCAGTACCTCGGACAGCGGCTCCTCCTCGACCTCCGAATGGATCTGTTCCGCAAGGTTCTCGGGCTCTCGAACGACTACTTCGACCGGACCCCGGTCGGCACGACCCTCACCAACCTGTCGAATGACCTGGAGGCCCTGCGCGAGTTCATTGCGGACGGGATCGTGAGCACGGCGGGGGATCTTCTCAAAGTCGCCTTCATCCTGGTGGCGATGCTCCTCATCGATTTCCGCCTCGCCCTGGTGGCCTTCATCACGATCCCGCTTTTCGTGACGGCCGCTCTGCTCTTCCGGGCGCGCATCCGCTCCGGGTTCCGGCAGGTGAGAAAAGCCAACGGCGAGATCAACGTCGCCCTGAGTGAGACGATCTCGGGCGTCCGCGAGATCCACCAGTTCGGCTACGAGGAGCAGAGCAGGAAATCCTTCGCGCGCAACAACACCAACTACCTCGCCGCGTACCTGAAGGTCGTCAACGCCTACGCGCTGTTCTTCCCGGCGATAGAGATCGTCACCAACGCGAGCATGATCCTCACGCTGCTCTTTGCGCACTTCTGGGCGGGAGTGCAGCTTCAGATCGGGGTGATCTTCGCCTTCTTCGCCTACATCACCATGTTTTTCTGGCCGCTGCGGCAGCTCGCGGAGAAGTTCAACCTGCTGCAGTCCGCCCGTGCTGCGTGCGAGAGGATCTTCGCCCTGGCGGATGAGAAGGTCACGATCGTATCGCCGCCGGACACTCTCGGGCGGGCTCTTGCGAGCCCCGCGGAGCTCGTCTTCGAAAACGTCCGGTTCCAGTACGCGCCGGACGCTCCCGTCTTGCGCGGCATCTCCTTCCGCGTAGCCCCGGGGGAGAAGGTGGCGATCGTCGGGCCCACCGGGAGCGGAAAGACGACGCTCATCAGCCTGGTGACCCGGTTGTACGATGTGCAGGAGGGCCGGATCCTCCTGGACGGAGCGGATGTCCGCGAGATCCCGCTGGAGAAGCTCCGCCGGGCGGTGGCGACGGTGCCCCAGGACGTCTTTCTGTTCACCGGCACCGTGGCGGAGAACATCTCCCTCTACAACCCGACGGCTGATTGGCGGGTCGTGGAGCACGCGGCGCAGGAAGTGCGCGCAAACCGGTTCATCGCGAAGCTGCCGCGCGGGTACGCCGAAGAGGTCGGGGAGGAAGGGCGGCGGCTTTCGGAAGGTCAGCGCCAGCTCCTCGGGCTCTCGCGCGCGTTTGCGCGTGATCCGGGGCTCGTCATCCTGGACGAGGCAACCTCGAACATAGATTCGGAGACCGAGCACCTCATCGGTGAGGGGATTCAGCGGCTGCTCTCCAACCGCACCGCCCTCATCATCGCCCACCGGCTCTCGACGATCCGGTCGGTGGACAGGATCCTCGTGCTCCTCGGCGGGGAAATCGTGCAGGAAGGCCGGCACGAAGACCTGGTGAGCCATGAAGGGCTGTATCGGCAGCTCTACGAGATGCAATCACTCATGCTGGCGAAGTAGGAAGAGTCATCCCTGGCTGATCGTTTCATCGTGGCGACTGCGCTTGCCCAGCATTCCTGCCTCGTGAAAAAGGACGAGCTTCTGCGCAGCCTTTCGTGGTTGAAAACGGCGTGGGAGCCCATCGCACAGGGCCGGCCGACCAGACAGAGCGCTCAGCGGGCGTTCGCCTCCTCCAGTATCAGGTCAACCTGCTCCACGTCCTTTGCAAAATGCTCAGTCAGCCTCTTCTTTTTCAGATTCTCTCGAACGATCCAGGCGATGTCGACATCCCGGACCGCGGCGCTCTTCCTCATGAGAGTAAAGCCTTCACCGGGGCGCTTGGAGACAAGGACGCTCAGCGCGTACCCCATGCCCTGGCGAAGCACCTTGAAGGATTCGTGCTTCCGGTCTCCTGGGTCCATGCGGGAAATGGCGGAAAGAATGCTCCGGGCGGTTTCTATGCAGAAAACGGCGAACTCTTCATTTGAAAGAATCGGCGGGTGCGCGAGGCCGGCCGCAATGGCGCGCATCTCCAGGGCCGACGCACCGGGGAGCCAGTCCGTGACGATGCTCTTGAGCGCCTCGAGGTCCTGCTCCCCGATGAGCTGGAGCGCCATCGCGGCGGCCTCCCGCACCCGCCACCGGGAGTCGGAGGCGGCGGTCCTGATCGCTGCAAGCGCCGCGCGCCTGCGGGCACGGGGCAGGCCGGTGCCATACAATGCACCGAGGGCGAGCAGCGCACAGAGAGGGACGTACTCCCCGGGAGTGTTCCCCGGAGCCTTTGTCGGAGATGTCCCCGCGGTTTCAAGGAGGAACTCCCACTGCCATTCTTCGAGGTGCATCCGCGCCACGGCGGAGGCAAAGGAGTAGGCGAGCTCGAGGTTTGCCCGCGGACCAGGGAGTCCCGAATTCTCTTCCAGCAGGGTTCGAAGCCGCGGCAGAGTGCCGCGCGAACCGAAGAGGATGCCGAATGCGGGAAAGGATTTCACGTCGCTTTTCTCCCCCTGAGCGGCCGCTCCTCGAGCACTTCCCAGCTCAATTCCTGCCACCAATCGGCCCCATCGAGCGCAGCATGGATTGTCAGCAGGGCAATCGTGCCCGAAGTAAAGGATTTCTCAGGCACCGCGGGCCTGATCCGGGACTTTTCCTCCGACGGGACATCACCGCATCCGAGATAGAATCCCTCCGCAGCGGGGAAAAGACAGCCCTTCCCGGCCCCGCTTATCTCCACGGCGCGCGCCCGGAGCGAACGCCAGACCCCGCCGGATTCGACACATGCGTAGAGGTGCCCATCCACCCAGGCGGACCCTGTCAGTCGAATCCGCCAGCCCGGGCTGACCGCTGCGTTCATCTCCCTGAGCAAATCCTTCTCAGAACGTGCGGCATCAAGGAAAGCTATCGGGATCAACGGCGGGAGTGCCTGCGCCGAGGCCAGCCCGTGCCTGGAGAAAAGCGCGGCCTGCACCTTGCCCACTTCCGACTCGATCGAGCCGGGAGCAAACAAGGCGGCAAGGAGAACCGGATCTTTCGGCATTGCTTTTCGGTCCGCAAAAATCACGGTCACGGTACCCCGTGACATTTGTAACACGCGCTTTCCCGAGCCTCAAGAGAAGCACCGAATGCCACCGCGGTCACAAATGCCACAGGGTACTGTGGCCGCGGTACCCCGTGACATTTGGGTACTGTGGCCGCGAATGCCACAGGGTACTGTAGCCGCGAATGCCACAGGGTACTGTGGCCGGCTTGCCCGCGCCTCTGCGGGCAGGCTACAATCTCCGCATGAAGCGCAAGGTGCGTCGGATCGCAGGGAACCTGGCGGAACGCCTTTCGCAGGTCGACGGCGTACAGGCGGTTCTCCTCGGAGAGGCGGCCGACATCGAGGTGTTCGACCCGTACTTCACGATCGACCTTGACGTGTACACCGCCGGGGCGCCCCCGAGCCTGGAGGCGCGCGGCGACCTCGTGCCGGGCATGGACGCCTTCGAGACTTCTCCCGTGGCCGCCGTGGACAGATTCCTGCTGGAGGAGCTGCCCGCGAGCATCCACTACATCCGTTCCGCCGATGTGGACAGGATGCTCCTCCGAATCTCGGAGCAGACGTGGGTGTTCCACGAACCGGGCACAAACGCCCTGTACAGGATCGAACGCGGCGAGGTGCTCTTTCGACGAGGCACCTGGCTCGAGGAAGCCCGATCGGCGCTCGCGCATGTTCCGGCGCAGTTCTGGTGGCAGGCGCGCCTGCGGGCGTTCTCCCTGGCGGAACGCGCGCTCGCCGACCTCGGCGCGGCGGCGCACCGCGCCGACACGCTCTTTTTCCTCCTTTCCGCTTCGCGGCTGGCGCGGTGCGTCGCAAGCTTCCTGTTCGCGGTGAATTGCGAATTCGAGCCGTCCGACCGGATGCTCGCCGAGCGGATCGCATTGCTGCCCATGATCCCGGACGGGTTCCTGGGGCAACTCGACAATCTCAT
The DNA here is from genome assembly GCA_049515615.1 of Spirochaetia bacterium. Taxonomy (GTDB): domain Bacteria; phylum Spirochaetota; class Spirochaetia; order SZUA-6; family Fen-1364; genus Fen-1364. The sequence continues at coordinate 19,525 of JBEKTX010000024.1, forward strand.
CCGTCCCATCGGGGATATCAGTATGGAGGCGCGCCGCGAGATCGCCCAGCACATCGTGCGCAGCCTCATGCCCCTCGTCGTGGAAGAACGCGGGTGAGAGTCGGCCGCCGGGCCGGCCTTCTCGCCGCCGCCCTCGTTCTTTCAGCGGGGTGCTCATCGAAATTCCAGGGCTTCAGATTCCAGGCCCCTGAAGGCGCGCAGATCGAGATCTGGCAGTCCGTGCGGGTGCCCCGGGAACAGGAGACGCGCTTTCAGCCAACACCAGACAGGCCGTCATCTCCCGAATACAGCCTGGCGTCGCCCGTCGTCGTCTCATCGTCCGGCGAGGCGTTCGCTTTTTCATACAAGAGCGACATCGGTCCGTTCGCGCTCACGCTTTTCTCGGACAAGAACAAGATACTGAAGTCCTTCCCCCTCGCCGCAACGGGCGGGACCTCGCTGCGGTACCTGCTTCCCCTGGACGTGGGGAGCAGGATCTGGGGCTACCAGCTCACCGCCCTGTCAGTTTCAGCCCAGGGAGCGCTCACACTCGAAGGGGCAGGCATCCTGCCGAACGTGCACGGATTCTCGATCGACCCGGGCCTCCTCACGGTCGATGGGAGCGTGGAGGTGCTGTCCGCATCGGCAGGTTCGACCTCCGCGCGCCTGACTGAAGCGACCCGTGCAGAGATGGGCAGCGGAATCTGGCTGGTGCGGCTCACCCTCGCTGACGGCGCGGCAGGCGGGAGGGTCGTCTTCAGCGAGCCGGGCGGGAGGAGCGCGGCCTTCGAGGTGAACCCGGCATCCACCCCGGACTGGCTGGACTTTGCAAGGGGCGCAATGCCCTTCGTTCCCCGCGACATACGATTCACGGGAACGCTCAGGAGCCTCCAGATCCTCCGGGTCCCGGCCGAAGCCCCCATCCCTGCCGACCCCGGTCAGATCCTTGCCTGGGTCCAGTCCTCCTGGCGAAAACCGGACTTCGAGCTTTTCTCATGGAGCCGGTTTCCCCGGATCCTCATAATGGACATGGCCTCATACGAGATCCAGGATGCCTTCTTCAAGCGACTCGCGTTTTTCGTGGAGAAAGCGGGTCATGCCGGCAGGCTCGAGTCATTCTCCGCCCTCGCCGGACTCCATGGCTACAACGCGCACGACTACAGGGCCGAAGATATTGCCCGGTTCTTCACGTTGGCCCAGAAGGACCCCTCCGGGCTTTCCGTGGAAGAGGAAGCCCTCGCCCGGATCCTGGCGGAGAACGGGGTGGTGAAAAAAACCTCGGAAGGCTACTCCGCTGGCGAGGGGTGCGTGATCTCAATCTCACGCAGCTCCCCGCCGGTTCTGCGGGCCCTGCTGCTCACGTACGGGAGTTTCCACGGCTTGTTTTTCACAATGCCCGCCTTCAGGGACGCCGCTGAAGCCGCATGGGCCGCGCTTTCCGCGGACGAGCAGGCTGTCTGGATGGACTATCTTGCCGCCCATTCCTACAACACAAAGGATCACTATCTGGTCGTGAACGAGTTTCAGAGCTACCTTCTCCGGCAGGAACGGACGAGCATCAGGGGATTCCAAAATCTCGTCCTCAAGCGGATGCGCGCGGGGAACGCCCTCCAGGCAGGCCTTGCGCGGCGGGTGGCAGCCGCTCACCCCGCATCTTTCCTGGATGCTTTCGATGCGCTGGACGGCGCCCTGCAATCCGCCGGTGGCCCGCCGGGAGGACAGTCCATTGCGGTGAGGAGGGGAGAATAAAAGGGCAGGGAGATTTTATGCTTGCCTTCGGCAAGCCCTTGCTGTTACACTAGTAGTTCGTCTCGCCATGTTTCCGGGGGAGGGGGACTATGGAGATTCATCGGCGCTTTACCCGATCCGGGGAAAGCCCCTATTCAGGAATATTCTTCGAGCCGCGCACTTCGGAGATCCGCAACCCGGACGGCGCGGTCATCTTTCGACAAGAAAACGTCATCGTTCCGACCCACTGGTCGCAGATCGCCACTGATATCCTTGCCCAGAAGTACTTCCGAAAGCGTGGGGTTCCGGCTGCCGCCGCGACCGCTGTCGCCGCGGTTGCCGCGGGAAGCAGCGGTGCCGCTGCCGGGGGC
>JBEKTX010000025.1:0-21526 GCA_049515615.1 Spirochaetia bacterium
TCTGGAACAGGCGCGGGCGCAAGTTTTGTACGTAGAAAAATACGGATCGAGAGAAGAGAAGCGCCTTGTGCGCTTGGCTTTCCGACAGTATCAGGGCATGAGATTTCGAGGAAAGTAGATAGGTCATTTACGTCTATGGTTCAATCCTGAAGCCGTCCCCGCCCTTGGTCGAACCCGACGTCAAACGAGCTGGATACACGCTGGCCCAAGCATTTGCCGTTGAACAGCAATCAATCGACTCGCATGGTGGGCCATGATGAGCCTTTCCCGCGCTCTGTCGTGTCAGTACAGTACACCCCCTCTATTCCAAGTTGCTTCACTTGAAATTTCACAGAATTGAAGGACTTGTTGAGCTTGATCTCGCTTCTGGTCAGATTACAAAAGTCTTTGAAGTCCAGCTTCGGGAAATGGGATGTGAGGATCTCATAGAGCGAGAACGCTTCTCGTAGAACCCGCTCTCCAGAAGTCCCCATGCGAGCATCGTCTGCCATTGTCATAAACCTCTGAATCGTGTCCGTAAAGTGAATCCTCTCAGCTGCCCACTCCAAAGTGACCTCCTCTCTGCAGGCGGGCCCTTGTAGGACGATTCGGCTGCCTGCCGTGATTAAACCCTCTGCAGCCGCCCCCTTCTTGCCTATTGTGACGCTTCCTGGAGTTGTTGATATGCGTCGGTGTCTTTCAGCTTTAGGTTGTGCTGCGCGTAATCAAAGGCTGTCTTTCCTGTCCTGTCTTTCGCCCTCGCGTCTGCGCCTGCCTTCAGGAGCGTGGTGATCACCTCGGGGTTCTCATTGTCTGCGGCAGCCCACGTCAGCGCGGTATCGCCGAACTCGTCCCGATGGAAGATATCCGCGCCTGCCTTCAGGAGCGTGGCAATCACCTTGGGGTTCGGGTTTGTGTCGGCGGCAACCATTAGCGGAGTAGCGCCGTTAACGTTCAGAGCATTGATGTTCGCGCCATTACTGATGGCTGTTTGTACATCCAGCGGCGTTCCTTTGTCCCTTATTATCGCAAACAAGTCCGTCGCCTGTTCCTTAAGCTGCCGAAAGGCGTCGGTGCCTCTCAGCTTGTCGTTTTTTTGCGCATAATCAAATGCTGTCTTGCCCGCACCGTCTTTCGCCCTCACGTCTGTTGTAACACCCACGAGCGTTTCGATCACATCGGGGTTCTGGTTATACCGGGCAGCCAAGATCAGCGCCGTCACGCCCGTCGGGGCTTTGACTTCAGGGTCAGCGCCAGCGATCAAAAGCGTGGCGATCACTTCGGCGTTCGGGTTGAAATGTGCGACGTACATCAGTGGGGTCAGGCCGTTCTTGTCCTGAGCATTCACGTCTGCACCTTTGTCGATAGCTGATTGTATACTCTGCGGCGTGCCAGTTTTCACCAGGTCAAAGAAATCTGTCGTCTGTGCATATGCTGAAGCAACCTTAAGGACCGCAAAAGCAACAGCAACGACTATTCGCTTTCTCACTTGTTCCTTCCGTGGCCATCGGCATTCTAACGCCCTTTGTTCGATCTGTCATGAGGTTGCTACCAATGTGCTGAGATCAAAAAGGCCCCCGTTCCGGGGGCCTCCGTGTAGAGCTCTTACGCCAGTGCTACGGAAAGGTATGGTGAAGCGGGCTCGGTGTCGTCAACGTAGTGCTTGCAGAGGGTCTCAATGTTCGCGTGCCGGGTCAGGTTCTGTATCGCCTTGAGCTTCATCCCACTCTTGTAGAGCAACGTCGCGTAGGAACGGCGGAACAGGTGCGGGGAGAACTGAAGCTCGCGCGTGATGACTCCGGCCTCCATAGCGGCGGCTCCGATGCCTTTGACCCGCGTCCAGAGGGTGTGCGCGGTCATGGGCTCGGGCTCCTGGTGTGAGAAGGTAGGAACCGTCCAGAACAGAGAATCCTCGGGGCGGGGCGCGCGGTGGAAGTGAGCGCCGAAATACTGGCGGCAGGCATCCACGGCAGCGGGAAATAGCTCCTGCTCCGCGTCCTTCGCGCCCTTGCCAGTGAAACGGGCCGTCCACTTACCAGAGGCGAAGTCAAGATCGCCCCAATTGAGCTGGCACAACCCGGACGCCCGGAGCCCTGACGTGGCCAGCATGTAGACCATGGCATAGTTTTCCCGGCCCGTGGCAGTGATATCGAGCCGCAGGAAGCCCAGGAGCGCCTTGACTTCATCGGTCGTCAGCGCCTTCTTGGTCGCGTTGCCCTTCCGTGTCTTGTTCAGCTTCGCATGGAGCTTGTCAGACATGACCTCGAAAGGTGACGTGTAGATGGGGATCACCTGGCGCACACCCTCAAAGAACTTCTTCAAGCCACGGATGCGCAGGTAGGCCGTGTTGCGGTCAACGTGCTTCACCTGGTCGTCGTAGAATGCTTCGATGTCGCCGGGGCGGACCTGTAGAGGATTGATCCCTTTGGTGAACTCGTAGAACTGTTTGACAGCGCCCAGGTAGGCGCAGTACGTGTTCGGGGAGAGGCCGGCGCCCTTGAGGAACAGCCGTTCAACGTCCTCGAAGCTCTTGACTGACCCGAAGATGTCGCGGGCCTTTTTCAGCCCTTCAACGATGGTGGGGAAGCCCTCCGCCATGCCAGCGGGGATCGTAAGCTCGTTCATGGTAACCTCCGACGTGCTACCTCCGACGAACGAAATGCCAGGGAAACCCCGTCGGAAGGGGTGTTCGGGAGCTACCCTATCCCTGGCAAGCCGATGCTACTTCCTCGACTTGCCTTTTTCAACCTCCTTTCGCATAAGCTCGATCAACACCTCTGTGATGGTCTTGCCCTGTAAAGCGCAGGAAGCCTTGAACTGGTTCCGCAACTCCTCGGGCACTCCTCGCAGATTCACCGTTGCCATTTTTGCATATTATCATCAACGACAAAAGCTGTCAACAAATATTTCGCCACTTTTGAAAAAAGTTTCAATTGATACATAGGCGCGGGGGTGTCATCTGACGTAGGCGGCGGCTTCTGCCTAAAGGAGCCGTCTTCTCCTTGCCTGGCGTGGTAAGGCTGCACGAAACAAGGCATTGCCGTCTGATTCTTCGACCCCTTGCCGATTTTCCCTCAGAGGCGCATAGAGGCCCCTGGAAGCGATTTTACCTTCTAGAGCTCGAAAAAGTTGCTTGCCGGCGGCGCAAGGTGCGACTTTCGGGAGGGCTGTCGTGTCTTTACAGACCCGCTGTGAGACCCTTCTCAATTACTGTGAAGCTTGCTGAAGCTGCCGAAGAGCGCGGGTGTCGTTAAGCGGCCATGTCTTCCTCCGGTCCCGCTTCCGGCAGGACCGGCCCTCGACCGAACTCACGGGCGGACAAGCCGGAACCCCAGGTCGCCGCTCCGGTAGGCGGGGGTGTAGACGTCGCGATTGGCCACACGGCCGTCCCGCGCATCGTAGGACCAGCCCCCGCCGCGAAGCACGCGGGTGCCGCCCGAGGACGCGCCCCGTGGGTCATTCTGTCCGCTACGCAAATTAGCGTCATACAAGTCCCAGCACCACTGCCACACGTTCCCGCTCATGTCATAGAGCCCGAGCGCATTCGGCGCCTTCTGCCCCACCCCATGCGTCGTCCCTCCCGAATTGCCCCTGTACCACCCCACTTGGTCCAGGTTGTCTGAGCCTGCGTACACGCGTTACTCGGATGCCCCCTGCTGCCCGCCCCGCGCAGCATATTCCCACTCCGCCTCTGTCGGCAGGCGGTAGCCGTTCGCTGACCAATCCGCCGTCACATTCGTCCCACTGATAGTGTAGACCGTATGCAGACCTTCGCGCTGGGAAAGCTTGTTGCAGAACTGAATCGCATCGTACCAGCTCACCTGCTCAACCGGTCGATTCGGATCGCCTTTGAACTTGGAGGGATTCCGCCCCATCACGCTCTGGTACAAATCTTGTGTCACGTCGAACTTCCCCATGTGAAAGCTCGACACTGTCACCTGGTGCTGGACCTCATTGTCGAACCTCCCCTGCTCCGAGTTCGGAGAGCCCATCGCGAAGGTTCCGCCCGTGACGAGAACCATATCAGCGCTGCTCGCGGGTACGACGGCCGGAGGCAGGGCCTTCCTGTAGGTGAAAGAGACGCTTGTCGCCCCCCCTTCGTCGACCGTTGCACTCTGCTTCTCGACCTGCCCGTCAGCGTAGCGGACCTCCAGACTCCTATCGCCGACCTCCACCGAATCAAGCTTCGCCTTTGCGCCTGCGGGAAGATCCGCCATTTGCCTGCCGTCAAGGTAGAGCGTGCCCGCGGTCGCCAACGTGATCGACAGGCTCCCGTAGGAGCGGGACACCGTGATTGTCGGTGTTACAGAGGGTTGCGCAGGGACAACCTTCACGGCGGGGCCAGTGGTGGAGCCAGAGCTTGCCAAATAGACATGGTGCGAAAGTGAATCGTAGACGGCTGGCTTTTGCTTGTCACTCGTTTCGTCGCGAACTTGGGCTTTCACGTCGATTAGAATGTCCTGGAAGGACTCAGGGCGCTCGATGTTCTTGAGCAGGGCCGATGTGAAGGTACCATTTCTCCCTCCCCCGTCCTCGGCCTTCTCGTTCTCGGCGGTTGCGTACACGATAATGCTCTCGGGCGGCTTCTGTGCGATCACCACCAGTCCGCGCTCGATGCCCCGCGTCACGGCCGTGAAGGGATTGTCCCGGCATGCGTCGAGGATGATGATGTTCGTTCCCGCCCCCGCTTCGTTCATGCGCGCGGTGATCCTGGAAAGAGAGACGCACTCTTCCTGGACGTCGCCGGCCTCAGATACTTCGGCTTCGACGGGCACGAGATAGTTCTCGTTGTTAAACTGGACTCCATGGCCCGAGTAAAAGAAAAGGGCCACTTCAGCTCCCTTGATGGCTTTGTTGAAGTCATCGATGACTGTGCGCATGGCCTTGTGGTCGGCATCGGTCTTCGTCAGCACGGTGAATCCCAGCCGTTTGAGCGCCGCGCTCATGTCCACCGCGTCGTTCACCGGGTTCTTCAGTGCCTGTATATTCTGATACGAGCTGTTGCCGATCACGAGGGCAACGCGTTTAGCCTGGCTGACAAGTGGTGCCGTGGCGAGAATGACAACAACGACAGACATCAACAGAGCGCGATATGGTTTGCTTTTCATGGGCATTATAAACCTCCGCCGACTCACGTCCGGCGCTGACCTCCGTAGCTCTTGCCATTCTACATCCTCACCGTCGTGCCGAACAGTAGTCAAACGTGCCCGCTGTCGGGCCGTGGTGAGGTTTCGGGAGGCCTGCCATATACCAGTAGGAAGGCGAAAGAGCGTCTCGGCGGTTCCAGGTGGCGATAAGCAGCCAAACATTACACTGCCTTGGTCTAGATAGTTGATCGCCCAGTCTTGCTCAAGCCCTGGCGCTGAGAGCGGTGACCTTCACGGTCATCTTGGAAGCGTTGTTTTCAGGTGCAGGTAGAAGGCAGTGCGAGCAAGCGAGCGCGCAAGGCATTTGACATGACGGGCTGGCAGCCCAAAGGAGTATGATCGCCCCGGCAAGCCCTGCGCGGTATCCTTTGGACCAACGCTGTCGCCCGAGAAGACATAGGCAGTGGCTTCATAGGCTGTTATTGAGACGCTGCGGCAGGATGGGCATTGTTGCGGTTCTCTTCCCGGTGTGCGTCTCAGGCAATTCGAGGAATTGTTGGGTTCGATTCTTGCCAGTTGCGAGCTGCGAAGTGCAGTGTTATCATGGCGGCAAAGGAAAGTCATGAAATGGCTCTGGCTGTTACTCGGAATCGTCCTCGCCGCCGCTGCGGCGTTTTTCCTCTGGCCGACCGTCGAGTGGTACATCTTCATTTCAGCGCCTGAGAAGAATGTGGCACTCGGATCCCTGAGCGGGCTGAGAGCCTACGTTGAAACGAAGTCCGAGGAAGACGTGCGGCAACTCCTCGCGGTCGATCCTTCAAGCGCCATTCCTGGGCAGTTTCGGTATCTCGCGGCTGAGGCCGCCGGGCACCTCCAGAAATACACCCACAAGCCAACTTCCAGCTGGCTCACAGGGGACCTCCTCGGCGAGTACCCTGACCGCAGTCTGCTTGCATCAGATATCGCAAAGCACTACCGGACGAGACTCTTCATGTTGAGGAGCCGTTCGCGTTTGGTGGTTCGCATAGGAGGTATAGACAGGGGCGGCGTCGAGTTGCGGATGAGGGCCGACTTCGCTGGCCTGGAGAGATCGACGGGCAAGACCCTGACGGCGAGCGAGAAGGCGCAGATCCTGGGGACTGTGCGAGAGATCCTGCTTGTGCGGGCGAACGAGCTCACCTCCGCGACTCCCTCTGTGCGCCTGCTGGATCCCGACCAGCTCGTCCTGCAGATCCCGGGCACAAGCGATATCGACCGGGCCCGTTCGATTGTCGAAACACGTGGGCAGGTCTCGTTCCACCTCGTTGATGACGCGGGGCTGGCCGCCATTCGGAACTACATGGCAAGCGGTGGAAAGGTGATCGATGCGGCAGGAAACGCAATCGATCCAGCGGCCGTGCCGAATTTCCCCAAAGCCTCGTCAATCCGAGGTGTGTACAGCCTGGACGAGTACGGTCTTGAGAAGCTGTCTGGCGCTACGGCGGTGCTCGAACATCCGGCATTGGAAGGAAGCGAGATCAAATCTGCGTCGGTTGCGCAAGATCCGGTAACGCGGAGTCCGGTTGTGAACTTTGTTCTGACCACGGAAGGCGGCGAAGTGTTTTACAGGCTCACGAGCGCGAATGTCGGGAAGCATCTCGCTGTCATCCTGGATGGCCGCGTCAGGGCAAGTGCAATGATCCGGGAACCGATCCGCAATGAGGTGAGGGTCGCTGGTTTCAGCGAGCCAGAGACGCGAAACCTGGCGCTCGTGCTGAAAACAGGGTCCCTGCCCGTACGCCTCGAAGTCGTTTCCCAACAGGCCCTCAAGTAGCCAGTGCCCGGAGATGAAGATGAGGCCGGATTGCTGAAAGCCCGCTCGGCAAAATTGGCCGACGCAGTCCTCTTTATTCTTGTTTTCCTAGTCAGCGAGATTCTGTATTGACAAATGGAAATCCAGTGCATAGCCTGAGAGCGCAGGCGAGAATACCTTCCGTTCGCAGCGCACTGGCTGCCCTGGCCCGCCGGCCCTGCTGTTTTTCGAAGCCTTGCCTTCCGAGGCTGAGGTCAGGACCCACCCGCATATTCGGGCGATAAGCGCCTCAGGGCGCGTGAGGGTTGGTCCATGAAAAAGCCGCTCTTGTTCATCCTCATTGCCTTCTTGGCTTTACCCCTGTTCGCTCAGAATTCGGACCTCCGGGGTTTGAAGACAGTGGTGAGTCAGCTCGAGGGTGATACCGCGGCTGTTGGAAGGCAGTACGCAGTGCTGATTGCCGTTGACAGGTACAAAAACTGGATGGCGCTTCGCAATCCGGTCAGGGATGCGAAAGAAATCGAAGACATACTCTCCCGCCGATACTACATCAGCGATTTCATGGAGCTCTACGACGAGGCCGCGACAAAAGCCGGCATCATCAAGCTCTTCAACAAGCTGATCAATGACACGAAGCCTGAAGATTCGGTGTTGATATTCTACGCAGGGCATGGGCATCTGGACAAATCTTCCAATACCGGGTTCTGGATCCCCGTCGATGGCGGCATAGACATCTACGAACAGGCGAACTGGCTTCCCAATGCCCAGATACGAGGCTTCATCAGCAATATGAAAGCCCGCCACGTCGCCTTGATTGCCGATTCATGTTTCTCAGGAGATTTCCTCAATCCGACCCGCGGGATAGCGCCGACGATTTCGAGCGAGTATTTCAAGAATGCTTATGCCCGCATATCCCGGCAGATGCTCACATCAGGAGCCTCAGAATCCGTTCCCGACGAGTCCCCGTTTACCCGGCAGCTCAAGCTTGCCCTCGAAGGCAACACCGCTCCTTACCTCGATCCGCTCATGCTCTACAACGAGATACGCCTGGGCGTGACGCAAACCACCCCGTTGTTCGGCGATCTCAAGGACTCGGGGCATCAGGAAGGCTCGAGCTTTCTCCTTTTCTTGAAGGACAGGCCTAATCAGTCTGCGCCGTCGGTGGAAGCCGCCTCGGCACAGAATTCAAAATCGAGCTTCAAGCTCGAAAAAATCTCTGGAAAAGTGAATGTAGAGACGAAAACGACTGGAACCCTTCTTCTGGATGGGGTCGTGCAAGGACTGGTCCCTGTCGGGCGAGCGGCCGTGATTGAGAATCTCGAGGCCGGGAGCCATGAGCTGAAGATGCGCTACGAGAATGGAGAGACGGAAAGCGTAACCGTGCAAATCGATTCTGCAGAGACGCTTTCCATCAAGTTTACGAACATTCCTCTCGTGCAGCCGTCTGCCCCGCAGGTTGCCACAGCGGCAGGTCACACATCACCCTCACCCGGAGCGCCTGCGGAAGTCGGTCCGAAGGACGTGCTGAGGGACGGAGATCCGCTGCCGTTCGCCGCGATAAGGATCGACGGCAAGTTCGAAGATTGGAACGGCATTCCCGCTGCTTTTTCGGAAGCAGGGCCGCCCAAGAAAAGAATTGCACCAAGCCTGGCGATTGACAAGGTTTACCTTGCGGTCGACGAAAAGAATTTTTACATGAGATTTGACATCAGGGACGTCACCCCGAGCTCTTTATTCCATCCGCACAATTTCTACCTGGAGCATCACTGCTGCTACTCCCTCAATCTGGAGAACGGATCAAGACATCTGATAGTCCAGCTCTTGTACAACAACAGTCCGAGCGACAGGCAGTGGCATGTCATGGTCGGCAGAATAGTCGGCGCAAAATGGGAGCAAGTCGACGTGTCGGATCATTACGCCATGAAAGGCCCGTCATTCGAAGCCTCCTTTCCTCTGCAACCAATCAGGAAGAATCTCGGTGGTCTCGGCCTGGGCACGCAGGGATTTTACAAAGTGAACGCATATACCAATTATGCTGACGAGGATTGGAACTGGGCGAAATCGGGAGGCGATAATACCGAGACAAAAAAGTTCACTTTCTGAAGGCCGGCGCGCTCTCGAACGGAACGCCGGGAATTGACAGGGACGAGCGGGCATCGTAGTGTCAAAGATTGTGTCGGATCTGCAAGGCGCCAGGACGAAGACCGTATTGGCCGTCGATGACAGCGACCTCAATCTGAAGCTTTTCTCCAAGGCTCTTGGCCGCGCAGGCTACCGGGTGCTTGAAGCTCGCTCGGGAGAGGAATGCCTCACGCGCGCCCGGCAGGAGCGCCCACACGTCGTGCTCATGGACGTGAAGCTTCCAGGGATGAGCGGAATCGAGGCGACGCGGCAGATGAAGGCTGAGCCCGGCCTTGCCGGGATCCCCGTCATTGTCGTCACGGCATTTGCCATGGAGGAGGACAGGCTGCGGGCCTTTGAGGCGGGCTGCGACGAGTTCATGACGAAGCCGTTTCACATCCGGGAGCTTGTCGAAGCAGTGCAGCGTTTTGCGGGAGAGTGACGGGTGCCGCCGGCACTGCCTGCTCCTGATGAGCAAGACACCGATTCTCCCCGGCAGCATGATCGCTCGCTGATTCTTGCGCTTCTCTTCCGCGCCGGTTCGAGCCTCATCATCTGGGTCCTGTGCCTGGCGGCGTTTTTCACGGGCATGGTACGGCCGGTCAACTTCGAAGGCGTCAGCATCGCCTGCGCCTTCATCGTCATGACGTGCCTTCCATCGCTCTTCGTCACGTGGCGAGCCCCTCGCGGGCTGCCCGCAAAGTTTGTCTCTGCAATCGACAGGCTGCTGGTCGTCGCGGGTTACACGGGCGTCATCTATTCATTGGGCGGGATCGAGGCCTCCTACCTCATCCCCTATTACTCCCTGTTCACGATGTACGTCGGGTTTGCCTCCCCCTCCCCCTGGCGCATGCCCTACACGACTGCCATCCAATCCATCGCCTGCTTTACGTTCATCGTCGTGAGCGAGCACTACGGGGTGCTGCCCTCGTTCAAAGTGGACGAAGCGTACGATCTCACGTGGAAATACCAGGTCGCGATACTCGGTGTGAACGCCGGATTTCAGGTTGTCAGCGCCTTCATCTCCTCATCCGCCGCGCGACTGATCGAAGAAGGCCGCAAGCGCCTGCGGGAACAGAACGCGGAGTTGGAGCGCGCGAGGGACAAGGCCCAGGAATCGGACCGCAGGAAATCCCAGTTCCTCGCGAACATGAGCCACGAGCTGCGCACCCCGCTGAACCACGTGATCGGATTCACCGAGCTCGTGCTCGAGGACGGGGAGGAGCGCCTGGGCGAATCGAAGCGCGAATCATTGGGTGAAGTCCTTTCAAGCGCCCAGCACCTGCTCTCGCTCATCAACGAAGTCCTTGATACGGCGAAGGTGGACGCGGGGAAAGAGGAGCTTGAAAGGAGGACCATCGACCTTGCCGGCCTTCTTCACCGCAGCCTCGCTTCCGGGAAGCAGAATGCGGCGCGCCGGGGTGTCCTGGTCTCAGCGGAAATCGGCGCCATCCCGGGACAGGTGTGGGTGGATGAGCGCAGGCTCCTCCAAATCCTTTTCAATCTCCTCGAGAACGCGGTGAAATTCACCGAGCCCGGCGGGAGAGTCATCCTTCGCGCCGCGGAATCTGCGCCCGGGATGCTGGAGATCAGCTTGTCGGATACCGGGATCGGGATCCGGCACGAGGACCTGGAACGGATCTTCCTTCCCTTCGAACGGGCAGAAGGCGATGTCGGCTCACGCTTTCCCGGCACCGGGCTGGGCCTTTCCCTCGCACGAAGTCTCGTCGAGCTCCACGGCGGCCGGATCTGGGCCGAGAGCGAGGGTGAGGGCAAGGGCGCGACGTTCAGATTTACGCTGCCCGTGACTCCTCCCGTTTAACTCCGCGGGCGCTGCTCTCCCGCGTGCCGCCGGCGAAGGAAGAACCTGACGGCAAGTCCCAGCAGCCCAAGCGTTCCCAACGCCGGGAGAATCCACCAGTAGCGATTGACGAGAGACAGGACGCGGAACGCCTGCCTTCCTGCCAGGTAGAAAAGGGTTCCCCAGAAGACCACCCACAGGAACGCGCCGATCGCATTGAACGAGAAGAACTTCCACCAGGGCATGGCCAGGATTCCGGCCATGATCCCGTTCAGCTGCCGAAGGATTTCGATGAAACGGGCGATGACGACCACTATCGGCCCGTGCGCATGAAAAAAATCTTCAGCACGGGAGAGGCGTTTTTCGTTCACGAGAACGTAGCGGCCGAACCTGAGCACAAGGGCGCGTCCGCCGAACCTCCCGATTGCGTAGCCAATGTTGTCGCCGATCACCGCTCCGATCCAGCCCGCAAGGAGAAGGAGGAAGATGTTCAACTCACCCTTCGCCGCAACGAGTGCGGCCGAGATCAGGACAGTTTCCCCCGGCGCCGGCAGGCCGAAGTCCTCTAGAAGGATTGTCACGAATACAATGACGTATCCGTAATGCCCGATCCAGCTCTCCAGCGTCTGCACAAGGCCATGCATGGCGTCCCTCTCAGGGGCGCGCCGGAACCAACCCGCGGCGCAGGCGGAAGGCTCTCAGGCGCGCGACGATCGGCCCCGAGCCCGACCAACGCGGTTCGAGGGAGGCAATGCCGCGGCTGACATTGACTTCAGTGGCGATGGCGCGCTCGGCCCCCGGGCTCACTCTGACCCGCCCGTAGCTCCAGTCGAGAACCGTCCCTGATGCATCACGCGCGACGAACTCCATGCTGAGCGAGCCCGCGCCCTGGAGTGAGGCGCCCGACGACAGCTCCAGATTCTCGCCCGCCGTCACCGGTACCCGAAGATCCGAGCCCAGCGCCCAGTCGCGGGAACCGCGGTGCGTCAGCGCCAGGAACGCGGGTGAGCCATTCGGGTCATTTTCCGTCGAGCTGCCGCCGGCGCCGGGATCACGCGTCCAGAGCCGGGTCCAATCCTCGATGGGTATGTCGATAGCCTGGACGGCTCCGGAGGCGAACGCGGCCAACGTGGCCTCCCCCGGCGGGGCTTCCAGGGTCTGCGCGGCGTCGAGGCCGAGGGCAGCAAGACAGCCTGCATCCACCTGGACCCCGCGGCGCCAACCTGGCTCGCTGTACGTCACAAGCCCGAAATCAGTCTCATAGTCCCACATCGACCAGCCGATGTCCAGGGACTCGAGGCTGCGGCGCACGTCGCCGATCCAGCGGAGGCGGTCGGCCGGAGGCGCGACCTTTCGGTACACGCCGAACTCGCCGCAGAAGACCGGCACATGGTTCGCGGCAGCCCAGGCGGCGGCGCGCGCGAGCCCCTGCCGCACGCGCGGCTCATTCCAAGACTCAATTCCGTAGCTGAGGACCCCCGCGCGCGCTTTCGGGTCCGAAAAGGCCGCCGCCTGGGCTGCGACCGCGGCGGGGCTGGAGGGATAGCGTATGCCGGCAAGCTCGGCCTGAACCGGTCCCGCCCAGGCCGCACCCTGGTGGGTAAAGGCGAACGGTTCGTACCAATGGAAACTGTAGATCACATTGCGGTCGGGCAGGGGCTTCAAGGCAAGGAGCCCGTCGATGCCGCCCCAGCTTTCACCTGTCGCAATGATCGTGTTCGACGCAGCGCCGCGCCGTATTGCGGCCGCCAGCGACTGCTGCACCGGCATCCACCAGGATGGATCCACCCTTTCACTGGCGCTCAAGTGAGGCTCGTTCATGATTTCGAAGAAGATCCGGTCATGGGAAAAGGCTGCATAGTGCCGGGCCAGGGACTCCCAGTAGATCTCCACCTTCCCGAGGAAGCTCGGATCATGGTCCAGCCTGCGCTCCCATTCCGCCGTCGAAGAAGAGCCGTGGATGGGATCAAGGACGACCGCCAATCCGGCGTCCAGCAGCACTCGGACTCCGCGGTCCACAAAGCGGACCGACTCGTTGAGCTGAGCGGGATTTGCCGGATCGAAGAGAAGATCAGGATCGAGCGGAAGCCGGCAGACGGTGAACCCGGCCCGCTTTAGAAAGGCCGCCTCTTCGGGACGAAAGCGCGATCCGTAGGCCGCGGGATTTGCCCATGGCGTGAACCAGTTGTTCAGATTGATGCCGCGCGCAAGAAGCGCCAGCCGCTCAGTCGGAACGTGATCCAAGGCCGGACCTGTCGTGGAAACGGCCTGGGCCCGGAGAGTGGCGGAAACCGAAACCAGGATCGCCATGATTGTGAGTCCGTGGGTGCCGATGATCTTCACGTGCAAAGGGTAGCATCTTTTCTTGACTTCGGCGAAATGCATCCTTAGCTTCTGCTCCGGGAGGGGTTGAAAGGGAGAGAAATGGCAGCCCACGCTTCGTGGAAGGGTTTTCTGAAGCTGAGCCTCGTGTCGGTGCCCGTCAAGGCGTACACGGCAACCGCGACGGGCAATGATATCACGCTCCACCAGCTTCACGCAAAGACACTCACAAGGATCCAGTACAAGAAGTTCGCTCCGGAGGTCGGTGAGGTCTCGGGTGAAGAAATCGTCAAGGGCTACGAATACGACAAGGGGCAGTACGTCATCATCGAGGACGACGAGATCGACAAGCTTCGCACCGAGAGTGACAAGTCGATCCGGATCGACGGTTTCATCAAGCCGGACGCGCTGAGCACGGTCTATCTCGGCGGCAAGACCTACTACCTCACACCCGACGGCCCGGTCGGGCAGAAGCCTTACAATCTTCTTCTCAAGGGCATAGAGACAAACGGCGTCTCCGCTGTCGCGGAAGTGGTCATCTCGCAGAAGGAACAGGTCGTTCTTCTCAGGGCGGTGGACGGGCTCCTGGCGATGACCGTGCTCAACAGGAAAGACGAGGTGAAACCTGCCTCTGCCTTCAAGGACGAGATCGGTGACACGCCGGTCACCGAGGCGGAAACGGCCCTCACTGACACGCTCATCAAGGCATCGATCATCAGGAAGTTCGATTTCTCACGCTACCGCGACTTGTACAAGGAAAAGCTGACGAAGCTCATCCAGATGAAGATCGAAGGCAAGGAGGTGGTCCAGGTCCGGGATCCCGAGGAGCCGAAGATCATCAACCTGATGGAGGCGTTGAAGCGCAGCGTGGCAGAGGCGCAGGCCGCCAACGCTCAGAATGTCACGGGCGGTGAGAAAAAAGCCGCGAAGTCAGGCCTCAAGCAGGCCCCGAGCGCGAAGCCGGGGAAGGGCGCGGCGGCCAAGAAGAAGAAGGTTGGCTGAATCCCTCCCGCGGTTCGTCCCGCCGATGCTGGCGATCCCGGGCCGGCCGTTCGATTCCGACCAGTTTTTCTTCGAGTTCAAGTGGGATGGGATCCGCACCCAGGCGCTGCGTGACGCTTCCGGGGTGCGCCTCATGAGCCGCAACGGAATCGAGATCACCGATGACTATCCGGACCTGGCGGGCATGTCGGTCCTGCCCACGGGCCTGGCGCTCGATGGTGAGCTCGTCGCGTTCAGGAACGGCATACCCGACCTGGAAACTGTGCTCGGCACGGGCAAAAAAGGGAGAGCCGGCCCCGTTGTGTTTGTGGCCTTCGACATCCTCTTCGAGCGCTATTCCTCGCTCATGGGTCTTCCGTTCGCGGAGCGCCGCCGGCGTCTTGAGCTCGCCGTCGCGGGCTCAGGCTGCAAAGGTCTCGTCCTGTCGGCAGGGGTGAGAGGAAGCGGCAAGGAACTTTTCCAGACCGCGAGCGTCCAAGGGCTTGAGGGCGTGGTGGGCAAGCGGCTCTCATCGACATACGCCGCGGGCAGGAGGAATCGCGCCTGGATCAAGGTCAAGCGTCGGTCCATGCTCGAGGCCGTGATCATCGGCTTCATCGAAAAGGGCAATGATTTTCAGAGCATTCTCGTGGCAGCCAACGCAGCCGCGGGAACCAGCGTCAAAACCGGGCACGCGGGCCTTCGCTACGTCGGGAGGGTCGGGGGCGGGTTCAAAGCCGCGCAGCGCGCACGTCTCAATACCCTGCTCAGGGCGAAGCCGCGGGATTCTCCCCTGGTGCCCTGTGACGAGCGTGCGCGGTGGATCGAACCGGAGTACTATTGCACGGTGAGCTTCGCTGATTGGACCCAGGCAGGCATGCTCCGCGCCCCCGTGTTCGAAGGTTTGACCGAAGAGTAACCTGATGACCATGGAATCACTGCGCGGGAAGGAAATCGCGCTGACGGGGCGGCTGGCCTCCATGAAGCGCGCGGAGGCGGTCCGGCGGATCACGGAGGCCGGCGGACGCCACGTGGATACGCCTGGGATCGGCACGGCGCTTCTGGTAGCCGGCCAGGCTGCTCATTTGACCGCGGCGGGAGGCGTGACCCGAAATCTGCTCCGATTCAGGGATCTCAAGGAGAGCGGCGCGTCGATTCGGCTCATCGAGGAGGCCGAGTTCCTGAGGCTCCTGGGCGCCGTGGATGCGTTGAGTGATTTCTCCCGCCTCTACACGGCCGCCCAGGTGAGCCGGATCATCGAGACGCCCCCTTCCGTTGTGCGCTCCTGGCTGCGGAAGGGCCTGATACGGCCTGCGAGGGTCGCAAACCGCCTGGCATGGTTCGAGATCAAGGATATCCTGCAGGCCCGCAACTTGAGCAGGCTGACCGCTTCCGGCGTGCCGGCTGTCCAGATCCGCTCGAGCCTCGAACAGATCGCCCGCTGGCTGCCGGAAGGAGGCCAGATCATCGGGAGACTCGATGCATTTGCCCGACGGCTGCGCGTGAGGCTTTCGGACGGAGGTTGGGCCGATCCGAGCGGTCAACGACTCATCCCCTTTGAACCGGATGCTCTCACCCCCCGCGCCCGGGTTTCGGCGTTTCCCCGTGACTCGCAAGCGGACAGGGACCCCCTTTCCGCCGCGGAAGAGGCTGAGGAGAGAGGCGATCTCGCCGCGGCAGCCGAAGGCTACGCCCGGGTCATCGAGAGCCAACCGGACGCGGACGCGTTTTTCAACCTTGGCAATATTTTTTACCAGCTCGCGCGCGAGGGGGAAGCGGCGGAGCAATACATACAGGCACTCGAGCTCGACCCCGATTTCGCCGAGGCGTGGAACAATCTCGGCAATGCGCTGGTGGCCCTCGGGAAGGCGGATGACGCCGTCCTGGCGTACCGCAGAGCCCTTGCTCTGGAACCCGAGTATCCGGATGCGCATTGCAATCTCGCCATGATACTGGAGCGGCTGGATCGTCATGATGAGGCAGCGGTCCACCGCGCGGAGTGCGTGCGCACCTTCCCGAGTGACGCTCGCCTGCGGCTTCTCCGGGAACCCGCGGCCGATGATGCGGACAGCTGACACCCCTACAACTGGCGGCTCAGGGCGCGGATTGCCCTCGTGAGATCCTGCGGCTGACGGAGCGCCGTTCGGAAAAGATCCCCCATCTTCTCGACCCGCGCGGGAGCGGTGAGAATGGTGAAGTCCCCGATCTGCAAGTCTCCTTCCAGCTCGTCCCATGAGAGCGGCATCGACACCGACGCTGCTTCGACGGGCCGAACCACGTACGGGGGAACGACGGTCTGTTCCCGCCGGTTCTGCAGGAAATCGATGTACACACGGCCCGCGCGACGGCTCACCGCCCGGTCTACCGTGGCAAGGTCCGGATGCTCGCGCACGACGACGCGGGCAAGCGCCTCGCAGAACATCCTGCTCTGATCATACGTGAAGCCCGGCTTCAGGGGGATGCAGACGTGGAGCCCCGTGGAGCCCGACGTCTTCAAGCACGGCTCGATGCCAATCCCCCTCAGGAGTTTTCCAAATATCCGCGCCACTTTCACCACGTTCGAGAACGGCGCTTCCTTCGGATCCAGATCGAGGATAGCCCAGTCGGGGGAATCCAGGCTTCCGCGGCGGGAGAGCCACGGATGGAGATCGATGGTGCCCAGGTTGACCAGGGTGAGAAGCGTCCGACGGTCGTTGCAGACCGCATAGAACGACGGCTCCGCGCCTTCCCGTGCCACGTTCGTGGTTTCGATCCAGTCGGGCGCTCCCTCGGGGAGCTGCTTCTGATAGAAGGCTTTTCCCCGAATGCCGTCGGGCCAGCGGTACAGGTGAAGCGGCCGCTCCGTGAGATGGGGCAGGAGCCAGCTCGCCGCCCGATCGTAGTATGCCACGAGGTCCTGCTTCGTGAATCCCTGCTCGGGCCAATACACTTTCCTGGGGTTCGTGACACGCACGACGGCTCCCGCACGGCGCCCCGCGGCGCTCCGTACGGTCCGGCGCAGAGCGATCTTCCGCCAGTCATCCGATGCACCGGGTCGATACGGGCTGGAGCATCGCTTCGCGATGACGGCAGGGAAACCAGATCCCGCCGCCGCCCGCGCGAGCATTTCTCCACGCTCCACAACGGCATCGACGAGAAGCAGGGTGTCGGATTCGGGGAGCAGGGCTCGCAGCACCAACCTGCGCTCGGCAAGCGGGAGGCGCCGGAGATCCCAGTCTTCCGCGTACAGCGCATCGAAGAGGTACAGAACACAGCCCTTGCCGCCATCGCGCAGCCTCTCATCCAGCTCCGCGTCACTTGGCGCGCCTTTCCTGTCAAGTGCCACTATCACGCCGTCGAGGAGCGCCCGCTGCGCGCGCAGCCTTCCGAGGTGGGAGGCGATGACGGGCAGCAACGGGGCCAGGTCACCGGACCTGGCGCGCAGGGATACCTGGGAGTCATCGATCGAAGCGAGAACGCGTCTACCAACCAGCGCGGGCTCGAAGAGCCATTCCGGATCCGAGAAAGGCTTGAAACCAGCAACAGGCTCCATCCGGGAGACCCTGAGGCTCATCGGCTTCAGGAGCGCCCGGCTCATGTCGGCGCCGCCGAACAGGTCGCTCCCCGAGCCGGCATAGCGATCGCGGGCCTTGAACAGGAGCCAGTTCCTGCCTTCCGCGCCTTTTGTTCGCACCAGGTGCCACTCGCCCCGCAGCCGCCGTCCCATGAGCTCGAGCTTGAGCTCTCCTTTCTCCAGCGCGCGGGATATTGCGGGGGATTTTCTCAGGACGTATTTCCCCGCATCCCAGATCTTCATCGTGCCGGCGCCGTATTGCCCCTTCGGGATGGCGCCTTCAAAGTCCTTGTAATTGAACGGGTGGTCCTCGGTCCGAACGGCAAGCCTCTTGTCCCCGGGGAAGTAGGAGAATCCCCTTGGCACCGCCCAGCAGGCCAGCACGCCGTCCGCCTGGATCCTCAGGTCATAATGGAGGTTTCGCGCCTCGTGGCGATGGACGACGAAGACGTCTCCTTTCGCCGGGCCTGCGTCCGGCGCGGGTCCCGGCTCCGGGGTCCGCTTGAAGTCCCGCTTGCGGCTGTACTCCTCGGTTGGCATACTCACCCCAATGTACCCACGCGGCAATCGGGGGGCCATGCAGTGACGCAGATACCCTTGAAAATCGACGTGCCGAAGGGCCTCAGTTCCGGCCCGACGATCGTCCTCGCGCATGGCGGGACACATTGGGAAGCAGGGAGGACATTGCCGGCTACACGCTGCCGCGAGCCATCAAGGTGGTGTTCCTCGATGACGGCGACCACTCCTTCAAGCCTCGGAAGAGCTCGGGGCGCACGTACGCGCAGAACTTCCAGGAGGCGGTGAAGGCGATCACGGATTTCTGCCTCTCACTGTAGAATCACGTCAGTCGTCCAGCACGGAACGGACAATGGTGAGCAGGCTGCCCTTGTCGAAGGGCTTGCGCAGCAGGCGGGCGCCCTTCGGCAGCATCCCGCTGGATTCCAGGGTGTGCGGGGCATACCCGGAAATGAAGAGCGTTCGAACGGAGGGGAGGAGAGCCGCAACCCGGGAGGAAAGCTCGGGGCCTCCCATCCCCGGCATGACCACGTCGGCAATCACGAGATGGATCTTCCTCCTCTCGCGGGCGATGAGATCGAGTGCCTTCTCGCCGCCGTTGGCCTCCAGCACGGTGTAGCCCCGGTCCTCGAGCACTCTTCTCGCATAGGACCGGACTGCCGCTTCGTCCTCCACCAGCAGGATCCGCTCGCTTCCACCCGGCGCGTCGGGCGCCGCTGCCGCCGTGACCGGCGCGGCGTCCCCTTCGAAGAGCCGGGGAAACAGGACCGTGAACGCGGCACCCGCTCCCGGGGAGCTTGTGCAGGAGATGCGCCCGCCGCTCTGGGTCACGATTCCATACACGGTGGACAATCCCATGCCGGTGCCCCGGCCCTGATCCTTGGTCGTGAAGAACGGCTCGAAGATGTGAGCCAGGGTGTTCTTGTCCATGCCATGCCCGGTGTCGCTCACGAAGAGTCGGACATACTCTCCCTGCTTCAGGTCCGGGAACTCCGACTCCGGCAGCTCTGATTCGGTCCGGTTGCCGGTCGATATGTGAAGAGTCCCGCCCCGCGGCATCGCGTCCCTCGCGTTCACCGCGAGGTTCATGAGCACCTGCTCGATCTGCCCGGGATCGGCCATGATCCTCCCGGTATCGGCCGCCAGGTCGACAATCACCGCGACATCTTCCCCGATCACCCGCTTGAGCATTGTCTCGATTCCACGGATCAGCGCGACGGGATCGACGACGCGCGGCTCCAGGACCTGTTTTCTGCTGAAGGCGAGCAGGCGGGACGTGAGGTCCGCGGCGCGGTCCGCGGCGCCTTTCACCTGGGCGATGTCCTCCGCCAGGCGGCTGCCCTTCGGCACGCCGCTCAGGACAAGGTCGCTGAATCCCTTGATGACGGTGATGAGGTTGTTGAAATCGTGGGCGATGCCGCCGGCAAGCCTCCCGACCGCCTCCATCTTCTGGGCCTGTCGGAGCTGCTCCTCCGTCTGCCGGGAAGCGGTCACGTCCCGGACGAAGAACGCAAGGCGCAGGACCTTTCCCGATTCGTCGACGACAGGGAAAATGCCGAGATCCACGATCGTCGATTCGTGCGTGATCTCGACCCTCACCGCGGTGGCGGATTGCAGCACTTTCTCGGTGTATTCGTGCACTCTCGCGTCCAGGGGCAGCCCCTTCATCTCCCAGACAGGGCGTCCGGTCAGCTCGCCCGCGTTCTGTGCGCCGGTGGCCTTTGCGAAGGCCTCGTTGCACGCCCGAAGCGTGCCGTCCGACTCCACGAGAAACGCCATGTCGGTCGTCGCGTTCAGCAGAGCGTGGAGCGTCTCCTCGTGGTCGCGGAAGGCCCTCTCCGCGTTCTTCCTCTCGCTGATGTCCCTGATCGTCGCGAGGATCATGGGCTTCCCGTCCAGCTCGAACAGGCGATTGCTGATATCCACCGGGATCTTCCTGCCGTCCCGTGTGACGTGCATTCCTTCCCATTCCGCGTGGCCCTCGGCTTTCAGCCTCTTCATGGCATCAGGGACGGCCTTCAGCCCTTCCGGCGCGTCGATGTCGAGGGTGCTCATCGACAGGAGCTCCTCGCGGCTGTAGCCAAGGCGCTCGCAGGCCACATCGTTGACCTCGACGAAGACCTCCGGCGAGGAATCCTCGTGGAAGGGATGGACGAGGACCACGTCGCTGATGCTGCTGAACAGGAGGCGGTAGCGCTCTTCGCTCCACCGCAGGGCATCCTCCGCCCGCTTGTGCCCGGTGATGTCCAGCGCGATGAACGTGATGTCGCTGTCCGGATCGCCGGGCCGTATCGGCGATGAGCCCAGGACCACGTCGATCACGGTCCCGTCCTTCCTCCGCCACCGCGTTTCGGCCGTCGTGATCCCTGTGCGCTGGATCTCGAGCGCGCCATCCGCGCCAATCCGCGAGAAATCATCTTCCGTGAGGTAGAGCATTCGCGAGCTGCGGCCCACGAGCTCCGCCGCCGTGTAGCCGGTCATCCCGCAGAGCTTTTCATTGACCTCCACGAACAGCCTGCGTGAGACGATTCCCATCCCGGCAGGGCTGGCGCGGTAGATGCTTTGAATTCGGGTCTGCAGGAGCTCTTCGTCATGTGTCGCGGGCATGGAATGAGTGTAGCACGCGAGTGAGACCGGTAGGTATATTACCCATATGCGTGTTCTGAGACTCATCGTACCCTCGGTTTTCCTGCTGGCGAGCGTCTGCAGTGTCTTCTCACTCGGTGCCTTCGAGAAGCCTGTGGACCTGGCCGGAACCGTCATTCCCCATCCGGCGGCTGCGCCTGATTTCACGCTTACAGATCAACAGGGCCAGCCGTTTCACATGGCAGACACGAAGGGCAGGGTGGTGGTGATGACCTTCATCTACACGCATTGCACCGACCTTTGCCCGTTCATTACGCTGAAGGTTAAGGACACCCGCGATCAACTGGGAAAGGACGCTGACAAGGCCGTGTTCGTGGCCGTCACCACTGATCCCCAGCGGGACACGGAAAAGGTGATCGCCGCCTATAGCCGTGCGGCGGGGCTCTACGACGCATGGCATTTCGTCACCGGGCCGGCCGCCTCCGTGAAGGATGTCTGGTACAACTACGGCGTCGGCGTCGACATCGAGAAACCTGCGCCGAAGGAGGAGCCCTCGGGGAAGTCAAGCAACGCGACGGATGAGCCCGAGCCCACGCAGGGCCTTTCTCCTGAAGAAGTGGGCCAGGCTCACCGCATCGTGGACGAGTTCGGGGGAGGCTACGATGTCTCGCATTCCGCGCCGTTCTGGATCATCGACCGGCAGGGCAGAATACGGGCCTCCATGGACGCCGACGCGCTTCCTTCGGCCATCGCGGGCAACGTCCGCGCCCTCATAGGGAGGTGAGGGG
>JBEKTX010000026.1:0-20827 GCA_049515615.1 Spirochaetia bacterium
ATCGGCCAGAGAAACGAGACCCTCCTGAAGGTGTGCCGCGCCATCGTGGAGTTCCAGAGGGAATTCTTCCTCAAGGGCCCGAAGTACATGCGACCGCTCACCCTGAAGGACGTGGCAGGGGAAATCGGGGTTCACGAAGCGACGGTGTCCCGCATCACCTCCTCGAAGTACATTCAAACCGAGTGGGGTATCTTTGCACTGAAGCACTTTTTCTCGAATTCGGTGTCGGCCACCGGCACAACGGGCGGCAGGTTCTCGAAGGAAGGTGTGAAGGAGATCATCAGGGAGATAATCGATCAGGAGAGAGCGAAACAGGCGCCACAGGCGCACGGCGCACGGGGCGGGACGCGTGGTGAGGCGCACGGCTCTGGCGGGCGGGGCCTCTCGGACCAGAAGATCGTCGAAATCCTCGCCGCCAAGGGAGTTTCTCTGGCACGAAGGACAGTCGCCAAGTACCGCGGCGAGCTGGCCATTGAATCGTCCTACCAGAGGAGGCGGACATGAATGTCGAGATCAAGGGGATCCACGTTAAAGTGAGCAAGAGGATCCAGGACTACATCGATGCGAAAATGCCCCGGTTGGATTTCGGGCGGGATCTCATCGTGGATTTCCTCATGAACATTTCAAGAGAAAAGAGCCTCTTCAAGCTGGAGACGACCCTGAATTTTCGCTGGGGCGCCTCGAAGCACGTCGGCGTAGAGAACTTCGATCTGAACAAGGGCATTGACGATCTGTACGACAAGCTGGAAGCAGTCATCGAGAAGGAGAAGTCCCGGATCAAGGACCACCACAAGAAGCAGGAGCCCGGCGTGGCGGAAGAATAGGCGGGGGAAGTGGCACAGGGTTCCAAGGAACGGTTCCTGGTCCTCGACCTGCTGCAGCTCGACCTGCGGGAGAACGACGCCCTGGACCTGAAATGCATCGGGGGACGGCCCGGGCTCATCCGCGAGATCACCGTGACCGAGATCAACAGGCCCGGGCTGGAGCTGGGCGGCTTTTACGAGAATTTCGCCTTCCAGCGCATTCAGATCTTCGGACGGGGGGAGAACGCATACCTCCAGAAGCTCGCCAAGGAGAAGCGCCGGGGGGAACTGGAGAAGCTCTTCACCTACATGATCCCCTGTTGTGTATTCACCCACTCTCTCCAGCCCACGGAGGATGTCGCCGAGATCGCGGAAAAGGCCCAGTGTCCCATTCTGCAGACCGATCTCTCGTCCTCAGAGTTCACGATGCGGATCCTCCGCGTGCTCTCCACAATCTTCGCACCGAAGACAACGGTGCACGGCGTGCTGGTGGAAGTGTTCGGCATCGGCGTCCTGCTCATGGGAGACAGCGGCGTCGGCAAGAGCGAGTCGGCTCTCTCGCTCATCGAGCGCGGTCACCGGCTGATCGCCGACGACGCCGTGGAGATCCGCAGGGTGAGCGGCAACATTCTCATGGGCACGGGCGCCCAGGTGGTGAGCCACCACATGGAGATCCGGGGTCTCGGCATCATCAACATCACGCATCTCTTCGGGGTGGGTGCGATCAGGGACAAGAAGCAGATCCAGCTGGTGGTGCAGCTTGAGTTCTGGGACGCGCAAAAGAACTACGACAGGATCGGCGCGGAAGAGGCAACCATGGATATCCTCGGTGTGCACGCTCCCTGCGTGACGGTGCCGATCAAGCCCGGGCGCAACATCCCCGTGATCATCGAGACCGCGGCGCGCAACGAACGACTGAAAAAAATGGGCTATTACTCGGCCCGGGAGTTCAACCGCAACGTGATGAACTGGTTGGAAGGGGAGAGCACCCGAGAGATCTTCCTCAACGAGAAATGAGGGAACATGGTCGAGCGCATCGTGACGATCCGCAACCGCGCGGGCATGCACGCCCGGCCTGCGGCGCTGCTGGTGAAGACCGCCAGCAGCTTCACGTCACAGGTCTTCATCGAGAAAGACTCCGAACGGGTGAATGGCAAGTCGATCATGGGCGTGATCACGCTCGGGGCCACCTTCAACACGCCCCTGAAGATCATCGCGGAAGGTCCCGATGAGTCGGAAGCCGTCGACGCCATCCAGAAGCTGTTCGACAACCGATTCGAGGAGGAATAGAATCTTTCGGCGCGCCGCTGCCGCCATTGCCCTGCTCCTGCCCGCCTCCGCCGCTGCGGTCTCGGCCCAGGCAATAGAGTTGTCCGTCGCGCCGCGGGGCGGATTTCTCTCCGCGTCGCTCTCCTTCCGCTGGGCCCGCTCCGACGAGGTGATCGACTCGCTGCGCAAGGGTCTGGAATCGCGCATTACCTTCACCACACGCCTGTACGAGAAGCGCAGACCGGCGTTCTCCTTCGCGGGCGACAGGCTGCTTTCGGAACGGACGGTCGTGCGCAGCGCCTTCTGGGATTTCCTGGACCGGGTCTTCGTCGTGGAAGAGGAAAACAGACCGCAGAAGAGCTATACGCAGCCGGATGAGCTGATCCGCGGTTTCTTTGCTCTGGACGAAGTGTTCGGTTTCGACATGCCGGCCGCCTCACGCCGCCGCCTGTATGTGGCGGCACGGGCCCAGTTCGAGCTGGTGCGCCTGATGCCGCCCCTCACCCTGATCGGTCTGGCCGGCGCCGCGGCGAATGTTGCCACGCCGTGGGTGCGCAGGGACGCGCCGTGAAAGGCATCGTCGACCGTGCCGCCATGACGGAGAACACCTCCCGCGGGCTGCTCGTCGTGATCCTGCTGTTCCTCGTGCTCATCGGAATCATCATCGCGTTTTCCCGCACCTTCATCACCACCATTGCCGGCGCCGACCCGGCGGCGTCCACGATCGCCCTGATCGTGGCGCTGGTCCTCCCCCTCGTGCTCATGGGCGTCACGGTCTTTCAATTCACGAAGCTGATCCGACAGCGGGCGCTGCGCCAGCCCGGGGCCGGGCTTCGTCTGCGGCTCCTGCTGTTCTTCATCCTTGTCGCCGTGCTGTCCGCCGGCCCTCAGGCCATGCTGGGGATCACCTTTGTCAATTCCGCCATGGGAACGTGGTTCAGCTCCTCGATCGGAGATGCGCTGCGCAGCGCCCGGGATCTCGTGATCTCCTACTACAACGAGCGCCTCCAGAGCCTCGGAGAGTTCGTGGACGGTCCCCTCGCCCCGACCCTTCTCGGCCAGTTCATCGTCTCACCTGAGCGTGCATGGCCGGGCGTGCAGGCGGTGAACAAGGGCATCGGAGCCCTGCAGCTGTTCCGTCCCGACGGCCGGGAGCTCGCCTTCGCCGGCGATCTGCGCGCCCGCCTGCCCGCGGTGCCCAACGCCGGCGGCACCCAGCGCGAGGACAGAACGGACGTGACGATACTCCGGGACTCGAAGGTGCTCCTCGTCAACGGAGAGAGGCTCACGGCGGTGGCCAGCGCGCTTCTGTCCACCGACCTGTTCACCAACGCGCGGCGCATCACCCAGAGCTTGACCGTCTTCACGGCGCTCGACCAGTTCCGCGACCTTTTCCGGCTCGTGCTGGTGGGCATTTTCTTTCTCTTCTCCCTGCCCATCTTCTTCATCACCATTCTCGTCAGTCTGCTGCTCACCGAGAGGATCATCAGCCCGATCGCTCACCTCGAGGATGCCACGAGGCGGGTCGCCGAGGGCGACTTCAGCTTCCGCATCCTCACCCGTCCGCGGGATGAGCTCGCCGCGCTGGTGGACTCTTTCAACGGCATGATCGCCGAGCTGGAGCGCTCCCGCCGCAAGCTCCTGCAGGCGGAACGGATCACGGCGTGGCAGGAGATCGCCCAGCGCCTGGCGCACGAGATCAGGAATCCTCTCACGCCGATCAAACTTTCCGCCCAGCGGATGCTGAAGAAACACGGTGAGAACGCGCCGGACTTCGACAAGGTGCTCCCGCCTGCCGTCGCTTCGATCATCACCGAGGTAGACAACCTGGAGACAATGCTCCGCGAGTTCGGCGACTTTGCGAAGCTACCCATGCCCCGGCCCGCCGTGTTTCAACTGCGGGGGCTTCTCGAGGAGGTCGGAGCGGTATACTGGAACCTTTCCAGTACGGTGCGCATCGACCTTGCCGAGGTGCCAGAGACCCTCGTGGTATCGGCCGATAGGGACCAGATGAAGCGCGTGTTCGCCAACCTGTTCACCAACGCAATCCAGGCCATGCCGGACGGTGGCCTCTTGTCGGTACGCGCCGACATCGTGAAAAAGGCCCAGAAGGGGTTCTGCCGCATTGCGGTGAGCGACTCGGGCATCGGCATTCCCGAGACGGACATGGAGAGCATCTTCGAACCGTACTTCACGACGAAGACGAGCGGCACCGGACTGGGCCTCGCCATCGTTCAGCGCATCGTCTTCGACCACGGCGGGAATGTCTGGGCGGAAAGCGACGGGACGCGAGGCACCACGTTTTTCATCGATCTGCCGACGGCGGCCCCATCGCCTTCGGCGGCGGGGGAGCCGTGAGAACGATCCTCATCATCGACGACGAGCCTGGCATCCGTACGGTCCTGAGGGACGTCCTGGAGGACGAGGGATACAAGGTGATCGCAGTGGAGGACGGGATCCTGGGGTTGGCAGAGCTGGCCGCGGCCACGGTGGATCTGGTTTTCCTCGATGTCTGGCTGCCTCACATGGGCGGCATGGATGTGCTGAAGCGCATCCGCGAGCAGTTCCCCGACCTGGAGGTCATCATGATCTCGGGTCACGCGAACATTTCCCTGGCCGTGCAGGCCACCAAGATGGGCGCGTTCGATTTCCTGGAAAAGCCTCTCTCCCTGGACAGGACGATGACCGTCGTGCGCAACGCACTTGCCATCGAGGAACTCCGCCGCGAAAACAGGACACTGCGCAACAGCATCTTCATGGACGACAGGATGGTCGGAGACAGCAAGGGGATTCGGGCCGTGCGCGAGCTCATCGCGCAGTCGGCCGCGAGCGATTCGCGCATCCTCATCGTCGGAGAGAACGGGACGGGCAAGGAGCTCGTGGCCCGCGAAATCCACGCCCGCAGTGCGCGCGCATCCGGGCCGTTCGTCGAGCTGAACTGCGCGGCCATTCCCGAGACCCTCATCGAGAGCGAGCTCTTCGGCCACGAGAAAGGGGCGTTCACCAACGCGCTCCAGCGCAGGCGCGGCAAGGTCGAGGCGGCCGACCACGGCACGTTGTTCCTCGACGAAATCGCCGACATGTCGCAGAACACGCAGGCCAAGGTCCTGAGGGTCCTGCAGGAGATGCGCTTCGAGCGGGTCGGGGGAGAAGAATCCCTGACGGTGGACGTGCGGGTGATTTCGGCGACGAACAAGGATATCCGCGCCGAGATCGCGGGAGGCAGATTCCGGGAAGACCTGTTCTTCCGTATCAACGTCGTGCCGATCCATGTCCCCTCCCTGCGTGAACGCCTGGAAGACCTGCCGGCCCTGGTGTCGTACTTCATGGAGAAGTTCAAGCGGCCCTCCGCCCAGGAGCCGCGAATCATCTCCCCGGAGGGCATGAAGGCGCTGAGCAGTTACCATTGGCCCGGCAACATCAGGGAATTGAAAAACTTCGTCGAGAGGGTTAATATCATGACGGAGGAAGCGGTCATCTCCGCTGCATCGGTGAAGTCGTTCCTGGGGGCCGCTGCGCCGGCAGAAGCAAGCAGCGCGCTCTTCGCTTACAAGGGAATGACGCTCGCGGAGGCGCGTGACGGCTTCGAGCGGGAACTGATTGCTGCGCGGCTGCAGGAGAATGGGGGAAATGTCTCGCGTACCGCGGATGCGCTGGGGGTGTATGCGAGCAACCTTCACAGCAAGATGAAGAAGTTGAAAATGACTACGGAGAAATAGTCGGAAATGAAAGGCCTCACCCAGCGGCAGCGCGAAGTTTTCGATTTCATCCGGGAGTTCATCCGCATCAACCGCTATCCCCCCACCATCCGGGAGATCGCCACCAACTTCCGCTTCTCAGTGAAGGGCAGCTACGACCATGTAAAGGCTCTGGAGAAGAAGGGCTTCCTCCGCTGCCACGAAAACCGTTCCCGCACGATCGAAATCGTACGGGACGCGGAAGCGGACACGGATGAGGTGGCCTCTGTGCCGCTTCTGGGCAACGTGGCCGCGGGCAAGCCGCTGTTCGCGGAGGAGAACCTCCAGGGCTACGTCCAGGTGCCGGCGGCGTCCCTCGGCGCCTCCACTCACTTCGCCCTGCAGGTCAAAGGCGACAGCATGAAGGACGCGGGCATCATGGACGGCGACGTGGTGGTGGTCACTCATCAGAACACAGCGGACAACGGCGACATCGTCGTTGCTATGGTGGACGAGGCAGTGACCCTCAAACGGTTCTACGTGGAGAAAAACCGCGTGCGCCTGAAAGCGGAAAACTCGAAGTACCCTCCCCTGTATACGCAGAATGTCCGGATCCTCGGCAAGCTCGCCTTCCTCATGAGAAGCTACACGTGAGCCCCACGGGGCCCAAGACACAATCGCCTGCGCGCGAGCCGCCTGCCCGTCTCCTCCTCGGACCCGAGGAGGGGGAAAAGTCGGCGTTCATTGAAAAGATCACTGAAGCACTTGCGGCCCGTCTCGGCGAGCCTCCCGAAAGGTCGCGGTTCTACGCCGGGGAAACCGGCATCTCGGATATCATCCTGTGCCTCCGCAACATGTCCCTCTTCGCACGGCACCGGCTCGTCATCGTTTCGAACGCTGAGGAGGTGAAGCGCCCGGAGGAGGTAAGCGCGCTCGTCGAGTACCTCGCCTCCCCCGCGGAGGATGCCACACTGCTCCTGCTGAGCGCGGGCTATCCCGGTGACATCGACCGAAAAATCGCGGGAGACCAGAAGAAAAAGACGCCCGGCGCCGTGCCCTTCGAGCACCAGAGGGTCTTCTGGGAGCTGTTCGACAACCAGAAACAGGGCTGGGTGGCGAGCTTCTTCCGGCAGAGAAAGATCTCGATCGCCGCCGAGGCGGTGGAGTACATCCTGGACATGGTGGAGAACAACACGCGCGACATGCGCGTGGAGTGCGAGAGGCTGGCGCTGTTCTTCGGACCCGATGCCGTGATCACGCTGGAGAGCGTGGAGCAGTACATCTACCACTCGAAGGAAGAGAACGTCTTCACCCTGTTCGACACGATCTGCGGGCGAGAGCTCCTCTCCGCCGAAGAGTTCCTGGACAAGATCCTCCTGTCCCGCGAGGCTGATGCAACGCAGCTGGTCGGGGGGCTTCTCATGCAGTTCAGGAAGCTGGCAAGCTACAAACGGATGCGGGCGGCCAACTACGAGAGCGCGGAAGCATTCCCGAAGCTGAGGATCTTCAGCAAGAAAAATCAGAAGACCTACGCGGAGGGCAGCCGCATGTTCAGCTCGAAGGAGATCGAGAGGATTGTCCAGCTCCTCGTGGAATTCGACGAGCGCTTCAGGTCGGCGAAGGCCGACCTCCACGACCTGCTGCTCCGGCTGATGGTGTACTACGTCGTTGCAAAAGCCGGGCAAGGAGCATGGCGGCTGTCTCTCTAGGGAGGCCGGCCCTCTTCTGAAGCTCCTCGGGGCTGGAGCCGAGAATTGCCTCCACCGAGCCGAACGCCTCCATCAGCCTTCGGCTCCGCGTCGCCCCGATCCCCGGGACCCCTTCGAGCATCGCCAGGGTCATCCGTTTCGTGCGCCTTTTCTTGCTCAGCTTCGTGGCGAACCTGTGGGACTCATTGCGCACCGCCTCCAGGATCCGCAGGCTCGAGGAGGCCTCCTCAAGGACGAGCGGCCCCTCGCGGTCCGGCATGAAGATCTCTTCCAGCTTTTTCGCCAGGCCGATCACGGGGATCGCTTCCAGACCGAGGCTCTCCAGAACGCCCCGCGCCGCGGAGAGCTGGCCCTTGCCGCCGTCGATCAGGATGAGGTCGGGCTGGTCCAGCTCCTCGTTCAACACACGCGTGTATCGGCGGGCGACCGCTTCGCGGATGGATTCGAAGTCGTCGATCTTCCCACCCAGGCTGCGGATGGAGAAGGCTCGATAGAGCCTGCGGTCCGGCCGCCCGTCGGTGAACCGCACCATGGAGGCGATAGTGTCCTTTCCCTCCAGATGCGCGATGTCGAAGCCCTCGATCCTCCGCGGTACGCGGGGCAGGAACAGCTCCATTTTCAGCCCCTCCAGAGCGGCGCTCATCTCCGCCCCGCGCGCGGCCTTGGCGGCTTCCTCACGGGCATTCGCTTCCGCCATCTCCAGGAGCTGCGTGTGCTTGCCCCTCTGGGGCGCCTTCACCACAATCTGCCGCCCGGCCAGCTCCCGCAGGAACGCGGAGAGGTTTTCCGCGTCGATCTGCCTGCCGACGTATACCGCAGCAGGGATGGCCTTCCGCTCCGCATAGTAGCGCGCGATAAAGTGGGACAGGGCCTCCTCGTCAGGGGAGTACTCCGCGACGCGAAAGACTTCCTTGCCGAGGAGCTTCCCTTCGCGCACCAGGAGGACCACCACCACAAGCTCCTCGGCGCACGGTGCGAGGGCGATGTAGTCCCGGTCCTCTTCCGTAAACTCCATGACGCGCTGCTCGCCGGATACCTCCTCGATGGCGAGCATCTGGTCCCGAAGCCGGGCGGCCCGCTCGAAATCCTGCGCGTCGGATGCGGCCTTCATCTTCACCCGCAAGTCGCGCAGGAGCTCGTCGCTTCGGCCCGAGAGGAGCGTGCGCACCCCGTCCACGATCTTCATGTATTCTTCACGGGTGATCTTGCCGCAGCAGGCCCCCGCGCACCTGCCCATGTGATAGTTCAAGCAGGGATAGGCCCTCTTCTTCTGCGAGCCCCGGTACTTGCACAGCGGGAAGTGCCTCTCGATGAGACGGAGGTACAGGTCGATCTGGTGCGGCTTTGGAAACGGTCCGAAGTACTCCGAGCCGTCGAAGATCATCCGCCTGGTCCTGTAGACCCGTGGAAACTCCTCGGCGGTGAGCCGGATCACTGGGTATGTCTTTCCGTCCTTGAGGTCGATGTTGTACTGCGGCGCCCACTGCTTGATGAGATTGTTTTCCAGGATCAGCGCCTCGTACTCGGTGTGGGTGATGATGACCTCGATGTCGGCCATATGCGCGAGAAGAAACCGGGTCTTGATATCCTTCTCCCCGGCGAAGTACGACCGGAGCCTGTTCCGCAGGGAGCGCGCCTTCCCGACGTAGATGATCTTCCCCTCAGCGTCCTTCATGAGGTATACGCCTGGCTGGTCAGGATACTGCCTGTCGCGCGGATCGTCGAAAGCCTTCAATGGAAACACCCCTGCCGACCGATTATAATACCAATGTACAGAACCATGGTCCGGAAACAACACTGCTCCGGAGCGCTCTTGCTCTGCTTTCTGCTCGCCGCCCCGTCACTTCCCGGCCTTGAGGAATTCAAGGAGTTGGGCAGGGAAAACCTCTGGACGCGGATGACGAGCCTCGAGGGCGTGACGGCGCTTCCCGGGCGCTGGGGTTTCCAGGACCTCACGCTGAGCGGGGGCGCCTACGTGCAGGACAGAGAGACCGAGCTCCTCTTTCATTTCGATGCCCCTGCGGCGACCGATGCCACCGGCGCCTACACCTTCTCCGGAGACGGCCCGGTCATCTCCGATTCCATGTCTGCCGTCGGGGGAGCGAGCGCTGCCTTCACGGGCGGCCGGCAGGGCTTCAGTCTCAGGGCCCCGGCGGGCAGCATGTTCAGCTCCGGTGCGGTATGGGGTGACTTCACGATAGAGTTCTGGCTGTACCCTGCCACGATGTCCGATGGGGAGAATGTCATCTCGTGGGACGGCTCGGAGCGCACCAGCTCTTCGGGAAACAATCGGCTCCTCAGCCAGGGAATACGCTTTTTCATCCGCGACAGGAAGATGGTCTGGGATTTCCAGAATATCTTCCGCCTCCCTGGGGCGGACTATATTCCCGTGCGGTTGTCTGGCACGCGGCAGCTTCTTCCGCGAGCCTGGCACCACCACCTCCTGCGGTTCGATTCACGGGAAGGGATTCTCGAGTACCGGCTGGACGGGCTGCCGGAAGCCATCGTGCATGTCACGGACACAGGCCGCGAGACCGGCCCCATTGCCGTGCCGGCGCTGGGCAGCGCCTTTGCGGGGCCGCTCGTGCTGGGCGCGGGCTTCACCGGTTTCATGGACGAGCTTCGCATCTCGCAGAGGTTCGTGGACGATCCGGTGCTCTCCCGCTTCCTCGGAAAGACGGGCGTCGCGACATCCGAGATCATCGACCTGGGATATTCGGCCACGCGGATTGCCCGCATCGAATCGGTGGCGACGATACCATCTGACAGCAGCATCGAGTTCTTCTACCAGGCGGCCGACACATGGGCGGGCAAGCGGCTCCTGAAGTCGGACGCGGACTGGGTGCCGTTCGTGCCGGGATCCGATTTCGGAGAGACATTAAGAGCGCGCTACATCCAGCTGCGCGTGGAGCTGTATCCCGACGGCACCCGCACGCAGTCCCCCCGTCTCTCGAGCCTCAGGGTGATCTACGAGCCCAATCTTCCGCCATCACCCCCCGCCGGACTCATGGCAACCCCCGGCAACGGGAAAGTGACCCTCACCTGGCGCAAGGTGAATGATCTGAACGTGAAAGGCTACCTCGTCTTCTATGGCACCTCGCCTCACAACTTCCTGGGAACGGGCGCCGATCTGGGGGCGTCCCCCATCGACGCCGGCTCTTCGACCACACTCGAGATCGGCGGATTGGAGAACGGTTCCCTCTATTACTTCGCCGTTGCTGCCTACGACGCCTCGGATCCCCGGCAGCAGAGCGAGTTCAGCGCGGAGATCAGCTCACGTCCCTCCAGGATATACAAATGAAAGCGATGTCCGCGCCGGAAATCCTGGTTCGAGCGCGCAACGCGTTCAAGATGGGGGAGTTCCCCCTGGTGGAAAAGCTCGCCCTGCGCATACTGGAAGACCAGGCAGACTCCGCGGTGGCATACAATCTCCTGGGCAGCGTCTGCGAGAGGACGGGCAGGTTTCACAAGGCCATCGAGATGTTCCAGAAGGCCGTACAGCTGAAGCCCGAGTACACGGAGGCGCACAACAATCTCGGTGTCCTCTTCAAGAGGATCGAGTCCTACGGCGAGGCGATCCCGCACTTCGAGCGGGCCATCAACCTCTCCCCCCAGCGCGGGGACGTGTACTACAACCTCGGCAACGTCTACAAGGCCCTGAATAACAACGAGCTGGCGGAGGAAAACTTCTCCAAGGCCATCGCGGTGGACCCCACGTTCGTGCCCTCCTACATCAACCTCGGCACCGTGCTCGAGGCGGCGGGCCGGTACGGAGACGCGATCCGCATCTACCAGAAGGGGCTGCAGGCCGACACCAGCCAGCCGCGTCTTCACTACAATCTCGGCGTCGTCTACGAGCGCATGGGCAAACTCCGCGAGGCGCAGGAGGAGTACGACGCCGCGGTGAAGGCCAAGCCGGGCTGGACCGACGCCCTGAACAATCTCGGGGTTGCCCGGCACCGTCTCGGCGATCACCACGCGGCGGAAAAAACGCTCCGCGAAGCGTTGCGTATCGAGCCGAGAAACGCGCGTGCCCTGAATAATCTCGGCGTGGTCCTCGCCGCCATGGGCCGTCGCGAAGAGGCCTCGCAATCGTACCGCGAATCCACGAAGGCCAACCCGCGCTATGGGCAGGCCGTGGGCAACCTCGCTTCCCTCCTGGAAGGAGAAGGCAAGCTTACCGAAGCCCTGGAAGAGCTCCGGCGGCTGCTGTCCATCGAGCCGGGCAACGTGGACGCGCGGCTGCGCCTGGCGGGAATCCTGCGGCTCGTGGAGAACTACCCCGAGTCGATTGAGCACTACACCACGGTCCTCGCGGCCCAGCCGATGAACCCCGAAGCACTGAAGGGACTGGCTATCGTGTACGGCCGCACAGGTGAAAAGAAAAAGGCGTTCGAGTGTTATGAAAAGCTCGAGTCACTCGGCGGGGAGGACCAGGACTTCCGAATCGACCTGGCATTCCTGCTGAAGGAATCCGGCGAGACGGCGAAGGCCGAGGAAGAGGTGCTGCGCTACCTCTCGGCGCGGCCCGAGGACCGCAGGGCACGGATCCTCCTGGCGGACATCCACGCGAAGCAGGGCCACCTCCGGCAGGCGGCCCAGACTTTGATCGAGGTGCAGGAGGCTTTTCCCGACGACACAGAAGCCGGCAGCCGGCTGGCGAAGCTCTACCGCGAGCTCGGAGAGCCGCAGAAGGCTATCGAGACGATCGAGGGCCTGATCAACACGCTGGAGCAGAGCACGGATCCAAAGGACATGGAGGCTCTTTCCCGCGCGATGGAGGAATACGAGAGAGCCATCTCCGAGCACGAAAAGGATTTCCGCGACGAACGGGAGAAGACGATCCGCAAGTTCAGAGAGCTCTCCGTGGACTCGGCCCCGCCGGAGAAGGAGAAGACGGCGGACGATACGCTCATGATTGAGGACTTCGAGCCTCTCGAGGAGGATGTGGTTCCCATCATCGACGTGGGCGGGCTGGAACCGGTCTTCGCGGTTCGTGAAGTCGATGAGGAGCTGAAGCTCGAGGAGGTGGAGGAGTCGGTCCAGGAGGAGGCGGTCTCCATCGAGGATGAGCGGCCGCCGAATCTCGTGAATCTCCTGAAGGACCAGGAGCTGTACGAGGAGAACCCTGCCCTTGAGATGTTCGAGCCTCCACCCGTTTTTCCCTCCCAGCAGCCTCGGAGCGCGGCCCCGCCGGCTGCTCCACCTCAGCCTTCTCCTCTTCCTCCCCAGCCTTCGCAGCCGGCCCAGCTCACGCTCTCTCCGCAGGGGGAGTCGGTTCTGGCCAACTCCCTGAAAGAATCGGTTGCCGCGCAGTCCAAGGTCGTGGAGAAGCTCTTCGACGAGATGAAGGAGCTTTCCCGCAAGATCGACGAGAAGAAGAGCGCGGCGCCGATGCCGCCCATAATTCTGAACATGCAGGCAGGTGCGGGGCAGTCTCCCCAGCGGCCGATCACGATGGACCTGCCGTCCTCGGGACCGCAGCCGGAGGGTTTTCCCCGGTATGCATCCGCTGACATCGAAGACACGGACGAGCAGGTGCCCGAATCGTCGAATGACACTCAGCCGGGGGACACTCGGGCTTCGGCTGAAGAGCCTGAGGTCGCCCTCGAAGAAGTGCCGGAAGATCTCGAGCCCCTCGCGGAGAAGCAGGCGCCACCAGATGAGCGTGCGCCTGCCCCTGCGGGATGGCCGGGCCTTGAGCCGATCACCGATTCTGAACCGGAACCGGAAATCGCGACGGGATTGGAAGAGGAACCCGAGGCTGAGTTGGAGCAGCTCGAGCCGGTGGATGAACCGCATGAAGCTGCACGGGAGATGCCGCCGGCCGCTCCCGCGGCCGCTCAAAGATCCGGACAGCCTCACCCGTCCACCCCTCAGGAGCAGCCGTCCGCCGCGAAGTCGGCCGAGCCCGCGAGCCCCCCCCGTTCCAGCGAGGATGTGCGCAATGAGCTTCGGAGCTACCTCAATGGAGTGCGCGACCGTCTCGACAAGGGCGGCGGCCATGCCAGTCCGGGCGATCTTCTTGACTATCTGGGGAAACTGTCAGATTATCTGCCGGAGCGGGAGAGAAGGCGGTTTCGCGGGAGCACCGAGCGCCTCGCGATGGAGTCGCTGAAGGCGCGGCTGGCCGGCAGGAAAAGCCTGCGGCAAAAAGTTGCCGAGAGCAATCACCCGACGGTCCCGCGTCGGGATACGCCGATGACGCGCGCGCGCGTCGTCGACACGTTTTCCTACCTCAGGGACCTTGCCGCCTGGCATCCCGACAAGGCTGTCGGCGCCGCGATGAGGGACAGGATAGAATCCATCGTCGCCCGCATGGGGAGATCGAAATAGGGTATGCGGGACAAAGACAAGATTCTCGCCATCGTCCAGACCTACATCGCCAAGATGCCCAGCCTCCCCATCACCGTTTCGAAGATCCTGCAGATCGCCAACGATCCGAAGACTTCACCGTCGGATCTGAACCATGTCATCAGCCTGGATCCCGTGCTCATGGGCCGGGTGATGAAGTTGATCAACTCCGCGTACTACAGTCTCAACAACCAGATCACCAGTCTCGTGCGGGCGATCATCATGCTGGGGATCAATACCGTGAAGAACCTTGCCTTGTCCACGGCGGTGCTCGGACAGCTCTCCGCAAAGGGCAACTTCCAGGCGCTGAACATCGACGGTTTCTGGCGCCACTCGCTTTGCGTCGGCGTGACGGCAAAGCTCATCGCCATCAAGCGGAGGAAGGACCCGAAACAGCTGGAGGAGTATTTCGTCGCGGGACTGCTCCATGACATCGGAAAGATCCCTCTGAACAACAAGCTCTCAGCCGAATACGTGACCGCCCTCTCCCTCACCGACAAGGAGCGCGCCCCGCTGTTCATCCTGGAAGAACGCA
This sequence comes from Spirochaetia bacterium, assembly GCA_049515615.1. Classification (GTDB taxonomy): domain Bacteria; phylum Spirochaetota; class Spirochaetia; order SZUA-6; family Fen-1364; genus Fen-1364. The sequence continues at coordinate 14,348 of JBEKTX010000026.1, forward strand.
CCATGGAGGTCAACCACTGCGAGGTGGGGCGCCTCATCATCAGGAATTGGAACCTCGGCCCCGTGATGGAAGACGTCGTCTACTTCCATCATTTCCTGGATCAATACACGGGCGACAACCGGGACGTTCTTCTCACCGTGGCAGCGGCGAATTTTTTTGCCAATACGTTCCAGATCGGATTCTCGGGCGACCGTTACCCCGAGAAGCTTTCGCAGAGCCTGTTTGAGGAACTGGGGATCACCCTCGACGACCTGGAGGCGGTTGAGGAAAAGGCCAACAGCGAGATAGAAAAGGCCAAGATCTTCCTGACCGTCTCCCAGTAGGAGGGCGACCGTGTCCATCCGGCTGACATTCTGGGGCGTGCGGGGCTCCATACCCGTCCCCGGGCCGACAACCGTCAAGTACGGCGGAAACACCTCCTGCCTCGAGCTGAGATTCGGAAAAGAAGACAGGCTCATCGTCATGGACCTCGGCTCCGGGATCCGCGAGCTGGCAAATCTGATCATGAAAAAGGACCTGCCCCGGGGTCCCATCAAGACGAGTGTGTTCCTGACCCACACTCACTACGACCACATCATGGGTTTTCCCTTTTTCACGCCCATCTTTCTCCCCACCACGGAGCTGGACGTCTACGGGCCGGTCACGTACGAAGAAGACACGCTGGAGAAGATCGTGGGCGACCAGCTCCAATACCGGTATTTCCCCGTGCGGCTGGAGGAGCTTCGCGCCGACATCAGGTACCATCCGCTCAAGGAGGGGAGCCAGGACCTCGGCGGCGGACTGAAGGTGACGACGAAATACCTCAACCACCCCATCCTCGTGCTGGGGTACAGGTTCGAGTTCGAAGGCAAGGTGCTCTGCACCGCCTACGACCATGAGATGTTTCAGAATGTCTTCGAGGCGAAGCCGGAGGACCCGGGATACGACGCCATGGCGGTCAAGGAGGGGGAAGTCGCCGCGCGGGAGGGGAACGAGAAGGTCCAGCAGTTCTACGAGGACGCCGACATACTCGTCCACGACACGCAGTACACCCACAAGGAGTACCTCGCGGGAAAGAAGGGTTGGGGGCACAGCTCCTTCGAGTGGGCCATCAACTCCGCGCACAGGGCGGGCGTGAAGCACCTCGTGCTCTTCCACCATGAGCCGCTCCGAAATGACCAGGAGCTGGAGGGTCTGTACAGGGCCTACATGTCCTCAATCCGCGGCAGGACACGGATGAAAGTCAGCGTCGCTCAGGAAGGGAAGACCATAGAGGTGTAGGCAGGGATGCCGAAGGAGGCCGAGGCCATGGATGGCCGACAGGCCGACTGTAGGCAGGGATGCCGAAGGAGGCCGAGGCCATGGATGGCCGACAGGCCGACTGTAGGCGGAAACAGGCCTTTACTCCGTGTGGGCCTCTTCGGTCCTGGGGACGAGGTCGCATGCCTCTGCCGGCATCCAGTGTGCGTCCTTTCCCCGCCACTTCACATTGCACCCGATGGGGTTCGTCACCGGTGTCCTGACCTGCCGCCCGGCAACGACGTCTTCAAGGGCATTCTCCAGGTCATTCACCGTCAGCTTCGTCGTGTCCTTCGGGTTGTCCACCGCGCGGCCGGTGTACAACAGTGACCGGTCCTTTCCGAAAACGAAGAAGTGCGGTGTGCGCAGGGCGCCGTACGCGCGCGCCGAGGCCTGGCTCGTGTCACGAAGGTAGACCCACGGGAATCTCTTCTCCTCCATCCGCTCGACCATGTGAGCAAAGTCGTCCTCGGGATGGGTTTGCTCGCTGTTGGGATTGATGCCAACAAAAGCGACGCCGCGGGGCGCAAACTTTTCCGCGGTCTCGCGGGTCTTCTCGTCCGATCCCAGGACATACGGGCAGTGGTTGCAGGTAAAAAAGACGACGAGGATCGAGGCGTCCTTGAAATCCTCCAGCCGGTAGGTCTTCCCGTCCGTGCCAGGCAATGCGAACGTTGGAGCGCGTGCACCGATGTCCAGGGTGAATCCCATTCCGAACTCCTTTCAATCCACGCTCAGTATACCCGCGGGCCTTGCGCCTGTACAACCGACGGGTTTTCCTTCGGGCGCCCACGCCGGCCGGCAACCAGGAACGTACCGACAAGAATGATCGCCGCCCCGAGGATCATGCTCACTCTGATCGTTTCGTGGAGGAAGACCAGTCCCCACAGCATGGCAAACACGGGGATCAGGAAGGTCACCGTCAGGGCCTTGGTGGGCCCAATATCGGCGATTAGCCTGTAGTAGATGAGATACGCGACCGCACTGCACAAGAGAGCGAAGGCGACCACGATCAGGGCGACCCGCGTGTCGACGGCGGACGCCGCCGGTGGGAACAGGACAACAAAAGGCAGAAGGGCAAGTCCGCCAAGGAGCTGGCTTCCTCCCGCAATAGCCATCGGCCTGACCCCTGATGCGCGCATCCTGATGTACACCCCCGCAAGTCCGTAGCAGAGGGGCGCCATGATGCAGGCGGCGACCGCCAGGACGGTTGAAAGGCCAAAGGCGAGGCCGCCCAGACTGCTCATTGCCACGACGCCGCCGACCCCGAGAAGAAGGCCGGCGATCTTGCGGGGCGTCAGCTTCTCGTGCATCCAGAGCGCGGCGAAGATCGCGCCGAACATCGGAGACATGGAATTGAAGATCGCCTCCATGGCGGCGGGCAGCACCAGGGCGGCGATCGAATACAGCACGAACGGGATCGCCGAGTTCAGCAGACCGATGACCAGGAAATGCCTGGCGTTTTTCCTCCACTCGGGCTTGAACCGGGCAAGAAAAAAGAAGAGGACGAGCGCCACACCCGCGAAGAGCATTCGGGCGTCGGCTGTGGCCACGGGTCCGATGATCGGCGCGAGGTACCGGATGAAGATGAACGAGCTTCCCCAGATTCCGGAGAGGACCAGGAGCAGGAGGACATCTGCGGTTGCCATGGAAGGAAGGTATCGGATGCAGGGCGGCCTCAGCAACCCGGTTCTTGCTGCCGGATCGAGCTCCGGACAACTGCCCGTTTGGGGAGGCTTTGAGAATTTGCCTCTCGTGCGTATCTTACAGACATGGCAAATTTTTTCAGGCCGAAGAGCAATGAGCAGTCGGTGAGCGTTCCCCGCGAGCTTTCGATTCTCCCGCTGCGCGATTCTGTGGCATTCCCCTTCTCCGTGATTCCGCTGACCGTGGGGATTCCCCGGTCGGTGAAGCTCGTGGAAGAGGCCATGCAGGGAGACAGCCTGGTGGGGCTCTTTTCCTCGAAGGACAAGAGCATTGAAGAGCCCCTCCCCGGGCAGGTGCATGAGACGGGGACGATGGCCCGCATTCTCAGGGTCGTCCGGGGACAGGACGGGACTTTGCAGGTTGTGGTACAGGGCCTCGAGCGCATCCGCATCCTCCATTGGATTTCGTCGGAATCGTATCTTCGCGCCCGGGTGGCCGAGGCCTCGGAGGCCGTTGAGACCGACGTCGAGATCGAGGCGCTGATGGCGAATCTCAAGGAGCTGGGGCGTGAGATCGTCCAGCTCTCCCCGAATATCCCCAACGAAGCCGCCCAGTTTCTCGCGACCGTCACGGATCCCCGCTACCTTGCGTACCTCATCGCCGCCAACAGCCAGCTTGAGGCGCCGGACGCGCAGAAGCTTCTGGAGATAGACTCGATCAAGGAGAAGCTGAGGGCGCTCATCATGCACCTCGGGCACCAGAAGGAAGTGCTCAGCCTCGGGCAGAAGATCAGGACCGAGGCGAAGGAAGAAATGGAGAAGGACCAGCGCGAATACTTCCTTCGCCAGCAGATGAAAGCCATCCAGAAGGAGCTGGGGGAAATGGACGACGCCTCCTCTGCAGGCACTGAGTACACGGAGAAGCTGGCCAGGGCGAACCTCCCCGAAGAGGCGAAGAAGGAAGCCGAACGGGAGCTGAAGCGCCTGTCAGGAATGTCGGCGCAATCGCCTGAATACTCGATGATCAAGACTTACCTCGACTGGATGGTGGAGCTGCCGTGGAGCACGATGAGCGAAGACCAGCTGGATGTCCTGAATGCCCGCCGGGTGCTCGACGAGGATCACTACGACCTGCAGGAGGTCAAGGACCGCATCATCGAGTTCCTCGCCGTTCGGAAGCTCTTCAAGGAGAGGGGGATCCAGCGTGAGAAATCAGAGGACGGCAAGACAGGCCGGGCGATGGGCGCGATCCTCTGCTTCGTCGGTCCCCCGGGGGTGGGCAAGACCTCTCTTGGCCAGAGCATCGCGAGGGCCCTCGGCCGCAAGTTCACGAGGATGAGCCTCGGAGGCATGCGTGACGAGGCGGAAATCCGGGGACACCGCCGGACGTACATCGGGTCCATGCCGGGCAGGGTGATGCAGGCTATCAAGCGTGCCGGGACGCGAAACCCCGTGTTCATGTTGGACGAGATCGACAAGGTGGGCAGCGACTGGAGAGGCGACCCGTCCAGCGCGCTCCTGGAAGTCCTCGACCCGGCCCAGAACGGCACGTTCCGCGATCACTACCTGAACGTGGATTTCGACCTGAGTGACGTGATGTTCGTGACGACCGCCAACCAGCTTGAGCCCATACCGGCGCCCCTTCGCGACAGGATGGAGATCATCCAGCTGGACGGCTACACCGAGCACGAAAAAGTGAAAATTGCCCAGGAGCATCTCGTGAAGCGACAGCTTTCGGCCAACGGACTCCGCGAAGGAGAAGTCCTCTTCACGGAGGAAGCCCTCCGGAAGATCGTGCAGGACTACACGCGAGAGGCGGGGGTGCGCAGTCTTGAGCGCCAGATAGGCGCAATCTGCCGCAAAACGGTCGCGAAGATTGCGGCGGGGCTGCCGGCGGTCGAGATCAGCCCCGAGATCGTCCGAGAGATGCTGCGCAAGGAGAAGTTCGAATCGGAGAGCTCCGAAGCGATCGAGATCCCCGGCATCGCCACAGGACTCGCGGTGACTCCCGTGGGCGGAGACATCCTTTTCATCGAAGCGACCCGTATGAAGGGCAAGGGGGAGTTCACTCTCACCGGCCAGCTGGGTGACGTGATGAGGGAGAGCGCGTGCATCGCCCACAGTTTCGTGCGCTCCAAATCCACCGAGCTGGGAATCGACGCGGACCTCTTCACCCAGTCGGACCTGCACATCCATGTCCCGGCAGGGGCGACTCCCAAGGACGGCCCCTCGGCTGGAGTGGCAATGACCATGGCCATCGCGAGCCTGTTCACGGGCAGGCCGGTCAGGAGCGACGTGGGGATGACCGGAGAGGTGACCCTCCGTGGCAGGGTGCTGCCGATCGGTGGAGTAAAGATGAAGGTGCTCGCCGCGCACCGGGCGGGCCTGACAACTGTCATTCTGCCGAAACGCAACGAACGCGACCTCGAGGATGTGCCCGAAGACGTCAGGAGCAAGATGAGCTTCGTGCTGGTCGAGCGCATCGATGAGGCCCTGAAGGCAGGCCTTCTGGACAGGGTGAAACAGGAGGCGGCCCGGGTGCTCATCGCATAGACTCTGCCGGGGCATCTCATGGCAGCTCGTTTCCGGTCTCATCGATGAGCGGCTCTGTTCTCTCCAGGCTGAACCATGGCCGCCGACCCGGCGCTCTACAAGCCATGCGGGATGTTGGGAAAAGTGAAGAACGCGAACACGTGATGCAAATAGGAAACACAATACCTTGCCAAGCTCCCACTTCGACACATATCGAATAGGTCTGCTGCCCTTATCAAGGCAGGGTATTGACCTGAAATGTCCGCGATGTATAAGGTTACCGCCGAGGCGAGAGGCGGCGCCACTCGACGGGGGATTAGCTCAGTTGGTAGAGCGGCAGGTTCGCAATCTGTAGGTCGGGGGTTCGAATCCCCCATCCTCCACACTTTCAATGAATTTCACCCTCCTGACTGATTTCTACGAGTTGTCGATGATGCAGGGGTACTTTTCCCAACATGAGAACCCTTCTGTCGTCTTCGACATGTTCTTCGACCTTGCCTATCTGGAAAGCCTGGGGGTATTCCACCGCGAGTTCCTCGACCTGCTCTCCCGGTTCAAATTCCGTGGGGACCTCTGGGCGATGGAAGAGGGAACGCTCGCGTTCCCCGGCGAGCCGCTTGTGCGCGTGCATGGCTCTCTCATCGAGGCACAGCTCGTGGAGAGCGCCCTTCTGGCCATCCTGAACTTCCAGACCCTCATCGCCACGAAGACAGCCCGGATCCGCCTGGCGGCCAACGAAGGTTCGATCGTGGAGTTCGGCCTTCGTCGTGCCCAGGGAGTGGACGGCGCCCTCTCGGCCTCCCGCGCGGCGTTTATCGGCGGCGCGGCGGCAACCTCCAACACCCTGGCGGGGAAGCTCTACGGGATCCCGGTCCGGGGCACAATGGCGCATTCCTGGGTCATGGCATTTTCCAGTGAACGCGAATCCTTCGAGAAGTATGCCGAGACGTATCCCGATGCCACGGTCCTCCTCATCGATACGTATGACACCCTGGGAAGCGGGATCGAGAATGCGATTGCGGTC
>JBEKTX010000027.1:0-19949 GCA_049515615.1 Spirochaetia bacterium
CGGATTACAGCATAAGTTGATCAGGGGCGGCCGCAGTGATAGGCCCCGAAGATCGTTTCGGTCGAGCCCTTCATCCAATGTTGTGGTGGATAGGCAAGCGTGCCGAACAATTCGACCCAGGCTTCGGAGTTGGCCGCGCTAAGGGCCAAGAAGCGATCCGACGCCGAAGATAGGCTTGCCCGCTTTGCGCTGCCGCGGGTCGATCGAGTGCTGGCGTTTGCCCATGGAAGCCTCCCGGCACGGGCGTCTGCTATACCCGTGCTACATCGATGTTTCGGGATGCGCCAGTTCTCTGAAGGCTTCGTAACTCCCTGCGACGCAAAGAGTCTTGTGCTGCGGACTGGACTTGAACCAGCACACCCTTTCGGGCACTAGCCCCTCAAACTGGCATCAGCCACTTTTGGAGCTTGTAAGGGCTTGCAGCAGAACGCACCTATTTGTGGCAAGTATCCAAGCCGCAAGGACTTCTGTCAACCGGACCTGTAAAGGCTCTCAATGGTTTGTAAGGACTGCGAAAAGAATAATGTAACAGATAGTGTCTCAACAAAGCGTCGTCGTCGGTTCCTGTTCTTGCGTACGAGGGCTGACCAGCGACGGTCCGGAAATTCGATGCGGCTCAGAACTCCAATCCGCCTCGGCCCCGATGTGCGTTGCGGATGATACCCTCGTCACTCAGTTGATTGCTGATCGTCTTTATAGAAGGAATCGGAAAATCTTTGGAGGCTTTTACGGCTTCAGTCCGCAGAACATCACGCGTTTCCGCGCTTACCTTCGATAGGTCACCGTCTTCAAAGAACGTCAAGGCGCGAAGGCATTCCGCCGGAGCGAAGGCTGAACCGTACAACGAGCGCGCGGCCCCAAGCCCTTGAATCAAGCTCGTTCCGCCGCGCAAAAGTTGAGCGATATCTGAGTAGTCCTTAGATTCAGCTCGCTGCATGATCACCTTGAGCTTCGTGCCCAAGAGGTCAAGATCTGACGCAACCAACACGATCCTGTCTTCCACCAAGGTTGGCACACCGACACGCCCCATCCCCAGGCCACCGAAGAATGACAGCCTGACATTGCCAGGTTCGACGACTACGGTGAGGGAGTTCTTCTCGTCTTGAATGACGCGGAGAGCCGTTCCAGATTTTCGCAGTTCCTGAAAGATAGTCGATTGATATAGGGGCTGATCGGTGAAGAAGTCGAAATCGATTGATGCGCGGTGGCCGCGGCGCAGGTCAATTGCAGTCCCATCGTATAACACGAAGCAATTGGCAGTAGTCCAGCCGAGGGTGGGCCAGAATTCCTTCTAAGCTTGAGGCAGCACCTCCAAATGTGGTTTGAACGAGCTCATCACACCTTCCGCACCGGCATGGGCGGCAAAGTGGCATCGGCGAGTCCGTTAAGAAGGTACTGCCAGTACGACCAGGACCGTGGTCGGAATTGCCCGGCTTCCGCGTCTTTCAGCGTCTGCCGCAGAGCATCCTCGCCGACAATCCCTACCAGTTCATGAATATCTTCGAATGTGCCCATATCCATGATTCTGGCGATGGCCCGCTGCGGGTACTCCAAGGCTTCCTCTGGGGAAAGCCACCAAACGTTACGCCTTGCTAGGCCAAGCATTCTTGGATCGATCATTGCCGTTACCTTCGAGTATCAGATGGGGGCTTGTTCGGGTAGACAGTGAATGTTCCGTCGGAATGCACTTTGATGTAGGCGGTCATTCCTTTCATCAGTCCCAGAGATCGCACCAAAGCAGCCGGGAGGCTCATTCTCATGGATTGAGCAAGCTTGCCGTTGTTGATCTGGAAAGTCGAGGTATAGATCCCTGACTCCGTCCTTTGATCAAGACCAGGAGCCAGAGCGAGTAGGGGAATAGTAAGATGCTAGCCAAGGATGCTCCGTTTCGCCGAATTTGCCGCTACCCGCTACCCACGCAAAAAAGCTGGGAAAACAGCCAAAAATTTGTTTGTGGCTTGGTAGCGCTAGCGGCAGAGATCCGCTACCGTGACGAGTCATTCTTCAAGACCGGCGAGCCTGGCGCGGGCGCGAACAGAAGCCCTACGGTTTTGGCAACCGGCGAAAGTCGCATTATTCGCCTTGCTCCCGGCAGTGGCGCTCATGAAGAGGCAAGCCGCACGAAGTTTAGGTAATCAAGCAAGGCGGCTAACGAACAGCCAGGCGGAACTCTTTGGTTGTTAAGAATTTGATATCCGCTTAGCTGCGAAATTCAGTAAGTTCTCCCTGCAACAGCAACAGCCAAGTCGCACAAGCTCGACGCGGAACGAAGAAGCGTTCCCAAGGAGGGAGAAGGACCATGCTGCAGTTTACTTCGAGAGAATGGTGGACAGCTGTACATGGAATGGCTTTCGGTTTCGGGTTCATCCTGTTTTTCACGGCGGCACTTGCGCTCGTGCTCACGCTCGAATCGAAGCTGCTCACTCCAGAGGGCCTTCGACGCAACGTGCTCCTACTGAAGATCTCAGGGACCGCAATCGCCGTGCTCTCTTGGCTGGCCGTCTTCGTCGGGTCCTACATCGTTTATCCGTGGTACCGTGCAGCGCCGCCCGCTGGGACAACCGACTTGTCCAGCTTCCCCCGGTCCCGGCTGCTCGCCAACGCTGCTGTGAGCGGATGGCACAACTTTGGAATGGAATGGAAGGAACACCTGGGCTGGTTGGTGCCTATCGTCGCCACCGCCGCGTTCTACCTTGTCTGGCGATACGGGGAGCATCTGGCAGAACAGAAGGGCATGCGGTGGACCCTCTTCGTGATGCTGTGCGTCGCGTTCGTGCTTGCAGGCATCGTGGGAGTGCTGGGCGCGATCATCACTAAGGAAGCCGCAGTCGTCTAGGGGAGGAATTGAAATGAAGCCTTCGGCACAGAAACAGAATACAACGTTGAAGAATGGGCCTTCCGCGGCTGCTATCTTGGCGGCCGGAATCGGCTTGGCCGTGACAGGGCTCGTTACTGTAACCGCGGAGAACATACCGGCGTGGCTCAATGCCTTGGCATGGTCGAAGCCGGTTGGTGCTCTCGCCGGAAAGACCACACTCGGCCTTATTGGCTGGATTGTTAGCTGGGTTATCCTCGGTGTCATCTGGAAGGACAAAGAAGTAGACCTTCGACCAGTGCTGCTCCTGACGATCGTACTCGCAGTGGTCGGGCTGCTGACGACTTTTCCTCCCTTCTTTGACTTGTTCTCGAAGCACTAAAGGGATCGGGCAAGTCCACTTTTCAATAGCCGTAAGAATAAGCTGGCGGGAGGTCCGGAACCCGGTTGCTCTCCCGCCGGCAGGAGAGGTCTCCTAACAACCGTCACGAAGACCGTGACCTCCCCCGAAGCGACATACAGCATCGAATCCAAAGCAGCTTAGTGGCCTGAAGTCAAGAACCAATGACGGGTGGGGGCGATCCCCAGATGGAATCTCCCGAGACCATGGCTGCCTTCTTTCTCAAGCTGCTGAGCAGAAGATGTTAGGCGGGCCGATCGAGTACCTCACGAATCTTGATCAACAACTCAAAGAAACTGAAAGGCTTCTGCCGCGCCAGTTCCTTCCCGCTCATCCGGGGCATGACAACTACACTGTTATCAGTAAATAGCAAGCAGAATCGAATCCCCTCCATCCAGCCTCCAGGTAGCTTCAGGCGCTATTCGTCAGCATCAGGGTCGTCTTCAGGTCCGGCGATGTGTGCTTGAAGATCTAGCTCGGCCTGCTTCCCTTCAACGTATAGTGCCGTAGGTCGTTGCCCCACACCTTACCAATGCTTGCCTCATCGAAGAGGGCTTTCGCCTCTGCCGGCTCCAGGATGTTTCTCTCCCTTGGACTTTCTTTCAGTCCCTCGATCCCACGTGATGAATCACGGGCGATGTAGGAAAGCCGCTCCGCTTCGCCGAGCATAATCCGCAGCGTGGTCAAACACTGGTTGATAGTGGTAGCTGACAAGAGTCCTCCCCGCTCAGCCTTCTTTTGCCGTAGCGCAGTGATCCACTCTTCGATCATCCTGGCGTTGATGTTGGCGAGCTTCATTTCTCTGAAGTAGGGCAGCAGATGGTTGTCCAGGTATCCGCTTCGAACGTCGACATAGCCCCTGGACATGGAGTGACCGCGTGCGAGTTTTCGGCTTACGTACTGACACTTGTCCCAAAGCCACCATGAAGATGCAAACGTTCCGAACGTCTGTGAATGATGTGCTGTCAGCGATCCGGCTTTGAACAGCTCCAGCACGTAGGCGCGTGCCTCTGCTTTTGTGGTCTTCCCTGTTGATCGTCCCGTGGATCGCCGCCCGCCCTCATCGCGGACCCTGAAGTACCAATAGACTTTCTTTGCTTCCCTCCGACGATAGACCGTGAAGGGTTCTGAGTAACGCATGAGACTCTCCTCTCCGTTTGGGCGAGGAGCACACGAACGTCGTGGCTACAATGCTGGTCACAATGACCGCTTTTTGCAGCCGTCCTGCACGAGGTGTGTTGCGTTGTGTGTTCGTACTTCTTTATGCCCAAACGGGTTGGGAGTTGCTGCGGACTGGACTTGAACCAGCACACCCTTTCGGGCACTAGCCCCTCAAGCTAGCGTGTCTACCAAATTTCACCACCGCAGCGAGCAGGATTGGACTATAGTTATTCACGGAAAATGTGTCAATTGAGCCCTGGAAGGGCTCGGCTGCGTGGCGCTCTCTTGCCACGTTGACGTGCCCCCGGTAGATTGGCGCCATGGTAAATCTCAAAGGTCGATCGCTGCTCACGCTCAAGGACTGGACCCCTGCAGAGGTGCGGCAGGTCCTTGATCTCTCGCACCGCGTGAAAAAGGAGAGGAAGAGCGGAAAGCGTCCACTGCGGTTCCAGGGCTGCACCCTGGCCTTGCTCTTCGAGAAGCGCTCCACCCGCACGCGCTGCGCGTTTGAAACCGCGTTTGGCGAAGAGGGCGGACACCCGGTATTTCTCTCCACGGCGGACATTCACCTGGGCACGAAGGAGGCGCTGGAGGACACGGCGCGGGTGCTGGGAAGGATGTTCGATGCGATCCAGTTCCGGGGTTTCAAGCAGTCAACCGTGGAATCCCTGGCGAAATGGTCCGGGATCCCCGTGTACAACGGCCTCACCGACGAATGGCATCCCACCCAGGTCCTCGCGGACCTCATGACCCTGGAGGAGGTCTTCGGGTCGCTGAAGGGCCGCAAGCTCGTGTTCGTCGGAGACGGCCGGAACAACATGGCGCACACGCTCCTCGTGGGATGCTCCCAGCTCGGCGTGCACGTGGGCATAGCGGCTCCGGCTGCACTGCAGCCAGAACCCGAGGTCGTCGCCTGGGCTCGCGCGATGGCCTCGGAGACGGGCAGCACGGTGAGCGTGTCCGCGGACCCGGCCGAGGCGGTCCAGGGGGCGGATGCTGTCTACACCGACGTCTGGGTCTCGATGGGGGAGGAAGAGAAGAGCCCTGAGCGCATCGCCCTGCTTTCCCCCTTCCAGGTGAACGATTCCCTGATGGCAAAGACGGGCAGCCGCGATTCTATCTTCCTGCATTGCCTGCCCGCGGTGAAAGGCAAGGAAGTCACCGCGGAGGTGTTCGAGGGGCCCCGCTCGCGCGTGTGGGACGAGGCGGAGAACCGCAAGCACACGATCAAAGCCATGATGCTCGCCACGCTCGGGAGGAACTGAAGGCAGCCCGCGCCGCGCGAAAATCGGCTTGAAATGAGCCTCGAAACTACTATTATATGATATGTGAACTCTCAAAAGACATGGAGGCTGCCGATGAAGCGGGCGGGCATACTTCTTGCTGCGGGTCTCCTGGCAATGTCCTGCTTGCCGTCATTTGCCCAGCAGGCGAATCCGAGCTCAGATTCGAACCCGAAAGACGCCTACTACAAGTCCCTCCCTCTCCTCAAGGTGTGGATGCACCAGCTCGGCTACATGGTGCAGTTCTGGAACAGCAAGTCCCAGGTTTCGAATATCTACATCCCCATCACCTGGTTCAACCAGGGCCCGAATTCGAAGGCAGACATCATCTATGGGAACGAACCCGGCTATCCCCGTCTTGTGATATTCTGGGTAGACGGCAAATTCGATCATGTCAATCTTTACGTCCTGAACTACTACGATTCCGCGACGTGGGGGATTCTCAGCCAGGCGGACGATTTCACCAGCCAGTTCAATGTGCAGGAAGTGCCGAAGGATTTCTGAGCCCGGCTGCAGCTCTCCATGCTGGACCTTGAAAGATCGCGCGCGATCATCCGGGAAAGCGGCTTCTCGGGCTGGCTCCTGTACAATGTTTTTCATCGTGATGAAATCTCGGACTTGATCCTGGATGTGCCCGCGGAGAGATCGAATACTCGTCCGTGGGTATGCCTCCTGTCTCCGGATAGAGCGCCCTTGAAGATCGTGCACCGCATCGAAGCGTCCATTCTCCGGCACGTCCCCGGCGAAACGATTCCTTACTCCACCCGCGTCGAGTTCGAAAGAGCTCTCTCCGGCGTACTGCCTCGGGGAGGCAGGATCGCCGCGGATTATTCGCGGACAATTCCGGTCGGATCCTACCTTGATCACGGCACGGCACTTCTCCTGCAGTCCCTCGGCGCGGTCCTGGCGCCTGCCGAGGGCCTTGTCTCACGCTACCTCGGCGCGCTGGACGATGAGGGCAGGAGGTCGCACGCGTCCGCCGCGAAGGTCCTCCACGAGACGGTGGCCGGCGCGTGGGTCCGGCTCTCGCGCGAGCTCCGCGACGGCCGCTCCGTCACCGAGGGCGACGTGCAGGAATGGATGTGCCAGTCGATCTCCTCCGCCGGACTGGTGAGCGACGCGCCGCCGATTGTCGGCGCGGGACGGCACACCGGGGACCCCCACTTCAGCGTGGACGGCCGCGGCGCGGCGCTGGAGCAGGGAGACCTGGTGCAGCTCGACGTCTGGGCGAAGGAGAAGACCCCGGGCGCGGTGTACGCCGACATCGCCTGGGTCGGAGTCTGCGCCCCTTCGCCCGCACCGCTCCCACAGCGCCTGTTTGAAGCGGTGCGGGATGCCCGCGAGGCCGCGGTCTCCCTGCTCCAGCGACGCCTTGCCGCCGGCACGCCGGTGAGCGGAGCCGACGTGGACCGGGCGGCCCGAGAAGTGCTGGTGGACCGTGGATTCGAGCGAGGGATCAAGCACAGGACCGGTCATTCCATCGGCGCGCGAGTGCACGGGTACGGGACAAACCTTGATTCCGTGGAGTTTCCGGATGAGCGCATCCTCACCGAGGGAGCGTGCTTCTCCGTCGAGCCGGGGGTCTACCTCGAAGAGCTGGGCATGCGGACAGAGATCGACTGCCTGATCCACGGCGGGGAGCTCTCCATCACCGGAACCGGACGGCAGCTTGCACTGCTCACGCTGGGATAGCCCGTGTACGACACCGCGGAGGCCGTCAGTTTCATCCGTTCCCACGAGTCTTTCGTCGTCCTCGGGCACAAGGAGCCTGACGGAGACTGCGTGGCTTCCCAGATCGCCGCGGCCACGCTCATTCGGGCGCTGGGCAAGGAGGCGACCCTGCACTCGGTGGGGCCGTTCGACCGGCCCGAGATCGCGGCCTTCGAACCTGATTTCTCCGCGACCGTCCCCATGGAAAGACGCTCATCGACGGCTGTGGTGATCCTCGATTGCTCAACGCCGGACCGCACCGGGCCCGTGGGCGCCACCGTAGTCGGGCTGCCATGCCTGGTGATCGATCATCACTCCGCCGGGGAGCGGTACGGGGACGCGCGCATGGTCGATTCTTCGGCCCCTTCCACCACGATCCTCGTCCTGGACCTCTTCGAAGCCATGGGGGTGACGCCGGACACGGACACCGCGCGGCTCATCCTCTTCGGGCTGTGCACCGACACCGGCTTCTTCCGGCATCTCGGCACCGGCAGCGCGGACACCTACCGCGCCATCGCCCGGCTGGTCGAGCGGGGCACGTCCACCGCGGATGTGTACATGATGGTGTACGGCCGACGCGAGCTTGCGTCGCGGAAGCTGCTGGGGCAGATGCTCCAGCGCGCGGAAAGCCACTGGTCCGATCAGCTCATCCTGACCTGGCAGATGATCGCGGACAGGGAACAACTGGCTGCCCACCAGCGCGGCGAGGATGACCTGTACCGGCTGCTCCAGACGGTCAAAGGCAACGTCGTGGTTGCGCTGATCAAGGAAGAGGGGAAGGGCGCCTTTTCCGTGGGGCTGCGGTCCACGGCGGCGGTCAACGTCGGGGCCATTGCCGCGTCGTTCGGCGGAGGCGGGCACCGCCAGGCCGCCGGATTCGATATCCAGGGCTCCCTTGAATCGGTGAAGAAGCTCGTCATCGAGGTCCTTGGTAAACGAATGTAAAGAAGCGCTCTTTTTTGCCCCGCCGGAGCTGCCTTTTCTGGCACACGAATTGCTCTGGTCGTGGGCATGGAAAACCTCACGGAAAAAGTCCTTCAGTATCAGCGGACAAGACAGGGCCTGCGCGACATCGTGGATGAGATCGCGCCCCGCGTGTACCAGTTCCCAAGGCGCACGATGGGCTGGGACGAGGATGCCTGCGGCGATTTCTACGTGTTCATCCACCCGCGCCTTATCCGTCTGCTCGACAGGTTCCGCGACCAGGGCAAACCTTTCGAATCGTACCTCTGGGCCGTGCTCAACTGGCAGCTGCGGAATTTCGCCCGCGACAGGAACCGTGAAGAAAGGCGATGGAAGGCGTCCCTCCGGGTGGAGCCCGGCGCGTTGGTGAGCGTCGAGCAGCACCGGGCTCCAGGTGACGGACCTGAGGCGCAGGCGCTGAGCGCCGCCGCGGCTCTTTCCCGGTACGTGCGCAGCGACGCGGACCGCCGGAACTTCCTCTTTCTCGCCTTGAAGTGCTCCCGTCTCATCGACACGGACAACGCCGCGGCCCTGGCGAGCGTCTCCGGGATTGCAACGGAGACGTTGATGGCGCTCGTGACGGAGCTGCGCGGAATGAGAGGCGCGCGGGAGAGCCGGCACGAGATGTTCCGCGGCCGGCGGAACAAGGCATATGCGGCGATCCGGCTCCTGGAAACCGAGCTCCAGGGCGAGGTGGATCCCGCAAAGCGCGCGAGCGCGGAGGAAAGACTCGCCCTGATGCGGCGGAGGATGAGCTCGGCGATGCAGCGAATGTCCCGGGTCGGCCTGGCGCCGACGAACCTCGAAATCTCGAAGTCACTCGGCGTGCCCAAGGGCACGGTGGACTCGGGATTGTACTGGTTGAAGAGGAAACTCGCCTCGGTATATGATCCTGACAACCTCAGGTCCGCCTCGTGATGACAGAGCTGCTTCTCGCATCGAACAATGAGCACAAGAGCCGGGAGTTTGCGCGGCTGTTCCCGGGCGTGACCATCCGCATGCCAGGCGACATCGGGATTCATTTCGATTATCCCGAGAACGGGGGAACCTTTCTTTCCAATGCGCAGGGCAAGGCAGCCGCGCTCTATCACCGGGCGCGGCGGCCGGTCATCGCCGATGATTCCGGTCTCTGCGTCCCGGCGCTCGGCGGGGAGCCGGGGATCTTCTCCGCGCGGTACGGATCCGCCCCGGGAAACCCGCCGCTCGAAGCGGCGCGCCGCAACGAGTTCCTGCTCGAACGGATGGCTGGCAGGACGGAGCGTGACGCGTATTTCATCTGCTGTCTCGTGCTCGTCCTGGCCGATACCCGGTTTTTCGCGGTGCAGGAAACGGTCCCGGGCGTGATCGCGAATGCGCCGCGCGGCACGAACGGTTTCGGCTATGATCCGCTGTTCATCCTGCCGCGAACAGGGAAGACCATGGCGGAGCTCTCGGACGAAGACAAGGATTGGATCTCCCACAGGGGGAGGGCGGCCCGTCGCATCATGGCCCTCCTCCGCGATGAGACCGACGACAGGGAGGATCGCTGATGGACCTGGTTTCCACGTATGCGAACGGCGTCTCGGAGCTCACCCGGTTTTCCCACGCCGAGGAGCAGCCCCCTCTCATTGTCGATGTCATCGTCAATCCCCATGCAGGCTTTTTCAAGAGCCAGGGCGCCGTCTCACGGCAGATCAGTGAGCTGGAGAAGAAGCTTTCCGACCTTCGCGAGCGCGCCCCCCGGCGGAAAGTGGAGATCAACCGGGTCCACTACACGGAGCACCAGGGGCACGCACGGCTTATCACCGAGGATCTTCTGGACGCCGAGAGCGCGACCGACTCGGGATTCGAGCACCTGCTCATCGGCTGCGGCGGGGACGGGACGAGCAACGAGATCTGCACCGCGCTTGTCCACGCGGACGCCGCTACTCTGGAGAGGCTGAAGCTGCTGCGGCTGCCCCTGGGCACCGGCAATGATGTGGCCGATGCGCACACCTTTTCGGAGGCGTACGACCTGATCCTCGGCGACCAGCACGTGGTGAGAACCGGGGCCCTGCGGGTGTCCGCGGCGGGGGCGCCGGCCCGGTACTCCTTCAACATTGCGAGCATCGGCCTGGACGCATACATCGCCGGCCTTACCAACCACTTCAAGCGCATCATCCCCGGCGATGCCTACAAGTCACTCGTGGACATCGGCTCCCTGTTCTACGAGCAGAAGGTGAAGCAGCTCCCCATGGACATCGTGATCCATGGCGATGCGGGAGAGACGCGCATCGACGCGCTGGTGCCCTCCATGGTCGTCATGGGGATCAGCGGCGGACGGACGTACGGCGGGCACCTGCCCGTTCTGCCGCGGGATGAGAACGTCTGCATCGTGGCCCGGATGGGAGTGCTGGCGAAGATCCGCAACAAGAAGCTGTTCTACGAGGGCCGGCACGGCGAGCTGCCCGAAGTGAGATTCCACCGGGCCGGGCGCGTCGACGTGGGCTACGAAGGGAGCATCCCAATGCAGCTAGACGGCGAGCTGGTCTGGCTCACCGCGCAGGATTTCCCCCTGCGCATGGAATTGCTAGGCCCCCGGATAAAGGTGCTTCACCGCTAGAATGGCCGCGTCGGCCGTGGGGAAGCGTCGGCCGTGGGGAAGCGTCGGCCGTGGGGAACAGCTACCGCGCGGGAGATCTCAACGTCCTGAGGAAGTCCTCCCACCGATACCCTGCGCTCCGCGCCGCATCGATGAGGGGCGAAGTCTTCGGCGCTTTGCGGTGCTGTGCGCGGAGGAGCATCGAGACGCAGGAAGCGAACATTTCCAGCGATTCCTTCCGGAACCACCGCGCACCTTCGAAGAGGTTAACGCCGAAGAGTCGTTCCGCCGCGGGGTGCGACAGCAGAGAGTTCCAGTCGATTCTCGCCGGCTTTGACGGGATCGACATGAGAACGGCAAAAAGCGCCGGGGTCGGAGTCTGGGCATCCCATCCCGCACTCGCCAGCCATCCGCCAAGGATGTCCGCCAGCATCCACTCCTCGAGCCATGCCGGGACAGGACTCTCTGCCGGCAGCGAGCCGGCCAGGGGCCTCAGGATTGTCCATGCCCAGAGAAAAGCCTTTTCAGCCTGGTCCGCAATTCTCGCCTGGAAACCTGTGTGAAGCTCCTCGAAAACCTTCAGGGCGGCGGCGGCATCGAGCCGCCCGGAAGAAAATGGCAGCGCCGCCTCGAGAAACGCCGTGTATTTCTCCGCCGCGCGCGCCGGCATCTCCAGCAGCGCTTTGAAGGCCTCCCTCACGGGACGAATCTCCCGTTCCCTGAGGGCCGCATCGACGCTCGGAACGCCGCGGCCGGCAAGCTCCGACGCCAGCCCCGACCACCGGCCTTTGTCGTCATCGCGCATAATGGAAAAATCCAGGAACACCTGGCAGCGATAAGCGCCCAGCTCCGCATACAGCCCCTTCTCCCAGAGATCACGGCAGCCGCGGATATAGTGAAGTCCGCTGGCATGGTCGCGGAAGACGGTGAAGCACGCCGGATCGTTCGGGAGAGCCAGGCCTTCCCCGAGGGATTTCTGCACGAGCCTCTTCCCGTCTCCGGTCTTCTCGGCGAACGCCGCTGAGGTGCGCGCCCATCCCCGCGCCTCCGCGTACCTGTTGTTGTACAGGACGAGGCCCCGCTCGTCTCCGCGCCGGTTCGAATAGGCAAAGACGTCTTCGTTCACCGTTCCGTCCGTCGAGAAGAAATCGTACAGGAGAAATCCCTGGACGCCCGAGAACACGTGGCGCCGCCGGAGGAGGGGAAAAATCTCCCGCTCGTGCCGGGCCACGAGGCCCGCATTCGCCGTCTCGTCCCAGTACGCCCGCCGGAACTCCATTCCGTATTTTTCCCGCAGTCCTTCCACCTGCCCGTGCGCGAACATTGGCAGCCCGGGAAGCGTCGCCATGAGCGTGCACACTCCGATGTACTTGTCCCCGTCTCCGAACTGCTCGATCGCCGTCTGCTCGTCGGGGTTGCTCATGAAGTTCACGAACCGTTTGAGAACCTCCGGATCGAACTCCAGTGTGTTGCGGATCGTCTGCCGGTAGCCGGCGTTGTCCTCGCTCTTCAGCATGTGCATGAATGCGCTGTTGTAGACCCGGTGCATCCCGAGCGTGCGCACGAAGAATCCTTCGAGCATCCAGAAAGCCTCGGCCAGGAGCAGGGTGTCCGGCGCCTCGCGCGCCACCCGGTCCACCACCTCCCGCCAGAACTCCATCGGCATCGCCCTGTCGAAATCATGGCGGCTCATGCCGTTGCCGGCCCGGGAGGGGATGTCGCCGCCCCGGCCGGGCTCGGGAAACCAGAGGCGCTGAAAGTGCTTCTTGGCGAGCGTCATCGCGGCGTCGAATCGGATAAGCGGAAACATGCGGGCCACGTGGAGGATGGTCTGGATCACCGCCTCGCGGGTTTCGGGATTGAGGAAATCAAGCTGGGCGGTGTCGTTCCAGGGCATGTGGGTCCCGTCGTTGCCGTGGTAGATGAGACGCGTGTTTCCCGTGGCGAAATCCACCCGCTTGAAAACGACCGCGGCATCCTTCCTGTCCCAGTAGCGGCTCTCCAGGTACACCCCGAGCCCCGGCGTCTGGGAGATGTTCGGGCCGTCGAAATTGTAGGACGGGAAGGGCGGCCAGGCGTGGGGCCAGGTGAGGAACCGCTCGGGGTGCTCCGCCATCCAGCGCGAGTCCACGCCGGTATGGTTGGGCACCATGTCGCTGGCAAGCCGGATCCCCCGCTGCCATGCGCGCCCCTTGAGGTCTTCCAGGGACGCCTGGCCGCCGAGCTCCGCCGCGATGGTGTAGTCGAAAAGCGAATACGCCGAAGCCTCGGCCTCGGGGTTGCCCATCCGCCGCTTGATCTCGCGCGAGGCGCCGCTGCGCTCCCAGACGCCGATCAGCCAGAGCGCGGTGAATCCCGCTCGCGCCAGGCGGTCCAGCTCCTCATCGGGTATCTGGTCCAGGCGCCGGATCTCGCGGCCGTGGGCCCGGGAAAGCTGGTCCAGCCAGACAAGCGCGTTCTTGGCCATCATCACTGCACGGGGCATCCAGTCACGGTCCTCGCTGAACGCCTCCACCTCGGCCGTCTGTCCCGCGTATTCGTAGACCTCTGGTGGACCGGGCGTGAATGTGCCGAACCTCAGCTTCTCTTCCTCCCTGATCAGGTCGATGCCCGTGAGGAGCCGCAGGAGGAGATCGCCCAGCAGGGAGCCCCACCGGATACGGATGTACTCGAGCTGTCCGGCCAGGGAATCAGGGGCGGCGAGAACCGGGCTGCGGAGCATCGTCACCAGGTCCTGGTCATCCGGGCCGAAGACCGGCTGGCGCGCAAAGAAATCGGCGACGGCCTCCACCAGGGGCGCGTATGCGGTGCCGCTGAGCGCCGAGTGGTCGAAGAGCTCGGAAAAGGGAGCAAAGGCGGGATTCGCATTGGCCAAAGAGAGCATGAGCATCTCTTCAAGCGCGGCCTCCCCGGATTCTGCCGGGCCAGTAGGTGGGAACTCTGCACGGAACCGGGCGAGCGCCTTTTCGACGGCGTCATGGCCAAGCCGCTCCTCCGCGAACTCGAGGGCCTGAGTGAAAACTGCCGGTTGGATGCGCTGCCTGTAGAGTCCCGCCACGTAGTGCAGGATTTCGTCGATCAGGCCCATGGCGTTCATGTCACCGGCCCGCAGGGAGTCTTCAAGGCGATTCCCCGCCTTCCGGCGCCGCTCGTTCATTCGCTGGGTGAACAGCTGCGCGGCGTGCAGATCAAGGAAGATGACATTGCCGGAGATCGTGAAAAGGTCGGCGGATAAATCGTAGCGCTCCCGGGCTGTCCGGGACACGTGGAAGCTGAATCGGGCTTCGTTCGCGCTCATTGCAGGGCCTCCTCCGGCGGCCGCTCGCGCCGGGCGGCTGCCAGTGCGCGGATCTTCCCGGCCAGCGCCGTCATCCGCGGGAGCTCTTCCAGCGCGAGCGGCATCCGCCACGTCCAGTTTTCCTCCGTGACAGTGCCCGGCACATTGATCCTGTCCGCTTTCGGATCCGCTGCCCAGAGGCTTTCATCGAGGTCCAGAAGATCCTGCAGCTGGAACATGCAGAGCAGGCTGCGGGCACGGCTGCAGCCCTCGATGATCTTCTCCAGAAGCGGCGGGGTCATCTTCGTCGGACAGGCCCCGCTCTGCCCGAGCGAGCGGAAGAACAGCTCCCGTTCTGCGCGGTCTTCCTCCCACCATCCGCGGATGGTGGACGTGTCGTGCACGGACGGAGTGCAGACGGAAAGCAGCGGATACCGGGAGGGCGGGATGAACGCCGCCGGCTGTCCGGGCGGCGTTTTCTCGTATTCGCGCGTCCACCGCACGATCTTCAACCCGAGAATGCCCAGGCCTTCGAGCACCCGGGGCACGCACCGCGGCACGTCTCCGAGGTCCTCGGCGCATACCAGCATGTCCGTCGCGTTCTTCATGACGGAGAGAAGCTGACGGCCGGAGCTCTCCCACCCCTCTTCTGACTCCTGTCGGCGCCGGCCCGCGAGGTCCTTCAACCTGCTCCTCTCCTCCTGGGAAAGGCTTTGAAAGCTCTTCTTCGTTTCGAAGCTCCACGCGGCGTAGAACAGATCTGGATCCACTTCCAGCAGGGTCCTGTTGAAATGCACGGAGAGGAGGAAGCTTTTGACCGCCGCCGGCTCGGCGAGCGCGCGCAGGGCGGATTCGCTGTCATACTCCGGGGCGGGGTTGTACAGGTCTTCCGCGCCGACGCGCCGCAGATATGTCCCTGCAATCCGTGCCGCGTCGCTCCCGAGCGCGGCGGCGATTTCCTGACCGCTCACGTGCGGGAGGCTGAGCCACTTCAGCCGCCCTGTGTCGAAGCCGATTGACTGGAGCTCGGCGCGCGTGAGACCCGCCGACGGCGAGAATCTCCCGAGCAGCCCGGCCACCTCCGCCTGAGGGATCCGCCAGATGCGGAAGAATCCCAGCACGTGATCGATGCGAAATGCATGGAAGAACTTGCCCGCCTGGCGCAGCCGGTCCTTCCACCACCGGTAGTCCTGCCTGCCGAGACTCTCCCAATCGTACACCGGGAATCCCCAGTTCTGCCCGTCGGGTGAAAACATGTCGGGGGGCGCACCGGCGATTCCCGTGAGGTCGAAAAAGGCCCTCTCTGCCCACACGTCAACGCTTTCCCGGCTCATCAGGATGGGGAGATCGCCCTTCAAAAAAACCTCCATCGATTGCAGGGCCCGCGAGGCATTCGCCAGCTGTGTCTCCAGCAGGTACTGCACCCAGGCGGTCGGCAGGCACTGCGCCGCGTGCGAATCCCACCAGGCGGTGATCCGCGCGGCGGGAGGATCCGCCATGTCGCCCCACGTGGACCACAGGGCATTTGCTGTTTCCTTTTTCAAAGCGGTGAACACGGCGTACGGAACAACCCAGGGGTTTCCACCGCGCCACTTCGTGAATCCAGAATCCGCGGCAAGCGACGCGGCATTGTCCGCGTATACGCGTTCCACTATCGAGAGCTTGAATGCGAGGGTGGCGGCGTACGCGAGCTTGCGGCCTGGGGCAGCCGCCTCACGGCGTGCAGTCTCCGCCTTGAATCCGGAAATCTCCCCCGCGTACCGCGCGGCGCCCGGCACGCTGCCCAGGTTGAGATAGAGGGGGTGAAGGGCGAACGCGGAGAGGGCGCTGTAGGGCGAGCTGTTGGTTCCCGTGTCGTTGATGGGGAGGAGCTGGATCAGGTCCAGTCCCACCGTGCGGCACCATTCTCCAAGTGAGACCAGGTCGGAAAACTCGCCGACGCCGCAATCCGCACTGCTCCGCAGCGCAGCGACGGGAACCGAGATGCCCGTGAAATGACGGTCCAGCGGGGCGAAGCGCATCGGCTGTCCCTGATCAGTCCAGAGGCATGGGGTTGCAAAGATTCACGTCACATTCGGCAGCACGGCCGCAATTGAAGCAGATGAAGCGGGGAGCGCGCGCAAGCTCCTTGATTTCCCGGAACTTGCCGGTGCTCGCCAGGACGCAGATATGTCCCTCGTGATCGCCCGTGCATGCCTGCTTGCTCATGATGCGCAATGAGAGCGGCCCCTTGAGCGAAAGTCAAGCGGCCGGCAGCAAGGCGGGCGCAGGTTTGTGGCGACAACGCGTGCGAAAGCGCCGTAACGTACGTTGATATGACGTCCGTCTGAGAAGAGGCTGAACTCCGCGTTTATCGCGGATTGGCCTTGTTCAGGTCAGAGCCGCATAATGGATGGATCTTTCAATCTCACCATTAGACGGAGGTCAGCTATGAGCAAGTATAGTACGTTGTACGCCGGCTTGGAAGTGCACAAGAGCATGATCAACCGTCGCAGTTATCGGCCCCGCCTCTCCCTGGTCCCTTGCACTCGAAGGAGGAGAAAACCGTAGAAGAATGGGCGCCAGCGGCTTGACAGGCGGAAGTCATATCAACGTACGTTACCGCGGGTTGGCGCGACATGGTTCGCCGACGCGCTTGACCGCTCCGCGAATCTGCTTGCCCCCGGAGCTTCATCCGGATCGGGAAATCCACGGGATGAAACCCGAGCGCTGGCTCATGTGCGCCGCGTAGCCGGGGTGCCGGGACAGCATCCGCTTGTCCATCATGGGAACGCTGATGCCGAGGAACAGGGCGGTAACGCCCGCGGGCCCCACGATCGTCCACCATCGTGACGGGTCCGCGGCGAGGCCGAAGAGCCAGAGCCCCCACCAGAACAGCACCTCGCCAAAATAATTCGGGTGCCGGGAGAGCGACCACAAACCGGTGTCCAGTATCTGCCCGGGCTCCCGATGAGTGAGGAATGTGCGGAGCTGCCGGTCTGCACCGGCCTCCACGAGGATCGCCGCCGTGGTCACCACCAGGGCCAGCACGTCAAGCATTCCGATGCCCCGGCTCGCCGGGGAGAGCGCCGGCACGAGCGACAGGCAGGCGACAAACACGAGCGCCGTGGGCATCATGTGGAAGCCGAAGAAGCTCACCGGCCAGTACCCGGCGCCGAGCCGGCGGTAGTCGGCGTAGCGCCAGTCTTCGTCCTGGAGACCGTTCCAGCGCCGCAGCCAGTTCCAGGTAAGCCGGGCCGCCCACACAAGCGTGAGGGCAGTCACGGCTATCTGCCGCACAGCGGTGACTCCCGCCACGCCGCCGAACCGGGTGAGCCACCACAGGGTGATGACGGCGGGCGCAACGCTCCAGTACGGGTCGTAGACGCTGGAGTTGTTCAGGCCGATGCTGAAAGCGAACACCACGAGGGTTGCTGCAAGGTCGGCGAAACCCGCCGACCAGACCGGTGACAAGCCTGAGCACAGACGGCAGACCGCGGCTGCCGCGAGCGCTCCGGCGCAATAGGCCGCCAGGCAGACGAGAAGCGAGCGTGATTTCACCATGGGATCCTCCTCTGTGGTTTCGCGGCTTCCTGACATTTCGGGCAGTAGAATGCGTCGTATCCCAGGACACCAGCGCGGCGGATCGTGCTGCCGCAGACGGGACAAGGCTGGTCCTTTCGGTTGCGCACTTTCATGTGATCGCGCACTTTCACTTCGATCGGCTGGCCCGCTTTTTCCACCTCGGCGATCCCCCACTCCATGACCGAGCGGATGCTTTCGTAGAGCACCCGCCGCTGGTCGGCGGAGAGGCTGCGGCACGAGGTCTTGGGGTGGATGCGGGCGGCAAAGAGGATCTCGTCGGCGTACGCGTTGCCGATGGCGCTCAGCGCCGCCTGGTCCATGAGGAAGACCCGGGCCTGGTGCCGGCGTCCCTTGATGAGCGTCTCGAATTTCTCATGCGTGAACTCGGGCGAGAGTATGCCCACTCCCTGTTCCCGGTACCCGGGGATCGAGTCGGCGGCGCCGGCAGCCGTGAGATACACTTTGCCCATCCGTTTCTCGTCCCCGTAGCGCAGCCAGTCGCCGTTGTCCAGTGCGAGCGAGAAGCAGAGGTGGCTGACCGGCTTGTCCGCCTTCTTCGCGATCTGCAGCCGGCCCGCGAGCATGCAGTGGATGATGAGCCTGGCGCCGCCACTCAGCGCAAAGTCAAGAAACGGTCCCCGCCGTTCCAGCCCCCGGATGACGCGGCCCGGCAGCGCCTCTGCGAATCCTCCCGCGTTCGGCAGGAGCATGCGCAGGACGATGGGCTCACGGACGATCACTTCGGCTATTGTCCTGCCGGCCACTCGCGGCCGCAGGTTTGTGACGATGTATTCCAGATCGGGGAGCTCCGGCACGGGGTATAGTCCTTTGTACAACTATTATAACCCCTCTTCTTCTGATAGAGTAGGGGGCCAAGATGAACTGTGCGGTCTATTGCCGAGTATCAACGGTTGGACAGAAAGACAACTACTCTGTCGCTGTCCAGAAGTCAAGAGGGTTAGCCTTTTGTAGTGAGCACGGATATGAAGCCGTGCTCTTTGAGGAACAAGCTTCAGCTGCATCACTCTTCCGAGAACAATTTCAAAAACTCCTGAAAGACATAGAGGCAGGACAAATAGAAGCCCTGTGGGTGATCGAGTTCTCCCGCCTTTCCAGAGACGAAGAAGACGCCATCTACCTGCGGAAACTCTTTGTCCAACATCAGATCAAGCTTTACATTGATGGGCAGCTCACCGATCTGACCAAGCCTGAGAATGTTTTCATCTACCAGATCAATTCAGCGGTCAGCACCTTTGAGCGCAGCAGAACCACTGAAAGAATTGGACGTGGTGTTCATCAAAGGATGGATGAAGGCAGGATGGTCTATGCGATGTTGTTTGGGTATGACTACATATATGACAAGGAAGGCAAGCGGCAAATAGCCATCAACCAGAAAGAAGCTGAGACTGTCAAAAGACTGTTCAACCTGTATGAAGAAGGTTGGTCCAGTTCTAGGTTAATGAAGATGCTATGGAAGGAAGGGATCAGGGGCAAGACTGGAAAACAGTGGTGGGCATCTTCGTTAGGAGGTTTGTTTCAGCAACCTGCATACTGCGGACATCAATACAATTCTAAGAAGGAACTCATCCCTTCTCGGATGTATCCTGGCATAGTATCTCTCGCTCAGTGGAAACGAGTAAATAAACTCCTCGCTCGAAACAGCAGGGAAAGGAAGCAAACAGCATCCAGACGAGCACGGTTTGAGTTATCGAGTGTCATAAAGTGTGGGGTATGTGGATCAGCCTTCTATAAAAGTCATTCACCAAAGACCTTAGTGAGCGGCAAGGTTTACATCAAGCAGTTTTACGTTCACCTTCATACCAGCAAGAAGGCACACGTCTGCAACCAACATCCAAAATACATCGCACAGACTAAAGCAGAGCAGTTGATCAGGGCTCTCTATACCGACTGCTTCACCAATGACAAGGAAATAAAGAAGTTCATTGACATACAGGCCAAAGAGGTTCAGAATGAAAGGAAAGCACTGGACGGTCGGATCGGCACTATCGAGAAGCGGCTGGTTGAACTGGAGAAGCAGCGGCAACGGCTTTTCGGACTGGTACGGGCGGGACTAGCTGAAATGCCCGACCTCTCTACCCACCTCGGCGAAGTGAACCGTGAGAAGGCAGACCTGGAGAAGAGTTTGCAGGAAGCAACAGAAGCCGTGCGAGCCAAGGAAGCTAACATCGAGGATCTGATAGAGCAGTTCAGAGGTT
>JBEKTX010000028.1:0-19755 GCA_049515615.1 Spirochaetia bacterium
TCTCCGAACCGAGTGTGACAAGGAACACGGCGGCCTTCTGTCGGCCGGTGAGCGCCTTCTTGTGGGCGCCCCCGCTCTTTCCTTCGCGCTTGCCCTGCGACGGGCCGCCGACCGTCCGCTCCTTGTCCTCGGCCCCTGCCGCCTTTTCCTTCGCGGGCGCGGCCGGCTTGCCTGTCTGCTTTGCCATGTCCTATTCCTCCACCAGCCAGGTGCGGATGAGCTGGGCGACGTCCTCGGGATGCTCGCGCGCCATGTTCGCCGCGTTCTCCTGCATCTCCAGCCTCGCCCTGTCCTCCACGGACAGCTCGACCTCCACTCCCTGCTCCTCCGCGGTCCTGAGTGCCGCTTCGCGCATCGCCTGGTGCTGCCGCGCCAGCTCCTCTTCCCGAAGCCGCCGCCGTCGCTCGAGCTCCTTCGCGATCATGCGATAGGCGAGGGCGAGGATGAGAAGCGCGGCCAGCCCGATGAGGACGCCGTAGATGATGCGCCGCATCTGCAGGGCCCTCCGGTAGACCCCGTCTTCCTTCAGGAACTGCGTGGTGCGGTCGAAGGGCAGGGTCTGCACTTCCACGGCGTCACCTCGGTCCCGGTTGAACCCGATGGCGGCCTGGATGAGGGATTTTGCCTTTGCCAGGTCGTCGTCGGATACCGGGACGTAGTCCCGCTGAATGCTGCCGTCGGGGTTCAGCATCACCCGCCCCCCTCTATCATACTTCTGTTTCCAGACGCCGTCGATGGCGACTCCCGTGCTGATTCCCCTGATATCCCAGGGCTGCTTCTCGGCGGTGGTCACCTTCTTGTTGATCTCGTTGTTCGTGGTCTGCGAGGTCTTGTCGTACTTGCCCACGAGGTTGGAGAGATCCTTGTAGGCGGGCGGGGTCTGCCCCTCCACGCCCGCGGGACCCTCGGGATTGAACCCCGTGCCCTGGAAGTGCTCTTCGGTATTCTGCGTGGAACGGGCGATCGAGGCCGCATATTTGGCCGGGGCGAAACGCGTGGCCGGCTCCACGGCGACCGGGGAGAACTCCTCCGCCGTAGAGTTCTCCTTGCTCATGTCGAGCTTGATGTCGATCTTCAGTATCCGCACCCTGTCGGGGCTGAATATGTCGCTGAGGGCTGTGCGGATATCGGAGGTGTATTTCGCCTCCAGGTCCTGCTTCACCTTCAGCTCCCGCTTGGCGAGCTCCAGGCGGTCGATGTCGACCAGCCCGGTGAAATCATTGAGCTGCACCCCCGTGTTGTCGGTGATGACGATGTTCTCATCCTTCAAGCCGGCCACGGCGAGCTTGATGAGGCGCTGCACGCCCTCGACCTTCTTTCTGTTCGTCGTGAAGTCGGAGCCGGGTTTCGGCGTGACGCTGATGGATGCGCTCACCGGTTTCTGGTCGGCGGCGAACAGCTCCGTGCGGGGAATCTGGAGGACCACGCTCGCGTTGTCCACGTCGTCGAGCGCGAGGATGTGCTGCTCGAGCTGTCGGGTGATTGCGCGCTGGAGGTTCACGTCCCGCTCGAAGTCGGTCGTCGTCCAGCTCTGCGTATCGAACAGCGCCCACGGGTCCGTGCCTTTGGGAATGAGGTTCTCTTCGTTGAGCACCATGCGGACGCGGCGGGCCACCTGTTCGTCGGCCACGTAGAACACATTGTCCCCGCGCAGCTGGTACTTGATCTGCATCTCGTCCAGCTTTGCGGCAATCTGCAGCCGCGCGTCTGTGTCCGTGATCGGGCTCGAGATGACCGGCACCAGGGCCGGAGTCGCGCTCAGGACGAACAGCAGGATGACCGCCAGTATGCTCGCCCCGATGATGGAGAACAGGATGATCTTCTGAGTCCTGTTCCATCGCGCCCACAGCGCCGTCAGCTGCTCACGGATCCTCTTCAACCACTCGTTCATGTCCCCTCCCCGTCATGCCCTGGTGCCTTCTCACATCCCCGCGCGAACCCGTCTGACTACCGGATCTTGATGATTTCCCGGTACGCCGCGAGCGCCCGGTCCACGATTGCCTTTGTCATCGAGAGCGCGAGGTTCGCGTCCGCCAGCGCGATGGTGACGTCCTCCACGTTCACGGACTTCGGGTCCGTGACCATCCTCTGGGAGAGGTTCATCGCGGTGAGCTGGCTGTCATTCACCTTGCCCAGCGCGCCCATGAGAAGATCCCCGAAGCTCTGCTCGGGAATGCCACCTCCGCCACTGGATACCGTGGCTGGAGTGGCCGCCGTTCCGCCGGTCTGGCCGGAGGCCTGCATTTCTCCCGCGCCCGCGAGATGCATGGGGTTGGTCCGGGCCAGTTTCACGATGTCGCCGACCGCCTGGGTCGGATCGATGAATGCCATTCATCACCTCCCGATCTCGAGCGCCTTGAGGAACATGGCCTTCGTGCCGTTGATCACGGCCGAGTTTGCCTCGTAGGCCCTGTTCGCCTCGATCATGTCCACCATCTCGTTGACGATGTTCACGTTGGGATATTCCACGTACCCCGTCTTGGGTCCTGTCTTGATCGCATCCGGGTGAGTGGGGTCGTAGACGAGGCGCGGCTCGCTCGCGTAGTCCTTCTGGATCGAAGTGACCCGCACACCCTGCCCGATCCTGTCCTTGAGGAAGGTCGGGAGGAAAGGGCTGCGCCAGTACGGCTCCTGCACGCGCGGGGCGAAGATGACCCTGCTGCGGCGGTAGGGTCCGCCCTCCGTGGTGCGGGTCGTGTTGACGTTGGCAATGTTGTCCGCGATGACATCAAGGCGCATCCGTTCTGCGGTGAGCCCCGAGCCTGCCGTCGTGATGCTGGTAAACATGCCCATATGAGCTCCTATCTCAACACGATATTCACGCGCTGGAACTCGCTCGAGATCACCTGTGCAAGAGTGGTGTACACCAGCTGGTTGTTCAGGGAATCTATGCCTTCCTGCTCGATGTCCACGTTGTTGCCGTTGTTCTTCGACTCCGTGAGGTAGTCCAGCACAAGCCGGGGATGCACGTCGCGCCAGTCCATCGGCTTGTAGAATGAAATGTGGCGGGGATCCGTGACGTATTCGGCGAAGGGCGGCGTCACCTTCTCCGAGTCCAGCGCGCGCTTGAGCTGGCTCTCGAAGTTCACGTCACTCCGCTTGAAGTTCGGCGTGTCCGCGTTCGCAATGTTGTTCGCGATAACGTTGCGCCGGAGTGTCGTGATTTCCATCTCCCTGGTGAGCAGCTCCAGGTTCCTGCCGAATACGCCGCCGAAGGCGGATTCCCGTGCGCCGCCGAAGGCGGATTCCCGTGCGCCGCCGAAGGCGGATTCCCGTGCGCCTGAAATGGTCATCGTGCGCTCCTCCTGACTCATTTTCGGCCTCTTTCCGACACTCCTCAACATATGCTTCCTATAATATGTAGCGGGTCAGGTCCTGGTCCTGGACGATGTTCTTCAATTTCTCGTCCACGTACGCAGGGGTGATCGTGATGGTCTGACCCGAGATCTCGGGCGCATGGAACGACACCTCCTCCAGGAGCAACTCCATGATCGTGTGAAGGCGCCGGGCGCCGATGTTCTCCGATCGCGAGTTGACCTCGGTTGCGAGCTCCGCCAGCCGGTCGATGGCGGGCGAGGTGAATTCCAGGATCACCCCCTCCGTGCGCAGGAGCTCGGTATACTGCGTGATGAGGGCGTTTTTCGGCTGCGTGAGGATCTTCACGAAATCCTCCTTCGTGAGGGCCGAGAGCTCCACTCGCAGCGGGAAACGTCCCTGCAGCTCGGGGATGAGATCCGAGGGCTTGCTCATGTGGAAGGCCCCCGCGGCAATGAAAAGGATGTGCCGCGTGTCCACGATTCCGTGCTTCGTGTTCACCTTCGAGCCTTCCACGATCGGCAGGATGTCGCGCTGGACGCCTTCGCGGGAGACGTCGATCCCGACTTTTTCGCCCCGTGAGGCGATCTTGTCGATTTCGTCGATGAAGATGATGCCCATGCCCTCCACGCGCTGACGCGCGAGCTCGGAAACCTGCTCCATGTCGAGCAGCTTGTCCATCTCCTCGGTAAGGAGGATCTCCTTCGCCTGCTTCACCGTGACTTTCTTGCGCTTCTTCTTGCCCCCGAAAATCGAGCCGAGATTGCCGAAATTCAGCTCCATGTCCTCCATGGAAGTGCCGGAGAAGATCTCCATCACGGGCATGGCGGACTTCGTGACGCTCACTTCCACCAGGCGCTCGTCCAGCGCGCCGCGGGACAGCATCTCCCTCATCTTGTCCCGGGTGCTGCGAGAGGCCTGATCCACCGCGGGATCAATGGCCGCGGAACCGGTGAGCGCCGGCGCGGACGGGCCCTCGACGGACTCGACCTCCACGGGCTCATCACCGCCCTGCCGCCGGGCGCCTTTCCGCACGCCGGGCAGAAGAAGGTCGAGCAGCGCCTCCTCGGCGCGCCTCTCCGCTTCGAGCCGCACCTCCTCCGACAGCTCCGCTTTCACCATGGACACTGCCACGGACACCAGGTCACGGATCATTGATTCCACGTCCCTGCCCACGTAGCCGACTTCGGTGTACTTGGTCGCCTCGACCTTCAGGAACGGAGCGCCACAGAGCTTGGAGAGCCTCCGGGCGATTTCAGTCTTTCCGACGCCCGTGGGGCCGATCATGATGATGTTTTTCGGCGCCACCTCGTCCCGAAGCTCTTCGGGCAGCCTCAGCCGCCGGGTTCGATTTCGCAGCGCGATGGCGACCGCCTTCTTGGCCTTGTCCTGGCCGATGATGTATTTGTCCAGCTCGGAGACGATCTCGCGCGGGGTGAGATCCGCGCCTTTTGCCGGGACATTGGCCGCGCTCATGCCAGCTCCTCTACAACGATCTCGCCGTTGGTATAGATGCAGATGCCGGCGGCGATTCTCAATGACCGCTCCGCGATGTCCCGGGCGCCAAGCTCGGAGGCGTCCAGGTACGCCCGTGCCGCCGCGTAGGCGAAGCTCCCTCCCGACCCAATGGCAATCACCCCTTCGTCCGGCTCGATCACGTCCCCCGTGCCAGAAATGAGGAAGGTGACCTTTTTGTCCGCGACCAGCAGGAGTGCCTCGAGGCGGCGCAGGATCCTGTCTGTCCGCCAGTCCTTGGCGAGCTCCACCGCGGCGCGCGTGACGTCGCCTCCGTATTCCTTCACCTTGCCCTCGAAGCGTTCGAACAGCGTGAAGGCATCCGCCGTGGCGCCGGCGAACCCGACGAGCACCTTGCCGTCGTAGATGCGGCGGATCTTGCGGGCGTTCGTCTTCATCACGGTGGCGCCCATGGTGACCTGGCCGTCTCCGGCCATGGCGACAGCCGCGCCGCGCCGCACCGCAATCACCGTGGTGCCCGTGAACTTTTCAGCGTGCATGGGGGTGGGCCCTCCTGTAGACCTTTTTCAGCCTTTCCATTCCAACGTGCGTGTACACCTGGGTTGTGGAGAGGCTGGCATGACCGAGCAGCTCCTGCACCGCCCGGATGTCCGCCCCGCGGTCGAGCAGGTGTGTGGCGAAGGAATGCCGGAATGTGTGGGGGGTGACGCGCTTGCCCAGGTTCGCCCGCGCGAGGTATTCGCCCAGGATGAACCGCACGCCCCGATCAGTCACCCGTCCGCCCCGCTGGTTGATGAAGAGAGCGTTCGCCGCCCACGCCGCGGCGCCCGAGCCGTCTGATTTGTGCACATGGAACGGCCGAAGGCTCATGTAGGAATGCAGCACCTCCGCCGCCGCCTCTCCGAGGAAGAGATTGCGCTCCTTCGCGCCCTTGCCCATGACCCTTGCCGTATGGTTCTTCAAGTCCACGTCGGGCAGGTCCAGCGAGACAAGCTCCGAGATCCGGCACCCCGTGGAGTACAGGGTCTCGAGCACCGCCCGGTCGCGCAGCTTCCAGAACTCCTCACCATCCGGGCAGGGCTCGTTGCTGGGCATTTCCACAAGGCGCGCCATCTCCTCTTCGAAGAGAAACGAGGGCAGTCGCTTTTCCGTGCGCAGGCTGCGGATTTCCGTGAAGGGGTTGCCGGCAGCCTGTCCGCGACGTTCCAGGAACCGATACCAGCCCCGCACGCCTGACACCATGCGGTTGATGGATCGAGGAGAGAGACCCTGGCGGGTCAGCCACGCGACGAACCCGCGCGCATCGGCCACGCCGGCGCTTTCCGGGACGATGCCCCGCTCGCCCAGATACGCTTCGAACTTCTCCAGGTCCTTCCCGTAGGACTCCAGCGTGTGGGGAGAAAGATGGCGCACCGCGCCGAGATAGATGAGGTAGGCGTCGCGCCGCTGGTACTCCACGGATTCGCGCCGCTGGTACTCCACGGATTCGCGCCGCTGGTACTCCACGGATTCGCGCCGCTGGTACTCCACGGATTTCTCACGCACTCTGGTCGTCCGCCTCCTTCGTGTGCAGGTAGTCGCATTCGGGATTGATGCACGACTTGTAGGTGCCGCGCTGACGGTCCTCCTTCTCCACCAGGAACCTGCCGCACTTGGGACACAGGGAATCGGTCGGTTTGAAGTAGGTCACGAAGTCGCAGGTCGGGTAGTTCGTGCAACCATAAAACTCGCGCCCCCTGCCGCGCTTGCGCTTGCGCGCCACGATCTGTCCCCCGCATCCGGGCCGGGGGCATGAGGCCAGTGGAACGGGCTTTGTGTTCTTGCATTCCGGAAAACCCGTGCAGGCGAGGAAAAACCCATAGCGGCCGAGCTTCTTCACCATTGGCCGTCCGCAGAGGTCGCAGACCACGTCGCTTTTTTCGTCCATAACGCCCTTCACGGACTCGAGGGTTTCCTGAACCGAGGCGACCTTGCCCTGGAATGGACCGTAGAAATCGCGGATCATTGTCTGCCAGTCGGACTTCCCTTCTTCAACCTCGTCCAGCTGCAGCTCCATGGCAGCCGTAAAGCTGGGGTCCAGGAGCTCAGGGAACGACTTGCTGAGCATGTCGTTGATGATCTTGCCGAGGATCGTCGGGATGAGCTGCCGCGTTTTCCGCACGACGTAGTAGCGGTCGAGGAGGACCGAGATGATGGGCGCGTAGGTGGAGGGGCGGCCGATTCCTTTCTCTTCAAGGATCTTTACAATGGTGGCATCGGTGTAGCGGGGAGGCCCCATGGTGAAATGCTGCTCGGGGTGGAACTTCAGCCGCTGCACCTCCTCGCCGGGCAGGAAGGCCGGCAGCGCCTTCGTCTGCTCCTTCGATGCGAGGAGCGTCAGGGCCTTCTGGAAACCCTTTTCCAGGACCTTCGTGCTCGAGGCCCTGAACACGCACCGGCCCGCGGAAAAATCCACGGTCGTCGTGCTGGACTTCGACGGGTTCATCTGGGAGGACACGAATCTCTCCCAGACTATGGAGTACAGGCGGAACTCCTCCGAGGTGAGGTGCTTCTTCAGTTCCGCGGGCGTTCTGGTAACGTAGGTGGGCCGGATCGCTTCATGCGCATCCTGAGCGCCCTTGCCGGCCGCATAGACGATCGGCGACTCGGGAAGCTCCTCCGGATACTCCGTGCCGATGAACTCGCGCGCCTCCGCGAGCGCGGTCTCCGAGATCCTGGTGGAATCCGTGCGCATGTAGGTAATGAGCCCAAGCCGCTGGGCGCCGATGTTCACGCCTTCATAGAGGCCCTGGGCGATCTGCATCGTCTTGCGTGCGGTGAATCCAAACCTGTTCGCCGCGGTCTGCTGGAGAGTGGACGTGGTGAAGGGCGGCCGTGGCCGGGAAACCTTCTCCGTTACCTTCACCTCGGCGACCTTGAATTCCTGGTCCTTCAGCTCGTCGATGACCGCGTGGGTGGCCGTCTCCGAACCCAGGGAAGGCTTCTCGCCGGCGAGGGACACCAGCTGTGCCATGAACACGTGCTTGCCCTTGCGCAGCTCCGCGTCGAGGCTCCAGTATTCCTCCGGGAGGAAAGCCTCGATCTCCGCTTCCCTCTCGCAGATCATGCGCAGCGCGACGGACTGCACCCGTCCCGCGGAGAGGCCGTTCTTCACCTTCTTCCACAGCAGGGGCGACAGGTAATACCCGACGATCCGGTCCAGGATCCGGCGGGCCTTCTGCGCGTTGACCTTGGACATATCGATCGTTCCCGGGTGAGCGACTGCCTCCCGGATCGCTTTTGGTGTGATTTCGTTGAAGGTGATCCTCTGGATATCCGGATCCGTCTTTCCGCCCTGCAGCGCGTTGCGCAGGTGGAAGGATATGGCTTCTCCCTCGCGGTCGTTATCCGAGGCGAGCAGGATCGTATCCGCCTTCTTCGCCTTCTGCTTGAGATCCTTGAGGATCTTCGCCTTGCCCCGGACCGTGATGTATTCCGGTTCGAAGGTGTTGCCCACGTCGATGGCCAGCCGCGACTTCGGCAGGTCGATCAAGTGGCCCATGGAGGCGGCCACGGTATAGCCCTTGCCGAGGTACTTCTCGATCGTCTTGCCCTTCGCAGGTGACTCCACGATGAGGAGAACCTGCTTTTTCCGCCGCACCGGGGTCGCGCGCGCTTTGCGCTTCGACACAGGTGCCTTGCCGGCGCTCCCTGCGTCTGCGGCGGGACTTTCTGGCTGCTTCTCTTTTTCCGCGGCATCCCGCGGTTCGCTGTCGTGCATCATGTTCTCCAATACGTCTCGCCCGCGCGCTGTGCGCAGGCTCCGCTTATTTCTTCCTTCATCATCATTGCCAGCCTTTCCCCCTCGGGAAGCTGTGCGGATGGGCTCCCGTGTTCAGAGGCCCGCGGGGCAACGCCCCACTCGCTCAGGATCTTCGCCGCGGTGCGGATCACCGGGGCCCCCGACTCCGCGAGGCGGCGTGTCCCCGCGCCGGTGGCGCCCGAGAGCCCGGCTGCGTGGACCCAGAGGTCGCGGCCCTCCTGCAGCGCGTGCTCCGCTGTGATCAGAGCCCCGGAACGCTCCGGCGCCTCCACGACGACCACCCCGCGGCACAACCCGCTGATGATCCTGTTCCGCGCGGGGAAGTGGTAGCGCAGTGCCGGGATACCCGGCGGGTACTCGCTGATGATCGCGCCCCCGCGCGCGAGCAGTGCCATGGCCGCGGACCGGCTGGAGGCGGGGTAGATGAGATCAATACCGTTGCCCAGCACCGCGATCGATCGCCCCCCTGCCTGTTCACACCCCTCGTGCGCTTCACGATCGATTCCGCGCGCGAGCCCCGACACAACGCAGATCCCGTTCCGACCGAGCTCGAAGCCCAGCCGGAACGCCGCCGTACGGGCCGCGCCCGTCGGAAAGCGCGTGCCGACAATTCCTGCGAGGGTTGCACCTTTGTCGGGAAGCGATCCGCGGAGGAAGAGCGTCACGGGCGGATCATAGATCTCGCGAAGCTTCGGCGGGTATTCCGGATCCCAGTAAAAGATGCTGCCCATCCCTTCCCGGGTCAAGTCCGCACTCGTCGCCTCCGCGGAGCGCAGGATTTCGTCCGGGCGCCACATCCGGGTGCTCAGCCTCCGACCCACTATCCGGGCGATTTCGTCCAGGGACAGGTCGAACACGCGCGTCGGGCTGCCCCGCATCTCCACGAGGAGGAGCTTGTCCTTGGGCCGGAGGAACTCAATGTGGGAAAGCCCCAGCAGGCAGAGCCGATCCTGTGCGTTCATGACTCTCTTCAACGGGCGGATTGCCCGCGCGGCTTTCATTCGCGTTCCCCCGCGTCCAGCCCGCCGCCCCGGGGGCTCTCGCCGTCCCTCGGCCGGCTGCCGCCCCGGGGGTGGAAAGCCTCGTGGGTCCGCTTCAGAACCTCCTGGCTCACGTGCGTGTAGATCTGCGTGGTCCCGATGTCCACGTGGCCCAGGAGCTCCTGCACGGACCTCAGGTCGGCGCCGCCCTGGAGCAGATGCGTCGCGAAGGAGTGCCGCAGGGAGTGGACCTTGCCGTCCAGGCCTGCCTTGCGCGCAAGGCGCTTGAAAATCTTCCAGACCGTCTTGCGCGAGAGCATCCGGCCGCCCCGGCCGAGAAAGAGAACGCTTGTGGCTTTTCGGCCGGCCAGCAATGGTCGCGCCTCCGCGAGGTAGAGCTGCAGCTGACTTTTCGCCCGGTCGCCCAACGGCACAAGCCGCTCGCGCGAGCCCTTTCCCAACACCCGCACCGTGCTTTCCTCCAGCGATACGCGGTCCACGGTGAGCCGGACCGCCTCCGTCACGCGCAGGCCGCACGAGTAGATGAGCTCGAACAGGGCCCGGTCCCTGATCCCGAGTGGCTGGTCCGCATCACACGCATCGAGCAGGGCGTCAATCTCTTCTGCCTCCATGTAGCGGGGGATCCGCATGGCCATTCGGGGCGCATCCACCAGCCGCGCGGGGTTCGATTCAATGCGTCCTTCCAGGACGAGGTAGCGAAAGAAGGCGCGAATTGCCGAAGCAGATTTGGCCAGTGTGCGCGCATCGATGTTCTGGACCTGGCGGCTTGCCAGCCACGCGCTCACGTCGTCCGCATCCGCTTCGGACGCCGACTTCCCCGCCTCCTGGAGGAATGAGAGAAAAGCGCGCGTCTCCGACGCGTAGGTGGCGACCGTCGTCGGAGACAGCCTCCGCTCCGCCGCGAGGTAAGCGGAAAAGGGAGCAACATCGTTCAAGGCCGCGCTCTGCGTCCGGGGTTCCAAGGGCGCGCCTGTCAGTCCTTCTGCCCGGCGATGCGCTTTTCGCGCAGGACCGTCGGAACGCTCAGGTCAGCCTCACGCGAGTTTCTTCCCATAAGAAATTCCTCCGCGCTCTTGCGGCTGCCGCTCTTCCCCATTGCCGCCCATTCCTCGTACGGGATGATCTCCGCCTCGGCGCGCTCGGGTTCGGGAACCGCCTGCCGCGGCTTCTCCGCAGAGAAACCGGTGGCGATCACGGTGACGCGCAGCCGGTCGTTCAGGGCTTCGACGATGGAAGTGCCTGCGATGATCAGCGCGTCGTCATCAGCGTTCGCCGTGATGATCTTCAGGACCTCTTCGTATTCCGAGAGGCAGAAGTCGAACCCGCCTGTGACGTTGACCAGGATTCCCTTGGCGCCCTCCACGCGGGCATCCTCCAGGAGCGGGTTGTTGATCGCGTTGGTGGCGGCATCCGTGGCCCTGTTTTCGCCCGTTCCGATGCCGATGCCCATCAGGGCGTCGCCCTTTCCCTTCATGATGGTGCGCACGTCGGCGAAGTCGATGTTGATCTCACCGGGCTCGGTGATGAGATCCGAGATGCCCTGCACTCCCTGGCGCAGGACGTCGTCGGCCATGAAGAAGGCCTCCCGGATCGGGGTGCGTTTCTCGGCAATCTTCAGCAGGTGCTGATTGGGGATCGTGATCAACGTGTCGACTTCCTGGCGGAGCCGCTCGATGCCCTCCTCGGCGAGCTGCATCTTGCGCTTGCCCTCGAAATCGAACGGCTTCGTCACCACGGCGACCGTCAGAGCTCCCATCTGCCGTGCGACATGCGCCACCACGGGGGCGGCCCCGGTGCCCGTTCCTCCGCCCATGCCCGCGGTGATGAAAACCATGTCGGCGCCCTTCAGGAGATTGGACACGCTGTCCTGGTCTTCGAGCGCGGCCTTCTCCCCGATCTCGGGGATGCCGCCGGCGCCGAGCCCGCCGGTGAGCTTCGTGCCGATCGCGAACCGGGTCTCCGCGTTGGAGCTGTGCAGCGCCTGCTGGTCCGTGTTGATCGCCACGAACGAGACGTTCTTGAGTCCCATGGCGATCATGCGGTTGACGGCGTTGCTTCCGCCGCCGCCAACGCCGACGACCTTGATGACCGTCGGGCTGGTGCCGTCATTGTTGAAGAGCTCGATATTCATGTCCCCCTCCCCCTCCATGAATCCCCAAAGGGCGGCGCGCTTCCGGGGCTCATCGCCCCCGGCGTATCGTCCCCGAGCCGCTTAAAAAAAGTCCTTGAACCAGGTCCTCATTCTCTCCCACACGCTGGTGAACGTGCTCTCGCTGGAGCTCATGTCGAATCCCTCAACGCCTTCACGGGTTGCCCCATACATCACAAGCCCCACGCCGGTGGAGAACATCGGGTCGTGGTATTCCTCCACCAGGCCGCCCAGCTTCACCGGGTATCCGACACGCGCGGGCAGGCCGAAAATCTCGGAAGCCAGCTCACCGGCACCGGCGAGCAGGGAGCCTCCGCCCGTAAGCACCACCCCGCCTCCCAGAAGGTGCAGGTAGCCCTTCTTCTCGATCTGTTCCTTCACCATTCCGAGGATTTCCGCCATGCGCGGCTGGATGATCTCGGCCATGCTGCGCCGACCGATCTTCCGCGGGGGCCGTCCGCCCACCCCGGGGATCACCACCTCGTCGTCCTCGAGGACCGCGGGCACGTAGCAGCAGCCGTGCTCCTTCTTGATCTTCTCCGCAACCTCCAGGGGAGTCTTCAGCATGATCGAGACGTCGCTCGTCACCTGCTCTCCCCCGATGGAGAGCACTTCCGTGTGGTAGGGCGCGCCTTCCAGGTGCACCAGGACATCGGTCGTCCCTCCCCCGAGGTCGATGAGCAGGACGCCCAGCTCGCGCTCATCCGCGGTGAGCACCGCCTTGGACGAGGCGAGGGGCTCCAGCACGATGTCGTTCACCTTGAAGCCCGCGCGGTTCACGCATTTGACGATGTTCTGCGCCGAAGTGACCGCGCCCGTGATGATGTGCGCCTCGGCTTCCAGCCGCACGCCGACCATGCCGACCGGGTTCTTGATCCCGCCCTGCTGGTCCACGATGAACTCCTGGGGAATGACGTGCAGGACCTCGCGGTCCATGGGGATCACGATGGCCTTGGCCGCGTCGATCACGCGGTCCACGTCTTCCTTCGTGATCTCGCGGTCCTTGCCCGTCACGGCCACGACGCCGCGCGAATTGATGCCTTCAATGTGGCCGCCCGCCACGCCGGTGTACACGCCGTGCACTTCGCGCCCGGACATCAGCTCGGCTGATTCGACCGCGTTCTGGATGGACTTCACGGTGGATTCGATGTTGATCACCACGCCGCGTCGCAGCCCGCGCGACGGCGTGGTGCCCACGCCGATGATCTCCAGCTGTCCTGTCTCGTTGAACTCGCCAATGATGGCGCACACCTTCGTCGTGCCGATGTCCAACCCGACAATCAGTTCTGTGGGAGCAGCCACCGCCCTATCCCCCCTTCGTCCCGGCGGCCGAATCGCGGTACTCCGCGGATTTCGCCCCGGGCGCATTTCTTCCGGCGAGCTTGTACACCAGGTCTCCACCCCGGAAATCGAGTTCCTGAATATCCTTCAGAACGCCCTGGCGCGACAAGAGGTCGGTCGCCATGAGTGCATACTTCACCAGGCTTTCATCGAGAGAGCCCCGGGCCCTGATGGGCACGGGTGAAGAGGTAAGGTACACGATGAGATCCAGGTCCTGCGGCGAGAGGTCGGCCGAGCTCCCGCCCACCACCCGAACCTCGGAGACCGCCGCGCACATCGCCGGCGCCTTCTCACGCATGGCCCGCAGTTCGGCGAACAGAGCGCGGTAGGCCCTCGGGAGCTGCGCGCCCAGAGACATGTCGCCGGCGGAGAGCCCGGAAACGACGGGAAGATCCAGGTCCGCGCTGGTCGTTCCCACCTTGAACGCGACGCCGTCCTCATCGACGAGGACGGGGAGGATGCGGCCGTCAGCCGCGGCGAGCACGAGGGCCGCGGGCTGCCTGCCCCACAGGGTCATCCGTATGGTGTCGGGGAATACCCTTTCCACGAGCGCGCGCCGGATGAGGGGACTGGCTTCCAGCCTCCCGCGGATGGCCGCCTCGGAGACCGTGTACCAGTGCTCCCCGCCCCGGATGCCCGAGAGTTGGAGAACCTGGTCGTCGGCGAGGGGCACGTCGCTGTGCACGGTGATGTGGCGGATCGTCATGAGAGGCTCGCCGACGAACCTGCCCAGCAGGACCAGCCCGCACAGCGCCATGATCATGATCAACACGGGCCGGGCCCAGCGTGCCGCCGTGGGCGGATTCTGCGCCGCCGCGCCGCCGTGGGCGGATTCTGCGCCGCCGTAGGCGGATTCTGAGTTAGACATCGCTCGCCCTCCGGGAAAGGTTCACGAGAAGCCCGCACATGATCAGCGCGGTAAACAGCGACGAGCCCCCCGCGGAGAAAAAGGGAAGCGTGACTCCGGTGGTCGGGACGAGCCCCGTTGCGACAGCCATGTTCAGGAGTGCCTGCAGGCAAAGCGCGGAGGTGAGCCCGAAGGCGACCGAAGCAGAGTAGCGGTCCTTCGACAGGAGCGCGATGCGGTACCCCCGCCAGGCCAGCAGGGCGAAGAGGGCAATGACGAACAGCGCCCCGAGGAGGCCCGTTTCCTCGCCCACGATCGTGTAGATGAAGTCCGAGTACGACATGGGGAGGGGTCCCAGTTTTGCCGCGCTGCGGCCGAGACCCTTGCCGAAAAGCCCGCCGCTGACGAGCGCGGCTTTTGCCGTGACGATCTGGTAACCGGTCCCCGAGCTGTGGGATGAAAGGTCGAAGAACGCGAGAAGACGCTGGACCCTGTGCTCTCGCGTGAACAGGAGGAGGAAGCCGAGGGGAACCGTGAACAGAGTCACGAGGAGGAAATGCAGGAGCCGCACCTGTGCGATGTACATCATCGCCAGACCGGTGACCAGGACGAAGATTGCCGTGGAGTAGTCGTTCTGCAGTAGGATGATCCCGGCGAACACGCTCGTGACGAGGAAAGGGGGAACGAGCGCGTTCATCGTGATCTTTTCTCCCTCCTCGCGTCGGGCGAAATACGAGGCGAGGTAGAGGATCAGGGTCAGCTTCACCAGCTCCGATGGCTGGAAGGAGAATCCCAGGAGCGAAATCCACCTGCGGGAGCCGAGGACCGAGGTCCCCAGACCCGGGAGGAAGGGAAGGAGAACGGCGACGAGGGTGCCGAGCAGGATCAGGGGCATCCAGCGGCGGAAGACAGAGAGCGGAGTCAGGGACGCGATGAACGCCGCCCCGCCGCCGAGCGCGGCCCATAACAGCTGCCGCTTCAGGAGGAAGAGCGGGTCATTGTAGGCCCGGGTGGAGAACGACCAGGAGCTGGAGAACAGGAGCGCCATCCCCACACCGATGATCACGATCAGGAGCATCACGAGAAACATGTCGCCGCGCTGCTTTTCGACCCGCTCCATTCTCCCCCGCCTACTGAATCTTCAGGGTCGAGAGACCCAGGATCGCGAACAGGCCGCCGAGAATCCACAGGCGGGCCACCACCTTGCTCTCCTGCCAGCCGCTGAGCTCGAAGTGATGGTGCAGAGGCGCCATCTTGAAGATCCTTTTTCCCGTGATCTTGAAGGAAAGAACCTGGATGGTCACAGAGAGCGTTTCCAGCACGAAGACCCCGCCGAGGATCAGGATGAGGATTTCCTTCTTGAGGATGAGAGCGACTGCGCCCAGGACACCGCCCAGCGACAGGCTGCCGGTGTCTCCCATCCACATATCCGCCGGATGGGCATTGAACCAAAGGAAGCCGACCGCCGCCCCGACCACCGCGAAGCAGAAAACGGCAATCTCGCCGCCGCCTTTGATGAAGGGGATCTGCAGATAGTCGGCAAAATCCACGCGGCCGCTCAGGTAGGCGAGAACCGTGAGGGCAAGGGCCACCATGATCACGAGGCCGATCGCAAGCCCGTCAAGCCCGTCCGTGAGATTCACCGCGTTGGAGTAGCCGACCATCAGGACGACCGCGAAGGGGATGTAGAGCCAGGAAAGGTCCACGACCGCGTGCTTGAAGAAAGGCAGGTACAGCAGCGTCGTCGTGTCGGTCCGCTGGAGATACAGCACCGTGACGATCACTGTTGAGATGAGGATCTGGCCGCCGAACTTCACCCCTGCGCTGATCCCCTTCTTCCGCGACGACATCTTCAGCAGGTCGTCGGCAAACCCGATGGCGCCGAATCCCAGTGTAGCGAAAAGGAGCAGCCACGTGTGGACGCTCGCCGGATCCTGCCAGAGAACGAGGGACACGCCTACCGAGAGGATGATCAGCACGCCGCCCATGGTGGGCGTACCGGCCTTCGCCTTGTGCGTGCTCGGAGTATCCTCACGGACCGTCCATCCCGTGTTCAGGGCCCTCAGCCGGGCGATGACCCAGGGCCCGAAGAGAAAGGAGATCAGGAGCGCGGTGATGGCCGCATAGGCGGCGCGGAAGGTGATGTACTGGAAAATATTGAAAAAAGAGAAGTACTGGCGCAGCGGGAAGAGGAACTTCAGCACCTGTCCCCCTTGTTGGAGCGGGCGGCAAGACGGGGCAGGAGCCGCTCCAGCTCCAGCCCCCGTGAGCCTTTCAGCAGGACGACGTCACCTGAACGGACGATGGCCTGGAGGCGCCGGCCCAGTTCTTCCATGTCCACGGTCCACGAAATGCGTGGCGCGGAAGCCCCACCCGCCGCGGCATTCCACGCGTGCTCCATCTCGGCGCCGAAGAGAAGCACCGCATCGAGGCCCGTGCCGCGCAGGCGATCGCCCAGTGACGCATGGGCGGGACCGGTCAAATCGCCGAGCTCCCTCATGCCACCCAGCACCGCAATGCGCCTCCCCTCGGCGGGAAGCGTTTCAAGAAACTCCAGCGCACGCATCATGGAATCGGGATTTGCGTTGTAGCAGTCGGCGATCACCGTCACATCGCCGCGGATGACCTGGGACCGCCCGAACAGCGGAGTGGCGGCCTCGAGGCCGTCACGGATCTCCGCGTTCGGGACGCCCAGCTCGCGCACCACCGAGAGTGCCCCGAGGGCGTTGGCGAGGTTGTGCGGGCCGAAAAGCGGAAAGCGGATCAGGAACCCCTCCCAGTGGATGAGCGTTCCACCCAGTCCCATGCTCTCGCTCCCCTCAAAGCCCGGGGTGCTCCCCGGCC
Source organism: Spirochaetia bacterium (assembly GCA_049515615.1). Classification (GTDB taxonomy): domain Bacteria; phylum Spirochaetota; class Spirochaetia; order SZUA-6; family Fen-1364; genus Fen-1364. Next base: position 16,776 of record JBEKTX010000028.1, read on the forward strand.
CGAAAACGATCATTTTTCCCCGGACCCCTTCCGCGAGGAAGGCAAGGTAGTGCTCCCCCTCCGGAAGGAACCCGGTCTGTCGCCCGTCGAAGTGGGCGAAAATCCCCTTTTTCTCCGCCGCAATCGCATCACGCGATCCGAGGAGCCCAATGTGCGCGGTTCCGACGTTCGTGATCAGCGCGAGATCGGGCCGCACGATGTCCGCGAGCACGCCCATCTCACCCCGGCGATTCATGCCCATCTCGAACACCGCGTATCGGTGAGCGGGGTTCACGCCGAAACAGGCAAGCGGCAGGCCGATCTCGGAGTTGAGATTTCCTTCATTCACCGCCGTCGGCGCATGACGCGAGAGGAGGCTGCCGATAATTTCCTTTGTGGTCGTCTTTCCGTTGGAACCGGTCACGCCGACCCGCGTCACCGACGCGAGGCTCCGCATCCTCACGCGGGCGAGATTCTGGAGCCCTGTGAGAGTGTCCGGAACCGAGACGACGCCCAGCCCGTAACGGGCGGCGAGTGCATCGAGCTGCGCGCGCCGTCGTGCAGCCTGGGCATTCGAGACGAGCAAAGCGGCGGCGCCCGACGCGGCGGCTTCGCTGAGGAACTCGTGACCGTCCGTGCGCTCGCCGGGAAGCGCCACGAAAAGGCAGCCCTTCGACGCCGTGCGCGAATCGTGTGCCACCGATTCGATCCCCGCGTCACCGCGCGGCCGCGCGACAACGGCGCCGCCGCTGCCAGCCACGAGAGCGGAGAAGGATTCGATCGCCTTCGATTCGCCGGTTGCCATCACTGAGCCGGCCCTCCGACGGGCTCCTCGCCGACCTGCAGGCGGGTTACGGTGGACGGGTCGGCCGGCACCAGTCCGAGCGCTCTCGCTTTTTCAGCGACCCTTTCGGGTGACGTTTCATAGGCGATCTGCCCGATCGTGTCCCTGTTCGCTTCCAGCAGCTCCTTCTGCTGCTTTTCCAGCGCCGCGACTTGGTCGGAAAGAGCGTTGAAGCGGTAGCCCTGCCATGCGTTCAGGAAAAACAGCCCCGGAACGGCGAGGCAGAGGGCCGCCGTCAGGATTTTTCTCGATATCCCCCTCATCATTCCTTCCCCCCGCGCGGCTTCTGCGCGACCCGCAGCTTCGCGCTGCGGCTGGCCGGATTGAGGGACACCTCTTCGTCGGAGGCGGTGACGGGCTTGCCCGTGACAAGACGGAGATCCGCTTTCCCCCCACATTGACAGATCGGCCATTCCGGAGGGCACGTACACTCCCTGCTCTTTTCGCGGAAGAACCTCTTTACGATCCTGTCTTCCAGAGAGTGGAATGTGATTACTCCAACCCGACCCGCCGGGGCCAGCACGCGCACCGCATCTGCAAGGCCGGCCTCCAGCTGCTCCAGCTCCCGGTTCACGGCAATCCGCAGGGCCTGGAACGTGCGCGTTGCGGGGTGGATCCGTCCGCGGCGGTACTGACCCGGTACCGCCGCCGCGACCACCGCCGCCAGGCGCGCCGCGCTCTTGAACGGCTCACGGGAGCGCTCACGGATCAGGCGCGAGACGATGGAGCGCGCATATCGCTCCTCCCCGAACGTGAACAGGATGTCCGCCAGCTCGGCGGCACCGAAAGTGTTCACGATGTCCGCCGCGGTCGTGGGCAGATCGGGGGACAGCCGCATGTCCAGGAGCTCGTCGCGATCGAAAGAGAAGCCGCGGGCCGCCGCCTCGTAATGGAACCTGGAAATGCCGAGATCCATCAGCACGAGGTCTGGACCCGGACCTGCCGGGTAGTCCCTGAAATACCGGCTGAACCAGGAATTGACAAAGCGGACCCGTTCCGCGAATGGACGAAGCCTCTCCCGGGCGGCTGCGAGAATGGCCGGGTCTGCGTCAATGCCGATCACGGACAGCCTCGGGTAACGCTCCAGGAACGCGAGACTATGCCCGCCCTCGCCCAGGGTTGCGTCGACGAACAACCCGCCGTCGGACGGCGGCACGAGAAACGCGAGCACTTCCTTCATTAGTACAGACTGGTGGGCGCTCACAGGGTGATCCTGCCGCCGAGCTTTTCCGCCGCTTCCTTGAACTTCGCCTCGTTCGCCTCCAAGTAGGCCTGGTAAGAGCCTTCCGACCAGAGCTCCATGTATTTCTTCAGGCCCAGAATGATGCACTCTTTCTTCAGATCCGCATACTCGCGGAGGGTCGGTGGCACAACGATCCGACCGGCTTTGTCGATCTCGGTCTCCTGTGCGGGGGCGATCATGCGGCGCTGGATCAGGCGGGACTCCTCCTGAAATAGCGATGTCGAGCCAATGAGTTTTTCGGAGAACGATTTCCATTCCTCGGGCGGAAAGAACCAAAGGCAGTTCTCAACCCCCCGTGTCAGGATCACAACATTGCCGGTCACCTCTGCTCTCATCCTGGCCGGTATGAGCAATCTTCCCTTTTCGTCGAGTGAACAGCGGAATTCGCCTGTGATCATGGACTACTTCACCACTTTTTCCTAATCTCCCCCACTTTTTCCCACCTCCTGGGGCACATAATACCGCTCAAGGGCGGGATGTCAATCCTGGCAATGAAAGAAAAAGTCCGGGATTTGAAGATAATTATCGGAACTATGAAACCTTTGTATAGTAAAAGGCACTCTTTGACAGAGAATGTGTACCTGGCTATGCTGGCACCGGAGAAAAACAGCGTGTCGCTCTACCGGGTTCATTTCAAGTGGAAAGAGAAAGAGGTCGAGCTCATGGCGAAAAGCCTCGACCTCACACACCCCTATTTCGTCTCGATCAAGAATCTCGTCTTTTCCAACGAGCCGAAGCTCGTCATCAATCCCGCGGAAGAAGAGACACGAAGGACTTTTGGCGGGTCGGATCACCTGATGATTCCATTCCAGACCGTGCTCCTTATCGAGGAGCTTCCCGAAAATGCGGCAGGCAGGGTGATGCCTTTCGAGCTCATTGATGGGTCGAAATAGGAAACAAGCGGAGCAGGAAAC
>JBEKTX010000029.1:0-19458 GCA_049515615.1 Spirochaetia bacterium
TGGAGCTCATATCAGGGAGTGACACATTCTCAGGAACATCCGTCAACGTCAGCAAGAGCGGAATGCGGGTCGTCGTCAAACTGCCGGCTTCTCACGATTCGATCCGAAGCATTGCATTTCACATTCCCGGCTCCGGGGAAAAGGTCCTGCTGCCCTGCCGGCTGATTCGGTACTCGGAACACGACGTCGAAAAAGGCGGCCAGGTCCTGGGCATAGAGTTTCTCTCTGAAACCGATGCCCAGTTGTTGCTCATTGAGAAGTTCATCCAGGACACGCAGCTTGGCCGGATCGATGCACGGCAGCTTCCTCGGACATCCTGCCATCTCGATGACGTCAGGGTCGGGAGCCATGATCTGAACCTTCTTTCAATTGACAACCTCTCCACCGAGGGCTTGCTGCTGAACTATCGCGGAAGTCTGAAACAAGGTGATTCGCTCACGCTGAGCGTCGGCATTCCGGGCGATGACCGCCGTCTGCGCCTCTCGGGAACCGTCGTGTACGTGGTAGAGAACGTGTTCCGCGGGTCTCTGACGGCGGGCCTGCAATTGTCGACCATGAAGGAGACCGAGGAAAGCAGGCTCAGGAATCTCATTGTCGCCTGCTCGTCCGGCAGCGCGATGCGCGGCCTGCATCGTCATCTCGATTCCAAGGCAATGGAACCGGAATCCCGCATCACCGATCCGGATTTGATCGGCAGCATCCTCGAATCCCTGAAGATGGAATGCGTGCGTCTGAGCACCCTGATCGGCGGCTCATTCATGATCCTCGAGCATGAGATCGAAAGCGTCGATCGGGGCCTGCGGCAGTTTGCAATCGGGTCTGATCGCGAACGTGATGCAAGCAATGTCAAACCGGGGGAAATGGCGTACTTCGCTTTCTATTGGAACAAGGGCAGCCATTATTTCAAATCGGAAGTCGCCTCAATCCGAGGCGGTCTCCTGACCTTCCCTCTTCCCACAGTGGTATTCCGCTCGAACAAGAGATCGTACCAGAGAAAACCGCTTCAAGCCTCACGCGTGAGTCTCAGAGTCCTCGGGAATGGATCGGTGCGGCATACATTCGTGGGAACGTTGATAGATATCAGCCGCCGGGGCTTCCTTTGCGAGGTTCGCGTTTCGTCCGAGCTCCAGGCTTATTTCACGGTGGGGAAAAGCCTCCGCTATACCGTGGACGAGCGCCTGGGGCTGGGAAATGAAGGGCAGATCCGGCACCTGAAGTCGCTGCCTGGCTCCGATGGCATCATGCTGCAGATCGGCGTTGAGGCGGGGATAAGCCGAAGCGCGGTCCATACCCGGCGCATCCGCCCGGATAAATGGGAAGAGGAGAAATCGCGTCAGGACAGTCCCCAAGGCCCTGAGAAGCGCATCGAATCCCTTTTCGTGCAATTCCCCGACCGGACAGGCCATGGAATCTCCGCGCTCATCAATGCGACCAGGCTTCACGTCAAAGCCCCTGTCGTCATCATCCCCTCGGCCTACGGGAAAAAGAAGGAAGCTCTCTCGCCACTCGTGGCGACCCTGCTCGCGAGCTTCTGGAGCGAGGGAAAGGACATCGCCACGCTGCGCTATGACGGAATCAATCGTCCCGGGGAAAGCCACCAGGATGAGGCGCACCCCAAACGAGGGTACGAGATGCTTTCCTACAGGATCAGCCAGGGGCTCGGGGATCTCCAGGCAGCCCTCGATTTCGTCCGCGATAACCCGTACTTCATTGCCGAAAAGGTGGTCATCGTCTCCTTCAGCATGTCAGCGATCGAAGCGCGCCGACTCCTGAGCCAGGAAGATGGCAGCGGGGTCGACTATTGGATCAGCTGCATGGGGGTCCCTTCCGCACAAACCACTCTTCGGAACATCCTCGGTGGGATCGACATTGTCAGCAACTACCGCCTGGGCATTCCGAACGGGATCATCGGGCTGCTGGGGCATCTCATCGATATGGACAACCTGGCCGCGGATGTGGTGGAAAAGAAATACGCCTTCCTGACCGATGCGCGCCTCGACATGTCTCGGATTGCGGTACCTGTATTGTGGATCTACGGCTTGTACGACAATTGGGTCGACAGGGACGAGGTCAAGGACCTGATGTCAGTGAAGGCAGGGGAGAGCCGTGAGATTCTCGAAATCCCGACTGGACACAACCTGCGCACCAGTGACGATGCCATCCAAACCTTCCAGCTGATAACGAGCTCCATTCATGAAAAATTGTACGGCAAGCGGATCGTGGCCCGCAGCCCCTGGAAAGAAGAGCTGATGCGACTGCTCGCCGCGGAACGGGAAAGACTGGAGAACAGGACTGCTCCCTCTCTGACTGAGTACTGGCGCGAGTACCTGATTGGAAATGACAGGAACAAGATCGGCTACGACTTTTATCGGAACATTCCGGAGTTCACGAGTTTCCTTCGGACGCAGGCGAATTGCCTTGCATTGGGGCACGAAGAGATCATCGCCGATCTGGGCTGCGGCACGGGTCTTTTCCTGGAGGAGTTGCTGGATCATATCGCGCGCGAAGGAGAGCGAGTCTCCGTACGCGAGATCACGGCCGTTGACCTCGTCCAGGATGCGCTGGACAAGACAAGGGCGAAGTGCGAAAGAGCTCTTTCGTCAAACCCGCGCCTGGGGAGCATCAGCTTTCGGTTTCTCCAGAAAAACCTGGAACCCAATCGTTTCATTCCCGTTTCGCGATTCATCGAGTCTGAGGCCCTGTCTCTCGATTCACTTCGGAACAGGATCGAAGGGCTCTCCAGCAAGGTCCTGGACCGTCTGATTGAAAAGGCGTCCCCGGAGCTGTGCGCCATGATGCGTGGTGCTGGTCCGGAAGGAGACCTTTTCACGCGGCTTGCATCGACCCTGGAACCGCCCGAGCTCCAGACGGTCTTGGAGTTCAACAGGGCGGCTCGATTTCTGCAAAACCGGATCGAGGAGTTTGATCTCAGGCCTGACAGGAGATCCGGGAAAATACCCCTGAAAAGCCTGTGCGCCGGTGATCTCCTGTTCGAGACATTGAACTTCGAGGATTCTGATTCCGTGCTGACCCTCGGTTTCCCGGAGAATCACTTCACCAGGATCGTCGCGAGCCTCTTCATCTCCTATCTTCACAATCCTGACTACGTTCTCGCGGAATGCCATCGAATGTTGAAGCCGGGCGGCATGTTGCTCGTCTCATCCATGAAACCGGATAGCGACATCTCTGTGATGTTCACGAACTACATTCGAAGGGTGCAGACACCGAACTGTCTCGAAGACGAAGAGAAACATGACGTTGACGAAGTAAACGGGGCCCGGGCCATGCTGAATGAGGCCGCCAGCCTCTTCGAACTGGAAGAGGATGGTTTTTTCAGATTCTACACATCTGCAGAGCTGAAAAGCCTGCTTTCTGACGCTGGATTCGTTGAAATCACGGCTTTTCCTTCAATGGGACCCCCCCCGCAGGCGCATATCGCAGTCGCAAAAAAAAGATTGACATTATCTTAGATTCTTCTACAATAATCTTTACTCCAATTTACTCCAATAGAAGGGGAATCTGTGATTGGTATAGAAAAGGAGATCAGCGCCACACTGCGCGGTTGGGGCGAAGCGCCAGCTTTTCTTCAAGTGAGCCGTGCGGGCGGCGCCTCGTCCACGACAGCATTGGAGTTCTCCCGCCAGATACTCGACACCGCGAATCAGCTTCACGCTTGGGGAATTCGGGAAAAGCACCTGGTACCGATATTCCTCGGCAACTCGACTGACTTCATCATCATCTTCCTGTCGCTGCTCCGAATCGGCGCCATCCCCGTACTCGCCAAGCTTGAATACCGGACTTTGGAACTCGATGAGATATTCGAAAATGCCCAGCCTTCTGCGATCATCGCCGAAAAGGAGCACCTTGGCCTTTTGAAGCCGCACCTCCGGAACAGGATCGTCATTGCTCGGAGCGGGAACCGGTTCTCCCTGATCCAATCCTCGGAGGACGTAGCGGCGCGGGAGGACATCCCCGACGATATCGCGTCCATCAACTACACGTATCGCGGCTACGGTTACCCGCTCGGCGCCATGATATCGCACGCACAGTATCTTCACGGCGCCCGGGTGCTCCAGGATGGGCTCCAGGCAGCCGCGGGAGAAAAGATGCTCGTCATACTCCCGATGGCACACATTTTCACGATGGTCGGTTGCATCCTCGTCCCCCTGCTTTACCGGATGACCAGTGTCATCGTCGATACTCTGAACCCACGGCTTCTTTTTCAGTATGTTCGCGATTTCCGCATCGAACACATCACCTCCGTCCCGGAGATATACGAGCTGCTCTTCCGGTTGCGCGACCCGGCGATCGACCACTCGTCGTTGAAAGTTTTCGTCTCAGGTGGCAGTATCCTGACGCCGGACAGCTTCGCGAATCTCACGCGAGAATTCTCCATCGACCTTCTCCATGGCTATGGTCTGACGGAGTTCACTCCCGTCAGCCGCAACATGCGAAATGAAGCCCGACCGGGAACCGTCGGTCCCCTCTGTGACCAGGTAGAGTGCCGCATCGACGCATCGACTCCTGAAGAAGCTGGCGAGATACTGATCAAGACTCCGCATGAGACGGGCGTTTACTACCGAAGGCCGCGCGAATCAGGCGAAGCGCACCGCGACGGCTGGTTCAGGACCGGGGACATGGGCCGCATCGATAAAGGCCATCTCGTGTTCGTACGAGAGCTGAAGAAAACTCGAAAGGTGAACGGCAATCTGGTGGACCTGGAAGAGATCTCCCGCGCGATTCGGTTGGACAAGGACGTGGCAGACCTGCAGGTGGGGTGGGAGAAGAACTCCCTGTTCGCCAAGCTTGCGTTGAGCAAAAACATCGATTTCCTCGACAAGGCGAAAGAGCTGAAGTCCGCTCTGCGGGAAATCCTGGCAGAGTACAAGATTCCCAAGCAATTCATAGCGCTTGCATAAGGGGCCCCGGCCCGAGGAGGAAATGCAGAAAATGGGTGATCTGCAAGAAAACTGGAACGTGGAATTCTTCAAGAACGACATCAAACAGATCGTATCAAGGATCTCGCGTATCGATGCGGAAGAGCTGGATGATGAGCTTCTGATCCGCGAAGAATTGGGAATCGACAGCCTGATGGCCATGGAGATCATCGCCACCTGCGAGAAACTCCTGAGTCTGAAGATCGATGAAACCTTGTTCGCCGACATACAAACGGTCGGGGACTTTTTCGACCTGCTCATCGAGTTATCCGGGAGGAAAGTTGCGTGATTCAGGGCTTCGTGTGCTCCTTGTTTCTCCCAAGGGGGATTTTCTCTGCCGGTCCGCGGAGTTCGCAGATTTCATGCGAAACTCGCGCGACATGCGGACCATCCTGCACTTCTGGAGCGGAATCGGAGTCGCGCTTCCGACACTCGCCGCCCTGACCCCTTCAGCATTCGCAGTCGAGATTGTTGACGAGAACATGGAGTCGATAGACTTTGATTATCCCTGCCAAATAGTGGGCATCACCGCGATGACACAACAGGCCACGCGCGCCTATGAAATCGCGGACGCGTTTCGAGAAAGAGGATGTCACGTCGTTCTTGGCGGGATCCACGCGACGGCGCTTCCTGAGGAAGCAATGCAGCATGCGGATACGGTCATCGTCGGCGAGGCGGAAAATGTCTGGCCCGTTTTCCTGCGGGACTTTCAGGCTGGAACACCCCGCTCGCTTTATGATCAGGGTGGGCTTTCAACCGTCGATATGACTCGAATTCCTCTGCCCCGCTATGAATTGCTCGCAAAATACCGGTACCCAGTCGTGTATGTTCAGGCAACGCGCGGATGTCCGCACGATTGCGAATTCTGCGTAGCATCCAATATCTATGGCAAGAGATACAAGCACAAGAGCGTCCCGCAGGTGGTCAACGAGGTGGTGGAAGCGAAAAAGCATTGGAAATACGCTCAAATCGGGTTCGCCGACGACAATATGTTCGTCGATCACACGTATTCGCGGGAGCTTGTCGCAAGACTGAAAGCGCTGAAAATCGCATGGTTCGCCATCTGTGACATCGCTGTCGCTCAAGATGAACCGTTTCTTAGGGAACTCCACGAGAGCGGCTGTAGAACTCTCCTCATCGGCTTCGAAAGTGTGTCCAAGACCAGTCTCCACGGAATGAACCGAGACGGGTGGAAAGAGAAAAGATTCGATCGCTACCCGGAGTACATTCAAAGAATTCAAAGCCACGGCATCGGGGTCTATGGCTCCTTCATACTCGGACTGGATGATGATGGACCCGAATCAGTCGATGCGACCATCAAGTTTGTCAATGACAACATTCTCCTGGGAACGCAGATAACTCTTCTCACTCCATTCCCGGGAAGTCGCCTTCGCGCCCGCCTCGAAAGCGAGCGGCGAATCGTGCACAACGATTGGAAGTGGTACACCGTCTGGAACTCGGTGATCCGCCATCCCCATTTCACGCCGGAGGAGCTTGAACGAGGCCTTCTGAGAGCGTACGAAGGGGTGTATAATCCAGAAAGCAATACGCGGCGGGCTCAATATTTCCGGAAAGTGTGCGAGAATATCGTAGAAAGGTGACGATGGGCTCAGAGAGTCTGGCAATCTCAAGCGATGTAAGCTCGTTGCGCGCCGGATTCCAGGCGGAAACCAAAGACAAAGCGATCCGAGACACAAGGCTCACCGCGATCGTTGGAAGTGTCCTCTACCTTCTTTTTTGCATACTCGACTATTTCGCCTATCCACATTTGTTTCTTGTTTTTCTCCTGATCCGGATCGTTGTCGTGCTCGGCAACATGCTGATCCTTCTCCTGATGTGGACAAAAACAGGAATGAAGCATCCCCTGCTGTTCGCGGTGCTGGAGTACCTGCTGCATGGCTCGGGAATCATTTTGATGGTTCATTTTTCGGGTGGACATATCAGCGCATACTATGCGGGTGTCAACCTGGTCTTGATGGCATTCATTTCCATCCTCCCGTTGGACGCGAGAAGGACAGCATTCATTTGCTCGATTCTTTACGCGATGTACATCGTTTCGATCCTCTCTTTTCAGAGGGTCGATCACTTCGACATATTCTTGAACAACAACTTCTTCCTCCTCGCCACAATCGTTCTTGTGGTCCTCAGCTCGCACCTTGCCACCCAGATGCGATTTCGCGAGTTCAGCGCGCGATTCAATCTCGCCCGCGCGAATGAGGAGCTGAAGAAGCTCGACGTCCTGAAGTCGCAATTCTTCGCCAACGTGAGCCATGAGGTACGCACTCCTCTTACCTCGATACTGTCCCCGATCCAGAGCTTGTACCAGGGAGACCTCGGGCCGATGGATCCCGAGCATCAACGCCTGGTCGGCCAGGTCTACCGCAACGCGCTGAAGCTTCTCGACATGATCAACCAGATGCTGGATTTTTCGAAGTTCGAAGCCCGCAGAATGCAGCTCCGTCTCAAGTATGTCGACATCGACGAGCTGGCGCGGGACATCGTGACGACCTTTCAGGACGTGACGGCGCGCAAAGGATTGAAGCTCAGCTACGTGACCGAAGGAGAGCTGCGGCCCGCGTATCTCGATCCGGAGAAGCTGGAACGGATTCTTACCAATCTCATTCGAAACGCCATCAAATTCACGGAGAGCGGATCCATCACGGTCCGGGCCGGCGGCTCTGCCGCGAATCGATGGATCGAAGTGAGGGATACCGGCATCGGTATTCCCTCGCAGCATCTGGCGAACATCTTCAACAGGTTCCAGCAGGTCGATTCTTCGAGCACCCGAAGATATGAAGGCACGGGGCTTGGGCTTACCATCGTCAAAGAGTCGGTGGAGCTGATGCAGGGCAGCATCAGCGTCCAGAGCGAGGAGAGGAGGGGCACCATGTTCCGCGTCGAGCTGCCCGGAAACCTGGACCAGCTCGCTCCGGATGCATTCATCGACAGACGGACGGATCCGGAGCGCCGACAGCCCGAAGAGGAGTTCGATGGGGATGACAGGAGGAAAAACCCGCGGCGGGAATCGGATCTGGCCCGGATCACCGCTGATGACCTGGCTCTCATCGAGAAACACCAGATCAGCCGCGGAGCGAGTGAGGGCGATGTCGCTGAAAAACCCGCGAACGGCTGCGCTGATCGTATTCTCCTGGTGGAAGACAACGTCGACCTCAGGGCCTACATAAGCAAGATGCTCTTCCGATTCGGGCACGAGGTGGCAACAGCGATCGACGGGCTGGACGGCTGGGAGCACGTGCAGACGGACCTTCCCGACCTCGTCGTCTCCGACATCATGATGCCCCGCATGGACGGTTACGAGCTCGTGGGCCGCATCAAGAGCACGGACAAAACCCGCTCAATCCCGGTGATACTGATCACGGCGAAGCCTGAGCTCGAAGCGAAGCTGGAAGGGCTGCAAAAAGGTGCAGACGACTATCTGCCCAAACCCATCAATATTCGAGAGCTGGACGCCCGCATCAAAAACCTCCTCGTGACGCGGAACCTCCAGCGGGCGCTGGCGCGGGAAGCCGAGCTGGGCGCGAAAATGGAAGAGCTCAGCATGAGCTTTTCACAATCACTGGAGATTCGAGACTTCAACACCGCGGGGCATTCGCGGGATGTCCTGCACCTGGGCACCATCATCGCCGAGGGCATCGGTGTCCCCGTCGACCGCATGCTGATGGACTCGCTCCTGCTGCACGACATCGGCAAGCTGGGTATTCCCGACCGGATCCTCCTGAAAGAGTCGCCGTTGACCGAAGAAGAGTGGAAGATCATGAAGACTCACCCCGAGCTCGGGGCGAGCCTGCTGGGGCACTTCGAATCATACCGGGAGATCAGCGCCATCATTCTTGCGCACCAGGAACACTTTGACGGCTCGGGGTATCCCCGGGGATTGAAGGGCGACCGCATCCCCCTGTTCGCCAGGATCATCGCGATCGCGGATGCCTACCACGCAATGACCAGCAACCGCCCGTATCGAAAGGCTCTGCCGGCCCGCGAGGCGGTGCGTGAGCTGAAGCGCAACAGCGGCAAGCAGTTCGACGCCGCGCTCGTCGATGCCTTCATGAAAGGTCTGCTCCAGCGCAGCGTCATTGCGGCGAATGATCTGTGAACGGGGCGCGGCTATCTCCTCAGGGCCTTCTCGATTTCAGGCTTGTTGAATCCGACAATGATTTTTCCATTCACGTCGATCACGGGAACGCCCATCTGCCCGGACTTGCGCACCATCTCGTCCGCCTTTCTCTGGTCCGAGGCGACGTTGTACTCCGTGAAAGAGACGTGCTGCGTCCGGAAGAACTCCTTTGCCACTTTGCAGTATCCACAGCTTGGGGTCGTATAAATCGTCACTGCCATCCCTGCTCCGATCAAGGAATTATATATGAATGTTACTATATAGTGTGCGGAGGGTCAAGGGTGCCCGACACGGATCGATGTCCTACTGGAACTTCTGCCGCTGATCGTCGAAGAGCTTTGACAGCTTCCCCTGTATTTTGTTCAGCTGCTCCTCGGTCTCGATCCCGAAATCCTTCAGCACCTGGGTCTGCACCTGCTCGAAGCCGATGCGTTCGCGCTCAATGTCGCAAATGATGTTAGCCAGATAGACGCAGAACACGATGTCCCGCGCGGCGGCGGGCGCCTGCAGAGGCTCCTGGTGGAACCGGATCGCCGTGACGAGCTGTTCGGGGAAGTTCCACTTCTTGGCGATGAGCGCCCCAACCTCCGCATGGTTCAAGCCGATGGAGAAGTTCTCCAGCATCCGCGCCGGGATGCCCTTGTCCTTGCAGACCTTCGTGATCCTGTCCAGGAGATCGGGGTGCAGGGATGCGATCACGATCTGGCCCAGGTCGCTGAGGATGCCGCCGACGTACACGTCGTCCAGCAGCTCCTTCTTCTTCTTGAAGCTCTTGGCGATATAATATGCATAGAACGCGCATCGGTAGGAGTTCTGCCAGAGGGAGCGCATCTCGCTGTACTTCTCCCCCATCACCTTCTGGGTGCCGTAGGAGTACAGGAGGTTGCGTACGCCCTTCGTCCCGACGAGCTTCACCGCCTCCACGATGTTGTCCACGCGCTTGGGCAGCATGAACTGCGCCGAGTTCACCAGTTTCAGAAGGTCCGCGGTCATCGAGGGGTCGACGCTGATTTCCCGGGCGATGTCGGTGATCTCGGAGTTGGGGTCCGCAATGAGCCTCTGGAGGTTCACGATATTGTCGGGGAACTGCGGGAGCGTGTCGATTTCCCTGACGAGGCTCTGCGTCAGGGTATCCAGCTGCTCCAGGTGGATCTCGGAGAACGGGATGGTGAGGCTCGCCACCGTCTCCCCCTCCTCGCTGTCGATGGCGAAGCAGTCCTCGCTGAGACCGATCTTCTTCATCATCAGCACGAGGATCACGATGCCCAGGCCCGCCCCCTCGGAGCTGTCCAGCACGGTGGCGAATGCCTCCTCAAGGGAGTTGAAAGCGCGGGAGCGCGCGAGACGATCGAAGACCCTCATCTGCTCTTTGCGCGAGATTTCGACGTTGTTGCGCACCATTATGGAGAGTGCCGGGCCCTTGGTCTGGAAAATGACCTTGATGTACATGCCCAGCTCTTTCTGCTTTTGCAGATAGTACTGGATGTTGTCGAAGGTCTCCTGCTTGAAGTTCTTCATCCCGAGCTCGTATTCCTTGTCGTTGTTGAGATCGAGACCCTTCTCCAGGAAGTACACGCGCTTGGTGTTCGCTTTTTTCGCGTTCACCGCGAGCTCCCGCAGGCAGTACGAGAGCGGCTCCTTCAGCTTTTCCTGCCCGAGCTCCGCCAGGAAGCTCTCCAGCACCCGGTCAAGGTAGATTTCCGTTTCATGGGGAAGGGTATATGTCTTGAATGTGAGCGGAACCGCATTATGAGCGGCTCTTTTTATCTGGGCGAGGTCGATTTCATTGGACATGTGTCCCCCGTCTCCGAATTCACAGTGTTCTAAAGGGTAGTTGAACACCGGTATGGTGTCAAGCTTCGAGGAAAACGCATAAAGGCTTTTTGGTTTCTAGAATCCCGTTCTTGTCGTATAATCCCCGGATCAAGGCAGAAGAGGCGTGATGAAGAAAGAAAAGGTCGCCAACGGCATGTACTGGGTGGAAATCCCTGAAGCGGACCTCCGGATTCTCTGCGGATGCCCCGCGGATGCCGTCAAGCACCTCATCAAGCGCGGATTCATCGCCCCGGCGGAGAAGGCGGGAGTCGGGTACGAAACCGGCCCGAATGCCATTCTGCTCTCGGACACACCGATCCAGAAGGGAAGCTTCGCCAATCTCGCGGAGTTCCCCCTCCTGCAGATGTTCTATCGCCAGGGAATGCGCATACCGGGCCACCCGAACAATACCGGACGAAGACCGCTCCTCATCGGCCTCGGCGACCAGGTCCGCTCTCAGGGCGAATACGTGTACCGGGGCAACTATGGGCTGGTCTCGATCTCGGAGCTCGAGGCGTGCGGAGCGGCGCCGGGCGAAGCCCGTGAAATGATGGAAATCAAGAAGTGGTTCAGCTTCGGCAGCATCCACGCGACGTCGGAGCTCGTGGAGATTCGCGCGGTGGACGCGGATGCGGTGGAGATCGCCCCCGGATGCGTCGTGCACCGAAAGGGATTCAACCGCTACGAGTTCATCTGCTCGGGCAGGTCCGTGGAAGTTGATCTCACGCTCGGTCCGGGAGAAGAGTTCGAACCGACGTACTCACTCCCCGTCCGCAACGCACGGCGGGAAGCCTTTTCGGTCATCCATGTCGGCGAGGGAGACGGGTGGGACGTCACAAGGCCGTGCATGGGGAGCATCGTGTGCGGCGGCGGGATGTTCTATCTCGTGGACGCCGGGCCGCACATCACGCGGTCCCTCGATGCCCTCGGCATGAGCGCGGCGGAGGTCGAAGGCATTTTCCACTCCCATTCGCACGATGACCACTTTGCCGGTCTCACCTCCCTGGTGCGGACGGACCGGCGGTTGAAATATTACGCGGTGCCCTGGGTCCGCGCCAGCGTGCAGAAGAAGCTCGCCGCCCTGATGCGCATCGATGAAGACCGCTTCTCCCGGTTCTTCGACGTCCACGACCTCGTTCCCGGCGAATGGAACCGTGTCGGCGCGCTGGAGGTGAAACCGGTGTACTCGCCTCACCCTGTGGAGACAACGGTATTTTTCTTCCGCGCGGGCGAAGGCGCCGACAGCCGCACGTACGCCCACCTTGCCGATATCGCCTCGGTGGACGTCCTTTCGAAGCTCGCCGCCTCCGAAGGGCATCCGCCCGCACTCACGGAGGCGAGCCGCATCGCCTTCCTGCGGGAGCTGAACAGGCCGGTGGACGTGAAAAAGATCGACGTGGGCGGCGGCCTGATCCATGGCAATGCCGCGGATTTCCTCGCCGACAGGTCCGGCAGGATCCTTCTGAGCCATGGAGTGCCGGAGTTTCCGGGCGATCACACGGCACGAGTCACAACGGTGGGATTTGGAGAATCGGATGTGCTCATTTCGGGGGGAGCGCAGGAGTATTTCGCGCGCACCGCGCTCTCCTGCCTTGCCTCCTTGTTCCCCCGGTGCCCCCGGGCCGAGATCGAGACGCTCGCGCTCTGCCCGACCGTGGAGATCGCCGCGGGAGGGCTCGTGTATCCCCCGGGGAAGCGCAACCATGACCTGCGACTCATCGTGGGCGGAATGGCGGAAGAGATCGATCCCGCCACGGGAAAAACGCGCCGGCTGGGCGTCGGCGCGCTTGCCGGTGACTATTCCCTCCACGACGCGCAGATGGTCGGGCCGCCCTGCCGGGCGAGGGGCGCGGTCACCGCCTTGTCGATCCCCGCACGCGCGTACAAGGAATTCCTTTCTCGAAACGGAGGAGTGGGAGCCTGTCGGGAGCCTGCAGCTTTTCACGACGTGCTGTCGCTCTGTCCTGCCTTCTCAAGCATCGAGACCGCGAGCGTTCTTCACAGAATTTCCGCATCCATCGAGGAAAGACGCGTTCTGCAGGGCTCCGTTGCAGCCATGGAGCCCGGACCGACTCTCATGGTCCTCGCCCAGGGCGAGCTGGACCTTGCGGTGGGCTCGCAGCTCATCGAGTCCCTCCGCCCGGGAGGGTTCTGGGGGGAGGAGCGGATCGTGAGCGGCGCGCCCAGCCTCAGCATGGCACGAGCGTTGACCGACTGCACGTATCTCGTCGTGCCCGCAGAGGTCCTGGCCGACATCCCGATCGTTCAATGGGAGCTGCTGGAAGCCTTTGAACGGAGGCTGCGCAGCTTCCGGGCGGGCTTCCGCTTCGAGTGGTCGGAGTCCTTCCGCGTCAACGTGACCATGCTCGACGATCAGCACCGCACCCTTTTCTCGCTCGTGAACTCACTTTCGCAGGCCATCGGGCATACCGGGATCTTCGAGGGGCACGATCAGGAGAAGCGCGACCTCCTGAAGTACACCCGCGAGCACTTTGCGGACGAGGAAGCGCTGATGAAGGCGCACGCCTATCCGCGCTGCAAAACGCAGATCAAGGAGCATGCGGCGCTCCTGGACCAGCTGGAAAAGCTGGTGCAGGCAGCGGAGCGCCGCGTGCGTCCCCGGTCGGAGACAGCCGTCGACTACCTGAAGGACTGGCTGATCAGGCACACCCTGCTGGAGGATCTTCAATACAAGGATTTCTTCGCGGAGAAGGGAGTCACATAGACGGCACGCCCAGGTGCTTCATGAAGATGCGGGATTTCCTCTGGAGGCTGTAGCTCTGGCGCTTCTTTTCGGGCAGAGCAGCCGGATCGGCCTCGATGAACCCCAGTTTAAGGAACCAATCGGCTGTCTGTGTCGTGAGAACAAAGACCGAGGCAAGGCCGCGCCGCCCCGCACGTTCGCAGAGAAAGTCCACGAGCTTCGGCCCCACGCCCAGGTGCAGGAAGTGCTCGTCCACGGCGATGCCGGCGATCTCACCGACTTTCTCCGGGAACTCGTGAAGGGCCGCGCAGGCATGCACCGAGTCATCCACCTCGAAGACGATGAAATCCTGGAGAGCTGCTTCGAGCTGCGATTCGCTGCGGGGCAGGAGAATGCCGCGGTCCACGAAAGGCCTCATGATGCGCAGAACATCCGAGATATCGTTCACGGTCATGGCCCGGATGCCGCCGTAGCGGTTGGAATACACCATCGTGCCGGAACCGAGGTTGGAGAACGTTTCCTTGAGAATCACCCCTTCCGTGCGGCCGTCCAGGATGTGCACGCGTTCCACGCCGCCCGCGCAGGCGCGGCGCGCGCGTTGAAGCAGTTCGAGGTCCGCCTCCCGTCCGGGATTGGCGGCAAAAAACGCGTCGAGGTCGGGGAGGCTGAAGTTCGCAAGCCTTCCCCCGGGGGTGACGGGAATCGTCTCGGGAACCGTGTACGCGTCCGCGGTAAATCCCGCGCGCGCGGTCAGGAAGATCAGCTTCTCCGCGGCGACGCTCGTGGCGACGACGACGGCGAGCTCGTTGGACGAGATATTGTACGGCGTCCCGACCGAGCTCCACCCGATGCAGGGGAAGATAGGCACCACCCCATCGTCCATCACCTTGCGTACGGAGTCCACGCGGACGCTCTCCACGAGCCCCGCGCTCTGGTAGTCGACCCCGTCGATGACGCCAATGCCGCGCGCGCGGACCCAGTTGCCGATGACCGCGGTCATCCCATTTGCCGAGAGCATCGTCATGACCCGGTTGGAGACATCGAAGGCCGCCATCTTGATGAAGGGGATGGCTTCCTCGCTGGTGACCCGCACCCCCTTGATGACGGAGTATTGCACCTCGTATCTCCGGAGGACCTCGTCGATGCGTTCCTTGGCGCTGGGCACGAGCGCGACCCTGATCCCCGCTTCGTGCAGCAGGGCGAGATCCTTCACGATGACGGAGAACAGCGGATCTTCCAGCACCACGTTGTCGATGCGGACGACGAATGTCGTGCCACGGAATTGCTTGAGATAGCTGAAAACCTCGCGGATTGTGTCGACGCGGTCACGGTACTCCGTGACATTCCCCCGGTCACGGTCCCCCGAGACGGGCTCTTCACGCGGGCGTTCCTGCTCCATGACCGGAGCGTATCCATGCCCGCCCGGACCGTCAATGCATGCTCGAGCCGTCGCTTCGCGCGGGGCCGGGGGGTCTCTTTGCCCCCTGCGTCCATCCTTGGTATTCTGGAGGCATGAAGGCTCTGTTCATCGGGGGCACTGGTTTGATCAGCTCGGCGGTGTCCCGTCTCGCGGTCGAGCGCGGCATCGAGCTTTCCCTGCTGAACAGGGGACAGCGCGGGGAGTTTTTCCCCCGCGGCGCGAAACAGATCGTCGCCGACCACCGCGATCAGAAAGCCGTGCGGGAGGCGCTCCGCGATCAGTCATTCGACGTCGTGGTGGACTGGATTGCATTCACGCCCGACCAGGCGGCCGCGGACATCACCCTCTTCTCCGGCCGCACGGGACAATTCATCTTCATCAGCTCGGCAAGCGCGTACCAGAAGCCGCCGACGCACTACCTCATTACCGAATCCACGCCCCTGGCGAATCCTTACTGGCAATACAGCCGCGACAAGATCGCCTGTGAAGAGCTGCTGCTGAGGGAGTACAGGGAGAAGGGTTTCCCCGTGACGATCGTCCGCCCGAGCCTCACGTACGGCGTCACGCAGATCCCCGCGGCGGTGGGGAGCTGGAACCATCCCTGGACGCTGGTCGATCGCATGCGGAAGGGCCGTACAATCATCGTCCCGGGAGATGGCACCTCGCTGTGGACCATGACGCACAATTCCGACCTCGCGAAGGGGTTCGTCGGCCTGATGGGCAACATCCAGGCAATCGGACACGCCTTTCACATCACCTCGGACGAGGTGTTGACCTGGAACCAGATCTACGGGCTTATCGGCGCGGCGGCAGGGGTGCAGCCGGACATCGTACACGTCGCTTCGGATTTCATTGCCGCGTTCAATCCGGAGGATCTCGGGAATCTGGTCGGTGACAAGGCCCAATGCGGCATCTTCGACAACACGAAGATCAAGAGCTTCGTGCCGGGCTACGTGGCCACTGTCCCCTTTGCCGAAGGGGTGCGCGAGTCGGTTCGATGGTTCGAGAAGCATCCGGAGCGCTGCACCATCGATGATGCATTCAATGCCCTCTCGGACCGCATCATCGAGGCGCACCAGTCGGGTCTTCGGATGGCAAGCCCATAGACGGGATCACGCGCATCCGTATCCGCGCTCGATGGCGCGGATGAGGTTGAAGAGCGTCCTGTTGACGGGAACGGCCAGCCCTGATGCCGCGCCCAGCTCGATCACGGTGCCGGCAAAGGCTTCCACCTCGGTTTTCCGGCCCGCCTCCACATCCTGCAGCATCGATGTCTTGCCGTCCGCCGCCAGATTTCGCAGCGTATCATACCAGGCGGCGACGTCCGTGTCGCGAAGGCCGGTGCCCCGCAGCTTCGAGAGCGCCACCGTCTCCCTCATTGCCGATTCCATGACTTCCTTCGCCTCGGGCATGGTCTGGAACACGCCGTAGGAAGCCCGCAGCACGGCCGAAGCCTGGTTGATCCCGACGTTGATCATGAACTTGTACCAGAGGCTGCGGATCATGTCCTCCGGCACGACATAGGCGACGCCCATCCGCTCGAAAAAACGTGCAATACGGGAAACACGCCCGCTCCAGGATCCCGTCACGTTCGCCGCGTCGCCGAAATGAATTTTCCCCGTCCCCGAGTATCGCGTGGAATTGCCCTCCCGAACCGCGTCGATTCCAAGGATCATCGCGAACGGGACCTTGTTCCTCCCGAATGCCGCGCCGAGCATATCCTCGCTCGATATGCCGTTGAGAAGGGAGAGGACCAGGGTCGAAGGTCCGACATGGTTCCTCATGTCTTCGATTGCCCGCGGAAGCTGGTGGCATTTTACGGCAACGATGACGAGGTCCGGTTCGCTGTGGTCCGCAGGTGACACCAGCGCATAATCCCTCCGGGCCCCGTTCAGGATAAATCCCTCCTCCGCGTAGCGGCGGAACCGCTCACCGCCGGCAAGGATGCTCACGGCGGATGAGTCGCTCTTCCCCACGATGCCGGCAACGGAGGCGCCGACCGCCCCTGCGCCGACGATGAGAAGGCTCCTGATCTCTTTCGTCACGATACAAACAGCTCACTTCATTCGTCAGCTTCTGTCAACACGCGAGGCGCCGGGACCCCACTCGGCTGATCAGTGACGCGGCGGGAGAACGTTGTCAACGCGCGTCGAGGGCGATATATACTAGAGAGACAATATTCAGTCGAATCGAATCAGAACATCGAGGAGGTGTGCGGAGTGATTTCAAATCGAGGCTTCAGAATTTTCGCGCTGGCGGGCGCAACGCTCCTGGCGGCTGGCGTGCTCATGCTGGCGGGCTGCACGAGCATCGGCGGTGCGATTTCGGGTGCCATGGGCAAGCCGGCTGCCACCAGCCCGGCTCCTGCGCAGCAGAGTGAACCTGCGCCGGCCCCTGCGCAGCAGGATCAATCAGCGCAGGCTCAGAGCCCAGCCCCGTCGAGCGGAGGAGCGGCGATTGCGTACCAGTACCAGTTCAGCGCCTTCTACAGCGGCTTCTGGAGCATGGGCTGGTTCGGCTACAAGGACGGCAACTACAAGCCGGGTCAGGGAACGATATGGAAGTTCACCAATACGGGCAGGAGCTCCCAGCCGCTGACATTCGAGCGGGCGCTCCTGAAGGTCAACGCCGACTCTTCCCAGTGGTGGAGGTTCAGGCTGGACACGGGAAAGAAGCCGATCATGTACGAGTTCCTGGTCGCTCCCGACTCCACCGTGACGAAAGTCCGGTACAAGGACTCGGATTCAGGAGCGGTGGGCGAATTCGTCCCCAGCCAGGGCAATCAGATGCCCTCCGCAGCGCCGGCCAACATGCCGAAGAGCAAGGCGGATATGGCGAAGTACAAGGTCGACCAGCAGACCATCACCGTGCAGGCAGGGAGCTTTGCCACCGATCACTACCTGTACACCGACGACTCGGCTCAAGGGAGCGCGGAGAGCTGGGTGAGCGACACGGTCCCCGGCTACATGGTGAAATCCGTCTACACCAACAAGAAGAATAACCAGACTGCGACGGGCGAGCTGATCCAGATAGAATCCGGGGTCACCACCGCCCTCGGCTCATACTGAGCAAAAGAACCAGGCGCCTCGGGAAGGAGTCTTCCCGAGGCGCTCTTTCCAGCGGAATCCGCTCTATAGTTTCACGACAACCGTCTCCGCGCCTTTGACGGGAAGGATCCGCATCCCTTCGCCGAGGCGCTCTGAGGAGCCACCCTGGACTCCGCGTATCTCGGTCACGTTCCTCAGGCACACGCTCCATGGTTTGCGCGCGCCATGACGCGCAATGGTGAGCGTGCCCCCTTCCCGCCGGACGCTCAAGGTGACTTCCTCGCGCCCTTCCGGGGAAACGATTGAGGCGGAGCACTCTGAGCCGTCCGTCGGCTCGAACACGTGGAAGGTTGCACCGTCCGCGTAGTCGTAGTCCGGCCTGGTCTCGTCGCGGCCAATTGCAATGATGCTGTTGGGACGCACCATGAGGGGAAGGCTCAGGTAGCCGTGGGTTTCCGTCCGCCAGGACCCTCCGTCCACGGCGGCGCCGCTCAACAGGCTCGTCCAGCGACCCGGGGGGAGGTAGTAGGACACCGTGCCGTCATCGGCAAAGATCGGCGCCACCAGCAGGGACGGACCGAGCATGTACTGCCGGTCCAGGTACGCGCAGGCCGGATCGTCGAAGAACTCGAGGATCATCGCACGCATGACCGGAATGCCGTCCCGCGCGGCTTCGGCTGCCGCAGCGAAAAGATAGGGCATCAGGCGGCATTTCAACTGCACGAAGAAACGCACCACGTCGGTGGATTCCTCGCCGAACAGCCAGGGAACCCTGTAGGATTCGTTGCCGTGCAGGCGGCTGTGAGATGAGAGCAGGCCGAATGCGGTCCATCGCCGGTAGAGATCGGGCGTTGCCGTTTTTTCGAACCCGCTGATGTCGTGGCTCCAGAAGCCGAAGCCGGAAAGGCCCAGCGAGAGGCCTCCCCTCAGGCTCTCCGCCATGGACTCGTACGTCGCGGAACAGTCGCCGCCCCAGTGCACGGGAAACTTCTGGCTGCCCACGGTTGCGGAGCGCGCAAAGACAACGGCATTGCCTGCGCCGCGCTCTTCCTGCAGGACATCGAAGACCGTCCGGTTGTACAGGTAGGTGTAGTAGTTGTGCATCCGCTGTGGGTCCGCGCCGTCGTGGTAGACGACGTCCGTGGGAATGCGTTCGCCGAAATCCGTCTTGAAGCAGTCCACGCCCGCCGCGAGCAGCTTCCTCAGGTGGTCCTTGAACCACCGTGCCGCATCGGGGTTCGTGAAATCCACCAATGCCATGCCGGCCTGCCACCGGTCCCACTGCCAGACGCCGCCATCCGGTTTTCTGACGAGGTAGCCCTTTTCCATCCCCTCGTCGAAAAGCCGCGATTTCTGGGCGATGTACGGGTTGATCCAGACACTGATCCGCAGTCCCTTGT
>JBEKTX010000030.1:0-34234 GCA_049515615.1 Spirochaetia bacterium
ATCCTGACCGGCGCCGTGTCGATGGACTCCCTCCCCATCCGTGAGAAGTATCACGGCGCCTACGCGGCGCTCCTGCTGGCCGCCTCGCTGGGAATGATGGTCCTCGTCTCTTCCCGTGAGCTTGTCACCATGTACGTCGGCCTGGAAACCTCCGCGGTGAGCCTCTACGGCCTGGCGGCCCTGGCGAAGAGGGACGTGCTCTCACTCGAGGCGGGGATCAAGTACCTGGTCATTGGCGCGCTCTCCTCCGGGCTGCTCCTCTATGGGCTTGCCCTCGTCTATGCGGCAACCGGCACGACGTCGCTGGACGGCATCCGTGCCGCGCTGGCTCACGCGCCGAGCCCCCTCTCGGCGGTGGGCATCGTTCTGGTGCTCCTCGGCGTGGGCTTCAAGATCACCATGGTGCCGATGCACGTGTGGACGCCGGACGTCTACCAGGGTGCGCCGACCCCCGTGTCCGCTTTCATCTCCGTGGTGTCGAAATCGGCGGGGTTCGTGTTCGCGGTGCGGTTGTTCTCCTTTGCTTTCGCCGACTTGCGGCAGGTGTGGGAGCCCCTTTTCATGGCGGGGGCCGTTCTCACGATGACGGTGGGAAACCTCGCCGCGATCCCGCAGACCAGCGCCAAGCGCCTGCTCGCCTACTCTTCGATCTCCCAGGCCGGCTACCTCCTCGTCGGGTTCCTCGGCAGCCCGTCGTCCGGAACGAGCGCCGTGCTGTTCTACCTCTTCGTCTACACCCTGGCGAATGTCGCGGCCTTTTCCGCGGTCATCGCCTTCTCCTCCTCGACGGGCTCCGATCGTCTCGACGACTACGCCGGGCTTGCCCGGCGCAGTCCCCTGCTCGCCCTGGTCTTCACATTCTCGCTTCTCTCGCTGGCGGGCATTCCACCGCTCGGCGGGTTCATCGGGAAGCTGTATCTCTTCTCGGCGGCGATGCAGCGGGGCTACCTCTGGCTCGTTGTGGCGGCGGCCCTCAACAGCGTCGTGTCGCTGTACTACTACCTGCTCGTTCTGGGGCGCATGTACATCACGGAGGCGCCCGTCGGTGCCGGGCCGATGCGAGTCTCCCTCCCCGTGAAGGTTGTGCTCCTGCTCACGACGGTGGGGACCTTCTGGCTCGGGATCCTCCCCGGCCCGTTGATGAGGGTTTTTTCCGAGGTGTCGTCCCGGGTGTTCCCGGGTCCTTGAGCGCCGGCGTCCGTTCCGGGTTGCGGGCGGACGCGGGGGCCTGCAGGGGCGCGTTGGAGAGCAGGAACGACAGCACTGTGCCGATGACCGCGAAACAGCCCGCCACCACGAATGACCACCGGGACGCGGAGGCCGGGTCGAGCCGGTCCTGCAGGGCCGCGAAGACCTGAGGACCCACGATGCCGGCGGCCGCCCAGGCCGTAAGGATCGAGCCGTAAACCGCTGGCATCAGCCCGGTTCCGAAGACATCGGAGATGAACGAGGGCATTGCGCCGAAGCCGCCGCCGTAGCAGAGCAGCACCCAGCACACCAGGACGGCGAACACCCAGGGGCTGCCCGTGATCACGAGGAGGGCGAAGACAGCGATCTGGGATCCGAGCATGAGCCGGAACGTCTGCGACCGGCCGATCCGATCGGACACCGCACCCCAGAGGAAACGCCCCGCGCCGTTCCACAGCGAGCTGACGGCGACCAGCGTTGCGCCGAAGCCGGCCAGAACCGCGGGGGCGAGATCCGGGCTCCTCCTCATGAGCAGTGTCTGGAACAGCGGGGACTGGAAGCCGATGATCGCGATCCCCGCCGTGATGTTGCAGAAGAACACGATCCAGAGCAGGAGAAATCGGCCGGAGAATACCGCCCGGCGCACGGGCATGTCCGCATTCTCGGGGCAGGCACGGCTGGACACGGCCTTATGCGCTTTCGGCATCCATCCCGCCGCGGGGTTGCGCATGAAGGCGGCCGAGGCGAGGCCGAGCACCAGGAAGACCCCGCTGAGCAGGAGAAACGATCCCGCGAGGTTGCGGCCCGTAAGCCCGAGGGAGATCGGCGCCAGCACCTTGCTCAGGAAGAGGGCGCCCAGGCCGAAGCCCATGACGACCATCCCCGTTGCAAGGCCCTTCTTGTCGGGGAACCACTTCGAGACGGTGGCGACGGGCGTCACGTACCCGAGTCCCAGTCCGATACCGCCGATCACCCCGTACCCGGCGTAGAGAAGAGGCAGAGACTTGATGCTGAACGCAAGGGCGGCCACCGCGTAGCCCGCGGCAAAGAGCAGCGCACCGCTCATCGCCATGATTCTCGGGTTTCGCCGGTGGAGCTGCGAGCCGCCCCAGGCGGCGGTGACGCCGAGGAAAAAGATCGCAAGGGAGAATATCCAGGCAACCTGCGAGTTGGACCAGCCGAATGAATCCTTGAGCTCCCGCACGAGCAGGCCCTGGAAGAAGCTCCAGGCGTAAACGGTCCCGAGGCAGAGCATGAGGACGGTTCCCATCGCGGCGATGAGCCAGCGCGTCCCCGCCTTTTCGCTGGGTGCCATTGGATTTCCTTCCATCAGGAGAAGCCTCGGATTTGCTGAAATTCTGAGATATCGGAAAAGGGTGCGGTTGTCAACGCGCCAGGCAGTGAGCCAGGCGGGGCGGCGGTCAGTGTCAGAAGTAGACGCGGACGGTCAGCGAGCCCGAGATTCCGGACGGAGAGTTGCCGAACTCCGTCAATCTGCCGCCCTGCGCCCAGATCAGCCCCAGCTCGACGCTTGAGTCCGTGATGAACGTGGTGATGATGGCTGCCTGTACGAAATACGAGAGGTCGGTCAGGTTGACGAGTCCTGACCCGCGAAGCCCGATCTTGTCCCACACGGGATCTCCCGAGTCGGTGATCGATGGCTGCGTGAGGGAGAGAAAGAGGTAGTCCCTCCCCTGCCGGGCCGGCCGACGCGCGAGCTCGGCCAGCCATGCCTGGGAGGCAATCGCGACCCCCGGCGCGGATGAGCCCAGCGCGGAATAAACAGCCTCGAGCTCGGAGGCGCCCAGGCCTTCGGAAAGATGGTAGTACTCGGTGATCACCATCGTGCGGATCTCGGGCAGCGTGGCCGAACCTCCGAACAGGAAGGAGTACTGCACCCCGTCATAGCTGCCAGTAGTCGCCGATCCGGCAACGCTCCCGTCGGCGAAGGCCGCATACCGGGCCTTGCCGGAAAGCCCGCCCTCGAACCAGAGCTGCAGCGTGTCCCAGCCCGGCACGTCGTAGAGCGGGGAAACTGATGCGTTCAGCGCCGCTGTCCAGGACTCGCTGTTGCTCCAGTAGCCCGACAGGGACAGGTCGCTGCCGTGCAGCGCGGAGGAAGAGAGCCGGGCGCCAACCCCTGATTCACGAAGCTGATCGAAGATGACGGCGAAACCCGCAAGAGAGACGACCGGCGTGATGAGCTCCGCCTTCAGCGCGGGGACCCCCTCGCGGACGGCCCGGGTCGCCGTCGGGTCTTTCGGGGGATTCACGGGATCAGAGGGATTGTAGACGAACCCCGCCCCCCACTTCAGCCGCTGCTTGCCGAGCCTGAGAAAAAAAAGGTCCCCGAAGTTCACGTCCGTGTACAGCTCGTTTATGGTCAGGGACGGGGTCTCCACCGTTGCTCCCGTCTGGTGCGACAGCACCGCTGCATCCTGTGCGGTGAAGTCGAAAAGCCCGAGCGTCGTATACTTCCGCGAAAAGATGAGCTTCCCGTCGACAAGCCCTTCCGCGCTCAGCTCCTGGAACGGGGCCAAAGAGTCGAAAACCGACGCGGCGTTCTCTGCGGCCGCGGTTGCTTCGCTGTCCATCTCTCCTGAGAGCTTGAAGCCTAAAAGGTCGTCCGCTCCGAGCGCGCGCGCTCCCAGGCTCAGCGAAGCGGCGCAGAGAACGGCGGCGAGGGATCGTCGCATCAGAAGTCGTAGGGGAAGAGGCGGCCGGATTCCAGGTATTCCTTCGTGAAGAACTGGTCTGGCACGCTGTTCAGGGGGGTGATGTCGAAGAGCCGGATCAGGCTCTTGTCCTCCGGCTTCAGGGCGTCCACGTACTCCATCTGCACCCCGGCCACCCTGCCGTTTTCCATTGTCGCTTTGGTGACCGTGTAGTACTTCAGGACCTTCTCGGAAACCGCGTGGAACGCCTTCTTGACTGGCATCCGCGTGGTTCTATCCACCCAGATGTGCACGAGGCTGTAGGCGAGCTTGCGGTTCTTCGCGCGCAGCTCGAAGCGGTAGCAGGCCTTGCCGTCCAGGCTCTCCTCACCGAGGTAGCCCACCGTGTAGTCGAGGTTGGTGTTGAACCGTGTGAGGTCCAGGTTCGAGGTCTCCCCGCCCCGGGAGCTCGCGGTGGCGGAGGTCTTCACGACCTTGTTCGTCGTGGCGAACCGCTCGTAGAACACGTCTTCGCAGCGGAGCAGGGCGAAGTTCTTCTGGGAGGCGGGCGCCGTGGCCACCCAGACCACCTTGTTGTTCTTGCGGACGAAGAACCCTTCGCTGGAGCGGTCGGTGCCCGTCGAGTACGTGTCCACCACTGCCATGCGTGCCTTGCAGTTCACGGGGAGCATCACCGCGTCCACCGCATCGATGTAGGCCGCGGGATCTCCCTCCGGGAAGCTCTCAGCGGCCAGGGGAAGGCAGATCGCCGCGGCGATGAAGATTGTGCAGATCGTTCTCATATGTCCTCCTTTGAAGGCTCGGCGCTACCTGTTCGCCATCTGCTCGACCGCCTGCCTTTCCGTCTCCCGTCCCACCGTGCGGAACGTCGTGGCGAAAAGCAGGAGGAAGAGCAGGACAAAGGGGGCGGCCAGTGTGAATGCGTTTAATGTGATGGCCAGCCGTGTCATCCCGAACATGTACTGGAGCATCAGGAGCGGCGGCCTCACGATTCGGACGGTGAACACGGCCCCGATCGCCGCGACCGTGCCGGCGCCCAGGAGGTAGCCGACGAGCAGGGCGGCAACGGACTCTCCGAAGAAGAGGTTCCGCACCGTCCCCTTCGGAAACCCGAGGGCCCGCAGGGTGCCGATTTCGTCCCTTCGGTCGAAGATGTTGGTCAAGACCACGGAGCGGATCCCGATGAGGAGCGCCAGGAAGATGATCATTGCCATGAATCCAAAGAAGAGGATGTCCGTCGTGCCCAGGGAGAGGAGGAAACGGACGAACTTGTCGTCCCGGTAGCCCTTGACCTGGAAGACCGACATGCGCGCGGAGAGCTCGCTCACCATCGCGGGTATGCCGCGTTCGTCCTTCACGTACGCCTTGTAGAATGGAAACGAATCTCCCAGCTCCGACATCGTGATGTAGTCCTGGACCCGGATCGTGATCCCGTTCTCGTACCAGGGGGCCGAGGCGCGGAATATGCCCGCGATCGTGAAGTCCATTGCGTTGCGCGCCCCATACGCGGAGGGAATGAAAACGACGATGCTGTCCCCGACCTTCAGGCGGTACTTCTGGGCAATGGACGTAGTGATGAGCACCGTGTAGTCATCCTGCGGCCCCGGGAAACGGCCCTCCACCAGCTCCGTGTGGGCGCGAAAAGGCTCGTCTTTCTGGAGGTCCGTCGCCGACACCAGCACGTACTCCCGGGCCGTGCCCGCCTGAATCTCGCAGCCTCTCTGGATCCAGGGAACGAGGACTGACGTGTTGGGATGAGCACCCAGGTACTCGTGGATGACGCGCGCCTCCTGCTCGTAGCGGCCGCTGTCCGACTCGGTGAACTCGAAATCGGTCTTCGTGGAGATCCACAAGTGGCCGGTCCACTTCGCAATGGTGTCTTCCCGGATATGCGTGGTCACCCGGGCGCCCAGCCCGAAGGAGAAGACAAGCACCAGGGAGCTGAGGAAACCCGCCGCCACGACGAAGAGCGCCCGCAGGGGACGCTTGAGGATGTTGCCCGCCATGTACCTCAGGAGCTCCATGTCTACCTTTTCTCCAGCGTGCGCAGGATTGAAAGGCGGCCGCCCCGGATCGCGGGGAAAAGCGGGGCAAGGACGGCCACCGCAAAGAAGACACCCACGATCACGATGATCTTGCCGGAGTGGAAGCTCGGCCGGAATCCATTTCCGATCATGTAGGACCAGAACGTCGTGCTGTTCTGGATGCCGGTGGCGTGGAGCACCGCGATAGCCCCCGCGGCCAGGAGGAATCCCGCCGCGGCGCCGGCGGCGATGGCGAGGAACCCCTCCAGGGTGAACTGCAGGGCGATGTCCGAGCGCGAAAAGCCGATGGCCCGCAGGGTGCCGATCTCGCTGTAGCGTTCGATGATGGAGAAAGTGGTGAGCTTCACCACCAGCAGGACGCAGATGGCGAGGAGAATCGTCTCGACGGTCTTCATGGCGACATCAAAGCCCAGCACGATCTCCGCGAAGATCGGTGCATACTCCCTCCACGACACCACTTTCAGCCGGGGCTCGTGCGCGTCCAGCCAGGACTGGATGCGGGGCAGCACGCGGTCGCTCGTGCGGGCATCCGCGAGGAACCCCACGACCTCCGACGCGAGCGGCTCCTCGTATCCGACCATGGCCCTGAAGCCCGCAAGGTCGAAGAAGATGCTGCTTATTCCTATGGCCTCTTTCGGCATCGATCGGTAGTCGATGCCGCCCTTGGCCAGGATGGAGCGGTCCACGAACTCGCCCTCCCGGTTGGGAAGGAGGAAGACGTAGCTCGCGCCGATGTCCAGGTTCTTGTCACGCGAATACTCGTACCAGGAAGGGGCGGCCGCGCCCTGCTCGCCGCCGCCCAGCGGAAGACCGGTGGCATAGTACATGTCGGTGAAGTTGCGGTTGAAGTCCGTCATGTCCATGGCGACTCCGCGGAATCCGCGCTCCGCGTCCTTTTTCCCGTAATACAGCCCCGTGAAGACGATGCGCTCCTGCGTCCCGCTCACTTCAGGCAGGCCGGAGAGGTAGCCCTTCACCGCGGTGACTTCGCCCGCGCTCAGCATCTGCTCAGGCTTATAGTAGTAGAAGCCGAAGCTGTTCTTTGTCTCGATGTCCTTCTCCAGAACCAGGAAGTGCCCGGAGAAGGCCCGGCCGAACATGTCCGACTGCTTCCGCGAGATGTCCTCCACGAGGTTCTCGAAGAGGAAGGTCAGGGAAGCGCCCAACAGGGCGATCAGGAGAATGATGCGGGTGCGCCACGCGTGGCGGCCGAGGTTTCGCAGGCAGAGAGAAAGGCGCTCCATCAGGCAGCCTCGATCCCACCGTCGTGCAGGCGGATGACCCGGGCGGCCCGGTCCATCACGCGCGGGTCGTGGGAAGAGAAGATGAAGGTGGTTCCGCGATCACGGTTGATGCCTTCCATCAGCGCGAGCACCTCGGCGCCGGTCTCCGAATCCAGGTTGGCCGTGGGCTCGTCGGCGAGGACGATGAGGGGATGCGTGACGAGGGCCCGGGCGATTGCCACGCGCTGGCGCTGGCCGCCGGAAAGCTCAAAGGGCTTGTGCCGGATGTGCTCCCCGAGTCCGACCGCTTCCACCATCTCCAGGACGCGCTCCCTCTTCGCCGAGGGTGAAAGCTCCCGGTGCAGGATGAGGGGGAGGTGCACGTTCTCGAATACGTCCAGCACGGGCAGGAGGTTGAAGGACTGGAAGATGAATCCAAGCGTGCGGCTGCGGTAGCGGGTGCGAAGCCTTTCAGGGAGACCCTGGATGTCCTCCCCGGCAACGTGCACCGTGCCGGACGTCGGGGCATCGATCAGGCCGATCATGTTGAGCAGAGTGGTCTTGCCGCTGCCTGACGGACCGGCAACGCACGTGAACGAGCCGCTCTTGATTTCCAGATCGATGTTCCGAAGTGCCCGGACCGTGGTCTTCCCGAGCCGGTACTCCTTGCAGAGCCCAGACAAAGTGATGCCGTTTCTTACCGCCGCCATACATGTGCAACCCCGGACCCCTCAGGGCGTGTCACCAGGGCCGCATCATCGCGGGAGCTCGCATGTCTCCAGGCTGGGCAGGAGCGCGGCAAGGCCGGCAGCGTCGAAGTGGAACGCGGCAAGGTCGGCGCCGTCAGGCGGCAGGAGCGCAATCACTTGCTGGATGACGTAGGGGGAGACCTCCACGGCGCGCCGCAGCGCCGTTTCGCGGTCCTGCTTCCAGCGCGCAATCCTCGCGGAGGATTCCTCGATCCGCACGCGCAGCTCCCGCGCCCGTGTCGAGGACCGGCAGGCCGCGGTGAGCAGTCCATCGAAGACCCGCACGGTCTGGACCGCGGAGCCTTCCACGATGACGAGGTCGTGGCCCGCGAGGATTGCGCGCGCCGCCCATGCCGCCGCCTCGTCCAGACCGGCGAAATCCGCGGGAGGCACTCCACCCGCGAACGCGCTCCTGTCCGAATAGTTCTTCAGCATGAGCAGGCCGTCGGACACGAGCGGTCCGGTGAAACCTGTGCCGGCCCGCAGGAGGGCGTTCCATGCGGGAGAGAACGTCACGAGGCTTCCGTCGACCGAAGAATCGAGGAGATGGGTGGTCATGATCATATCGGCATTGGCTGCCAGGTCCCGGAACACGGAGAAACGCCTTTCCGCTTCTTCGAGCGGCACCTTTGTGTCGGGAGATTCCCGGTGAAGGTTCGCCCCGGTGGGAAGGTAGGGAAAGTGCTTGAGCACGACCTGGAGGCCGTAGGTCTTCAGCTCATCGGCGTCATGCGCGCCCTGTCCCGCGTGCGCGGATCCATTGTGCTCGTGTCTACCGTCGGGCCCAGTGCGACGTTGATCCCTATCGCGCTGAGCACGAACGCGTTCAATCGGGCGAGGGTCGGGAACTGATCGTCCGTCATCCACCGGAACCTGCCGACGAAGCCCCCGACATACCCGTCACCGAATGTGCCCGTCCGGGCCGGACCTCGCAGCTTCACGATGTCCGCGCAGATGAGCAGGGGAAGGTCGGTGAGCCCGGCGAGGGCGCGATTGGTCCGCCGGATCCGCTCGTAGCTCGCGCTTCCATAGTGCGGGATGACTCCCCCGATCTGCAGACGATGCACCATCGGCGCGAATCCCGGCTCCAGGGCGAGCAGGCCGGAATAGCCGAACCCGTCCACGTTGACGACGAGGAGCTGGCCAAGCTCCGATTCGAGCTTCCGGGCATCTTCCAGGGGAATCTCGAGCGCGCCCCGGGCGGCGAGGGATTCGACGAACAGGGACTGCGACGCGCAGGGTCCGGCGGAGAGGAGGCCGAAGAGCAGGAGGAGCGTGATCACTGCTCGCGAGGGTTCAGCGGGAGCGTCAGCGTGAAGGTTGTTCCCTCGCCGGGCGTCGAAGTGAATGAGACCCGCCCTCCCAGGTATTCCTCGGCCAGGAGCTTCATCCCCCACGTTCCAAGTCCCCTGTCGGCGCCCTTCGTGGAGAAATACCTCCGGAAGACCTGAAGCTGGACATTGCGGTCCATGCTCGAGGGGTTGTGCACGGAAAACGCCGCGCAGGCCTCTCCGGTCCTGCGGAGCCCGATCGTCACAGCGGCCCCCGGGGGGGAAGCCTCGAGAGAGTTCTTGAGCATGTTGACGAGGATCCGCTTGACCAGCGCGTCATCGGAGATGAAGGAGAATCGCTCGGAGAACGGGGCGATGACGACGGTGCGTCCCTGCGCGATCTCCAGGCCTTCCACCTGCCGCGTCAACTGAACCGCGAGCGAGTGCGATTCGATGAGGTTCCGCTGGGCCCGGAGCGTGCCGTTTTCCGCGGAGAGCATGATCTTCTGGCCTTCGATCTCTTCCTGCAGCGTGTCGCAGACGGCGTTGAGACGCTCCAGGAGGTTCCGCTTCCCGTCCTCCGAGCCGCCTCCCCGCTGCAGCAGGTCAAGGTAGACGCGGAAGCTCGATGCCGTGTTCAGGATATCGTGGAAGAATATCCGCTCCAGGGCGCTGCGCCGCTTCACGTCGCTGATGTCGCTGAAATTGACCATGACGTACTCAGATCCGGCGATCTCGAATGGAGTCGTCTTCACCAGCAGATCGCGGGCCGGCCGGCCTTCCGGTGCGTCCACCGTGATGTAGCACTCCCGAGCGGCCGGCCGGCCGGTTGCCTGAGTCTCTCCGATCGCCTGCCGTGCCCCGCAGAATCCGCAGCCTTCCGCCTCCCCGCACCCGGCGCGCGCGTGAATGCACCCAAGGATGTCTCCCGGTCTTCTGCCGCAGATATCTTCGATGTCTGCGCCGCGGGCGAAGTCCTGGAAGGCCTTGTTCGCGAAGATGATCCGCCGAGCTTCGTTCAGCACGACAAGGGGAGAGGCCATCGAATCCAGGGCCCGGGGCACCTGCCCGGCGGCGGGCACCTTCCTGAGGTCCAGGAGGGGCTCCGCGCGGGGGATTTTTTCCTGCGAAGAAAGGTCTTCGTCCGCGGCCATGGATGCCCTATTGTACACGATCCGCGCGCGGTGAGTGAAGTACTGTTCGACGGCGGAACGCCGGGATATACTGCGCCCGGGAGGGGCTCCCGTGAACTCACCGGACCTGCTCACGCAGATCTTCGGCTTTCTCAGCACGACCGCGCGCTACGTCGGGCAGGGAATCGTCACGCTGGTGCAGTACATCCTCCCCTCGGTGAAGGACCTCTCGACGCTCGCCGAGCCGATCGGCTTTCTCTCCCTTCTCACGGTTTTCGTCATCCTCGCCTCCGCGGCGCGCAAAGTGGCGCTCATCCTCCTCCTCGTGGGCTGGGCGCTTATCTTCATCCGGCTCCTCCTCATGGCTTTCCGAATCGGGTAGGGGCGATAAACCGTTTGACCGTTCATTGCGCGGTGAGTACCTTCAATTCGCGCGCACATCGCGCCACACGACAATCGCTGGAAGGAGAACCCAATGGCAGTCCTCGTCGGGAAACCGGCCCCAGATTTCACCGCGACCGCGGTAATGGGAAACAACGAGATCAAGGAAATCACTCTCTCATCGTTCACGAAGGGAAAGTACACCGTCATCTTTTTCTACCCCTTCGACTTCACGTTCGTCTGTCCCACCGAGCTCATTGCCTTCGATCATCGGCTGGAGGAGTTCCAGAAGCGCAACGTACAGGTCATCGGCGTCTCGATAGACTCCGAGCATACCCACCTGGCGTGGAAGAACACGGCGGTTGACAAGGGCGGGATCGGGCCAGTGCGCTACCCCATCGTGGCCGACGTGCGGCACCTCATCGCGCGCGCGTACGACGTCGAATCGTCGGGCGGCCAGGCTTTCCGCGGCTCCTTCCTCATTGACAAGGGCGGGGTGGTGCGCCACCAGGTCGTCAACGACCTGCCGCTGGGCCGGAACATCGACGAGATGATCCGCATGGTGGACGCCCTCCAGTTCAACGAGGAGCACGGCGAGGTGTGCCCCGCGGGGTGGACCAAGGGGAAGGCGGGCATGAAGGACACGGCCCAGGGCGTCGCTTCGTACCTTTCGGCGCACGCGAAAGAATTGTAAGCGCCGCCGCGGGAGGAGTGAAAATGGAATATCGGAGATTGGGAAGCGCGGGGCTGAAGGTAGGCCTTCTTTCGCTGGGCTCGTGGGTCACCTACGGCCGGCAGGTGGACGTCGATGCGGCCGCCGCGTGCATGAAGGCGGCCTGGGACGAGGGTGTGAACTTTTTCGACAACGCCGAGGCCTACGAGGCGGGGCGCTCGGAAGAGGTCATGGGCGCGGCGCTCCGCAAGCTGGGATGGCGCCGGGCGAGCTACGTGGTCTCTACGAAGCTCTTCTGGGGGCTGCACGACGGGGTGAACGAAAAAAACACGCTCAACCGCAAGAGGCTCCGGGAAGGCATCGAGGGATCGCTGAAACGCTTCGGGCTGGACTACATCGACCTCGTCTATTGTCATCGCCCGGATCCCCAGACGCCCATCGAGGAGACGGTCCGGTCCATGCACATGATGGTGGAGTCCGGCCAGGCCCTGTACTGGGGGACCTCCGAATGGCACGCGGACGAGCTCATGGAAGCGTGGGCCGTCGCGGAGAAGCACCACCTGCACAAGCCGCAGGTGGAGCAGCCGCAGTACAACCTGTTCGTCCGTCGGCGGGTGGAGAAGGAGTACGAGCGGCTGTATGAGAAGCTCGGCCTCGGGCTGACAATCTGGAGCCCGCTGGCGGCCGGGCTGCTCACCGGCAAGTACAACGCAGGCATTCCCAAGGATTCACGCCTGGCCCTCTCAGGGTACGAGGGGCTGCGCGCTGATCCGCTGCAGCGCGGAGTTCCCGCCGGCACCGGTAGGACCGCGTCATTTCCCGCGCTCATCGAGGCGGTGAAGAAGCTGCAGCCCATTGCCTCCGACCTGGGCGCGACGACCGCCCAGCTCGCCCTGGCGTGGTGCGCGCACAATCCGCGCGTGAGCTCGGTCATCACGGGCGCCAGCCGGCCCGAGCAGGTGAAGGAGAACATGAAGTCACTCGCCCTTCTACCAAAGCTCACTCCGGAGGTGATTGGCCGCATAGAGAAAGCCGTGGCCGACGTCACAGACGTCGGCTAGGAGCCTGGACCGCGCTGTCAGGAGAGACGCATCGAAGCGCCCGCTACTTCAACCATCTTTCGAACCACGCGAATGCGTCTTTCTGCATTGGCAGATCGAACTTGTGCGGTCCTGGGTAGAAAAGCCCCCGGTAGCATTCCGGTGCGCCCATGCGCGCGTAGATCTTCCCAAGTTTCTCGTCCGCCTGCTGCTGGCCGACAAGTGTCCACAGCGGGTCGTCACTGTCGCACTGCACCATGAGCGGTGACGGACCGTGCAATGACGCCACGTCGGGGAGGTCCATGAGCGGCGCGAGGTGAGGGACATGGAACATCCACGTGTGCCACCGCACGATGCCGGGTATCATCTCTCGGACCGTGGACATGAAACCTGCGCACACGGCGCAGCGGATCCGGGGGTCCAGCGCCGCGAGGTAGATCGTCCTCAATCCCCCGCCGGAGAGCCCTCCGCAGCCAAGCCTGTCGTGATCCGTGTCAGGGCGGGTGAGCAGGTAGTCCACCGCCCGGCGGTCCTCCCAGGCCATGATGCCGGGCCACGTCGTGCCGGAGACGAACAGCGTCTTGGCTACCAGGGATTCGTACTCCGCGCAGAACTCGTTGTACGCCTCGATGTAGGCCCGGCTGCCGGGGGTTTCCCGCATGAGCTTTTCCACGAACTCATCGGGCACTGATTCCGGGAGGATCTTCCTTGACCCCCAGAGAAAATTGTCCGGCACAAGGACCACGAAGCCGCGCCGGGCGAGCTCGTTCGCCCAGGAGACGCCCCCGTACGTGCCCTGCTTGAACTCACGCATGATCGGGGGCTCGTCTTCGATTTCGACGAGCTTCTCCTTGCCGTAATACTTGAACGCGCTGTGGTCGTGAAGCGCCACGACCCCTGGAAGCCTGCCCACCGCTCCCGCGGGACGCACGACAAAAGCCTCGGTGCGGGGACCGAAGGGCTGCGCCCAGCTCACCAGCTCGGTTACCACGCCGTCGCGTTCCGTGACTCGGTTCACCGCCGCGTCCAGGGGGCAGTCGGGCGGCTCATAGGCGAGAAGCTCGTACACTCTTGCCCGCGCCTGGGTCCGCCATGATTCAAGATCAGACCAGCCTTCCGCCAGCAGGGAAAGAGGTCTTCGGCAGTGGGATTCCTGCCATGACGCCATTGGTTGATAGTTGCCGAGAACGGGTTTCATGCGGGATACGATAGTATCAGAAGCGTTGCGCCGGGGCCATCCAGCCGCGGATCTCGTGCACGACGTTCGAGGGGAGAGGGCTTCGTGACCTGCGAGCGAGCAGAGCGATCACCTGTTCCGCGTCAAAGCCCGACGCGCCTGCCTTCCGCACCGACTGGCGGCTGATGCGGAACAGCACACCGACTTGCCTCCCGATCCTGTCGCAGAACCTGCCCAGCTCGGCCTCCACGCCCGGTGAGGGAGAGAGAAAGACGATTTCATAGTTCGGCTGCACCACGAGAGGGTCTTCCGATTGCGTGCTGGTCTCTTCGGCGCGCGTGAGCCCGTCTCGGGGAATCCCGAGCAGGCGGCGGCCGACGTCCGTCATACGGAATCCGGGTTTTCCATCTGAGCTCAATCCCGCCTCGACGCCGCCCAGAGAGAGAAGGCAGCGGCCGAGGAAGATGCCGAGGAAGGACTTCCAGAGCTCCTCCATTGCCTCTTCAGAGGAGAGCGCCATCGATCCCCCCTCCGCGCTCGATCCGGGACCGGCCAGTGATGCCGCTGCCAGCGGACTCCCGATGGCCGCCTGGTATTCGGCGAAATCTGAAAACCGGATGAATGTCGTCACCGGCACAAATGCGAATGCCTGCTCGAGCCATGGCAGGAGCTCGACCTGCGCTTCTTCCCGGGACGCCCAGTGCTCCTCAAGGAGGTCGAAGAGGCGCGTGGGTCTTCCCTCGCCGACGCGGAGCCTGCTCACGACTATATCCCGCCGTTCCTCGACAGTGCAGCGAAGCCACGCATCGGCCCCGGCCCCCGGCGTGAGCGCTGCCGCGCCGCCGGTCTCTGCTCCGGAGGAATCGAGCAGATCGGTGAGCCGGAGCGCCTGCAGCGCGAGGCCGATCCTGCTCTCCAGGGAGAGCCCCGTAATCGCCTCCAGCCAGTCGGGGAGCGTGAGGAGCATCGCGGCAGCCTCCTCGACGAACCGGGCAAAGGGCTTCTCATCCCCGCGCCGCAGGAGTATGGGCGCCGCGCGGGCCGCGGCGAGGAGGCTGGTCATGTCCTCCACGAGGAAGGGATGTCGGAACACCTGCCCGACGCTTACCGGTTCGGGAGCGAGGACCACCGAGAGCCGCCGCAGGCGGCGGGCCGCGGCCGGCCAGATCCCCACGAGCGGCTCCAGGTCGACACGGCGGAGCCCGAGGTAGAAAAGGCAGCGCTGGACACCGAGCCGCAGCCCGGCGCACAGCTCCTCCCGCGGCATGCCGTGGGAATATTCTTCCACGTCGCGAAGCGGGATGCGGTCTCTCTGCTCGGTGAAGAAGGCAAGAAGCGCGCGCGCCGCGTCGAGCCCCGCGCGTGCCGCGTCCTGGCGCCGCATGCTCCCCAGGGCGGCCTGGAGCCACTCGACGGATGAGACAAAGCCGGCAATCCGGGGAAGATCGTTCGGGAGTAGCGCGAGGGATTCGTCGAGCTGAGATCTCTCCGACTGTGTGTAATGCTCGGCAAGGTAGGCGCTGAGCACAGCGAAGCCAGGGCTTTCGAACAGGGGAAATTTCTCCAGGGATTTCAGGATCTGGTGGAGCCCCGTGCTCCCCTCGGACACGACAAGCAGCTCTCCCCGCCCTGATGGTCGGAGAAACCCCGCGTCGCGCAGCTCGGCAACAGGCGCGCCGCCCGCTGCCGGGTCGATGGAAAGACCCGGCGCAGTGCCATCCAGAAAGGCCCGCCGGCCGCCGATTGAAAGCTCGCTCCAGCGGGCGAGCTCGTCCAGGAAGCCGGGCCAATCGGCGGGGAAGAGCTTCATGGGTGGACCGCCGCCGCGGCAGCCGCGGCCAGCCGAATCTCGTACGAATATCCCTGCTCGCAGAGGAAGAGCTGGCGCTTCAGCGCAAACTCCTGCTCGACGGTGTCGCGGGAGACCAGAGAATAGAAGGAGGCCTGGTTTCCCAGCTCCTTGGGCCGCAGGATGCGTCCCAGTCTCTGCGCCTCTTCCTGCCGCGACCCGAAGGTGCCCGACACCTGAATGGCGAGGCTCGCCTCGGGCAGGTCGACCGCGAAGTTCGCGACCTTCGACACGGCGAGGACGCGTATCGCGCCCGAGCGGAAATCCGCATAGAGCTTGTCCCGCGTGCGCTGCGGCGTAGCCCCCGTGAGCACCGGCAGCCCCAGGGGACCGGCGATCTCGGCCAGCTGATCGAGGTACATGCCGATGACGAGGGCAGGCTCGCCGGGGTGTGAGCCCAGGATCGCCTTCACCTCGTCGATTTTCGCCGGATTCTCCGAGGCCATGCGGAATTTCGTCCGGGCGTCTGCAAGCGCGTAGCTGGTCCTCATGTGCCCCGGAAGCGGCACACGCACCTCCGTGCAGACCGCCTTTGCGATCCATCCCTGCGCCTCCATCTCCTTCCATGGTACGTCGTACTTCTTCGGGCCGATGAGGGCAAAGACGTCGTCCTCTTTTCCATCCTCCCGCACGAGTGTGGCCGTGAGCCCGAGCCGCCGCCGGGCCTGCAGCGATGCCGTCGCCTGGAAGACCGGCGCGGGAAGCAGGTGCACCTCGTCGTAAACGATCAGACCCCAGTCCCGTTCGTTGAACAGCGTGAGGTGGGGGAAACGGCCCTCCGGAGACATCTCTGCCTGGAGATCACCCCTGCTCCCCCTGTGCGTGAGCATCTGGTAGGTGGCCACGGTGACGGGCCGCACCTCCTTGCGATGCCCCGTGTATTCCCCGATCATCGACGGATCGATATCCGTCTTGTCGATCAGCTCCGCAATCCACTGTCTGACCGCTGTGACGCAGGTGGTGAGCACGAGCGTGGAGGTCTGCAGGAGGTCCATGCAGAGCATCCCGACAATGGTCTTGCCTGCACCGCACGGAAGGACGATCACCCCGGAGCCGCCGCGGGCCGATCCGCCGGCATGGAAAGCCTGGGCGGCCTCGCGTTGATACGGACGGATGGAAAACACCTTCCGCTGCGAGAGGGTCGCGGCGCGGAAGGCAAGAGGGAACCGCTCTCCGGCAGCGTACCCGGCCCTGTCGTCGACCGGGTAGCCGATTCGGATCAAGGCGAGCTTCAACTGGCCGCGCCCCGCCGGGGGCACGCTGAAGCTCGTGTCCGAGAGCCGTTCTCCCAGGAGGAACGCCGCGCTCTTGTCCGCGGCCACGAGGTCCGCGAGACCCCTGTCACGGCACCGCAGAGTCAGGGCGGAAGAACCGTCCCTCTCGAGTGTGAGGCTGCCAAAGCGGCCCGCGTACTCCTCGATCTCCGTCGCGATGTGCTCGGGAACGGGGTAGCGCGACAAGGAACGCAGCGACTGGACGATCTCTGCCGCCTCCTCTCCGGCGGCGCACGCGTTCCAGATGGAAAGTGGAGTGAGCCGGTAGGTGTGCACGTGCTCGGGAGATTTCACGAGCTCCGCGAACCGCGCCAGTGCGTCGCGTGCCTCCGCATATCGGGGGCTGGCGACCTCCGCCAGGATGGTGCGGTCTCCCTGGACGATGAGGGGCCCGGGTTGTGTTTCCAGGTGTTCTGTCATGGTGAAAAAGCGCAACCACAATAAGGATGTGTGCGCCGCGGGTCAAGCCACGGGAGGCGCTGAGGCGCTGAGGCGCCGCGTGATTGAAGACGCTTGAACGCACATGCCCGTTCTGATCCAATGCCGGCATGCCGACGCTGATGCGGGTTCGGGCTGCCGGTCACGAGGATCTCCCCCGGATACTGGAGATCTACAACCGTGAAGTTCTCGTCTCCACGGCCACGTACGACACCGTGCCGCGAACGGCCGCCGAGCACCGCAAGTGGTTCAGCCTTCACGGCCCCGATCATCCCGTGCTGGTTGCCGACACGGGCGGCCTGGCTGCGGGTTGGGCTTCCCTCAGCCCGTGGTCGGACAGGGCGGCATACGCCCGATCAGTGGAAGTCTCGGTCTACGTCGCGGAGGAATACCGAAGGCAGGGCGTGGGTCGTCTCCTCCTCCAGGCACTCATCGACGCCGGCCGCGCTCACGGGTACCGCGCGCTCCTCGCCCGGATCTCGGCGGACAACGAGGCCAGCATGCGCCTGCACGCAGAGCTCGGCTTCACTGTCGTCGGGACTCTCAGGGAAGTCGGGGTGAAGTTCGGCCGGACCCTGGACGTGTGCATCATGGAACTGCTCGTCTGAGCGCCTGAGAGCATCACGATCATGACAGAGTCCAGACCGCGGTAGTGCACTTGTAGAACATGCCTGTCATGGCATTGCAGAAAACGCAAAAAGCGCAACTTCCTTGCGCTTTTTGCGTTTTTCCGATCCGGACGTATTTCCGCCTGGGAGGTTTTAAGGGTGAAAAAAGTGGGTTCCTGACCCATGATTGGGCCGAAACGGCTTGCCCAACACGTTCGGCCAATCAAAGGAGGAACCCCGCGTGATCATAGCCCACGAGTTGAAGAAGGAACAGCTTGAGCGGCGTCTCAGGCTGCTATTGACAACGGCATGCGTCAGGCTCAATGACCCTGCAAGTCAATCCAGTCCGCCGGCTCTGAACGCGTCAAACTCGTATTCCTTCTGCAGGCCGCTCTCAGGTTTTCTTCCCGTCGGCCGAATGTCTACCCCAAAGGCGCGACAGACCGCATCATGCGTGAGCTCTCTGATCCGGGCGGGCGCGAGACCCCGCTGCGACAACAGGTTCAGGAACCGTGGGTAGAAGCCGAATCCGGGAAACCCTGACGCGAAATCTTCGAGCTTGTCGCGCCGTGTGTGCGGAGCGTGATCCGTCTCGATCCAGTCGATGTCGCCATCCAGGAGCCTCTGCAGCATGAGCGCCGGCACAGGCAGGGGGCGCAGCGGCGGATTCACCTTCAACAATATCCCCTCACCTTCTTCCATCATGTTCGCATCCAGCAGGGCATGATGCGGCGTGAGCCCGCAGGTGACCCGGCACCCCGGCGGCTCCTTCGGCGCGCTTTCTTCGTGCCTTCCACGGAGGAGATCGAGCGCCCATGGAGTCGAAATGTGACAGACGTGGAGCGTGCCGCGGAAGCGCGCCGCGCGCGCGAACCTTTTCTGGTCATCCACGGAGGCGACCTCCGCCGCCGGAGGCCGCGCGCGCGCGTGGCTCACGGGCCGGGCAGGGTCCCATTCAGTCGGGCGGAGCAGCCCTTCCTTCTCACAGTGCACGGCGAGCACTCCCGTGAACTCCAGAGCGGCGAGGGTCCGGTAGACGAGGGCCTGCTCTCCGGGGTCGACGACGCCCATCTGTCCCGTGGAGTGTCCGGCGTACATCTTCAGCCCCACGACCCGGGGGAACAATTCCTTCCAGGCCCGCACCGCCTCCTCGATCTGCCGGGGCACGGCGGTAAGACCTGCGTAGAGCCCGTGGAAGATCGGGATCCCCAGGGCGCGGCGCGCCGCATCCGCGTCGTCGATCCTGCGCAGGATCGCGTCCCGGGTGACCAGCGGCGGATCGGTATTCGGCATCTCGAACACGCCGTCGAGCCCGGCCCTGTACGCGACCGAGAAACCGTGCCGAAGGGTCTCCTTGCCCGCCTGGCTCCAGTCACGGAGATGGACGTGCGGGTCGATCATCCCTCACTCCGGCCAGCCGACCGGCTCGATGACGGAAGGAAGAGAATCGACATACGCCTTCCGCTCCTCCGGGGTCACTTTGCGGTGCGAGACGACACACGGCCTGCGGCAGTATCGGCATCGGATCGTACCCTTGTCGCCGTAGAATCTCGGCGGCACGTCCTCGTTGATCGTCCGGAGAGAGCAGGGCAATGCGTTTCAGATCGCGCTCGGGCAGTTCGCGGAGGTTCGTCTTGATGAAGGGATTCGGTTTCTCCGCGATCGTGGCTGTCGTGCAGGAATACCCCCTGTTCTCGAGGTCCAGCGCGTCGCTCACGGCGCGCAGGGTGCCGGGCTGGAGATGGTCGATCACCGTGCCGTCCTGGATTTTGTCGATGAACATGCCGCTCCGCGCAATGCCGTGGGTGTGCCGGGGAAGCCGGTTGTTCCCGATGCCCAGCTCTGCCGGCAGCCGCGCATCGTAGCGACGGTAGCCTTCGTGACCTAGCATTTCGTGCAGGAGGGCCTTTCTCAGGAAAATGCCGTACTCCGCCTGCGAGAAGAAGGCCTGCGCGCGGGTGAAATAGACCCGGTAGTCGATCTCCGCGATCTCGCTGTTCACGGGCAGGGGGTGGAGCACGCGCACGTCGAACCCTTCGATCTTTTCAAGGTCGATGCGGTACTGCTTCATCATCGCCAGGATGTCTTTCTGCTTCACGCCGGACATCCTCTCGAGCTGCGGCCTTGTCATATAGTAGAAATCGACCTGCCGCATGACGTCCCTCACATTGCCGTCCCTCACGACCTTGACTCCCCTGCGGGCCAGCAGCTCCACGAGGTCCGGCGGCATGCCGAGGAAATCCTCAGCGGCCCAGCGGATCGTGATGTCGTCGAAATGGGACAGGGCAAGGCTCAGGGACCGTACCGTTCTTCCGTGGGAGAGATCTCCACCGAAACCGACGCGCAGCCCGTCGAGGCGCCCCTCCCGCAGCGAATAGATCGTGAGGACGTCGAGGAGCGCCTGGGTCGGGTGCTCGTTTCTCCCATCGCCGCCGTTGATGACGGGAATATTCGCCACGTCCGCCGCCCATTGCAGGGAGCCGTCCAACGGGTGGCGCATGACGAGAACGTCGTTGTGGTTGGCGCACATCATCGTCACCGTGTCCCGGACCGTCTCGTTCTTCATGACGGACGTCCCCTCGGTGCCCGAGAATCCGTCATAGCGCCCCCCCAGCTCGCGCATGCCGGTATTGAAGCTTGTGCGCGTGCGGGTGCTGGGCTCGTAGAACATGTAGGACAGGGTCCGGTGCTTGAGCGCGTCACGGAGACTGTTCCGCCGGCCCGTTTTCTCCAGCTCTTCCATCCGGCGTCCGGCGGCGCAGAGGTGAAGGATTTCCGACCGCGAGAAATCCGTGATGGAAATGATGTCACGGTTACGGAAGATTCCGCTCATGGGCATGCTCCTTTCCCTCGTCGAAGAGACCGGTGAACTCCCACGGCAGAGGGGCCTCGACCACGAGGGGGAGGCCGCTCGTCGGGTGGCGCAGCTCGATGCGCGACGCATGCAGGTACATCCGGGCCGGGAAGCCCTCGGGGACCGCTGCGCCGTAGAGGGGATCCCCGAGGATCGGAAAACCGAGACACGCAAGGTGCACCCGCACCTGGTGCCGGAACCCCTTGAGGATCGACGCGGTGAGCATCGCGCGCCCGTTTCCGCCGGCGGTCACCTGCGCCTCGGTGACGTAGATCTCACCGCTCGCCGAATTGAGGAGCTTGCGGGATTTCTCCCCCGGGAACACCGCCCGGACCATGGTGCGGCCGCG
Organism: Spirochaetia bacterium; assembly: GCA_049515615.1. GTDB lineage: Bacteria > Spirochaetota > Spirochaetia > SZUA-6 > Fen-1364 > Fen-1364. Next base: position 20,928 of record JBEKTX010000030.1, read on the forward strand.
GCCGTACGGGGCGAACCTGCTCTCGATTCGGAGCGGCGTGCCGCCGTCCCGGCTCTCCTCCGCGCAGGCGCACGCGGCGAGGTACTGCTTGCGCGCCCCGCTCGCGGCAAAGGAGCGTCGCAGCGCGTTGAACGCCTCCGCGCTGCGCGCGATCACGACGAGTCCGGAGGTGTCCCTGTCGAGGCGGTGGACGAGCCCCGGTTCCACAAGCTTGATCCCCGGCAGACCGGCCACTTCAGGATAGGCCCGAACGACCATCTCGATGAGCGTCCCGGTTTCTCCCGGCCGGAGCGGCGCGGTGTGCACGCCCGCCGGCTTGTCGACGACGAGCAGTGCGGGGTCTTCGTATCGGACGCTCAATTCCTGAAGTGTCACGGGGCCGCGACTCCTATTTGAATTGCGCGAGGACTTTTGCCGCCGAGTCCACGTCGTCCGCGATGGTCTTGTTCAGCTGCTCCACTGTCGGCGGAGAGGCGGGCTTGATCCCGGGGAACTCCCTGCCCGCTCTCTCCGCGTCGGCGGGCTGGATGAAGTCCTTGAGAGGCGTCACCATTGCATAGCCCGAAATCGGGCCCTGAACCACGTACCCGTCGAAGAGGTCGGCGAGCGTGCCCGTCTGCGCCCCGTCGGCGTAGGGGGTGCGGCCGAGGGGCAGTGCGCCCAGCGGCGTCCCCGCCGTGTCCCATCCCGCATTGCGCTTTTCCTCCGGGAGGGCGTGGATCAGCGCGTCAATTGCGCCGTCCACCGGATACGAAAGACCCGTCTTCTGCGTTGGATCAGGCCAGGGAGCATGGAGCGAGATCGCGAACACCCGCGCACCGATTCTCTCATAGACGATGTTCCCCGCCCGGCGCGTTTCCGCCAGCTTCATCTCTGCGGCGTTTTTCTCGTAGGCCCTGCTGTGGTAGCGCGTGAAGATGTGCTGGGTGCCGCAGAAGACGAGGGCTTTTTCACCCGCGCGGGTGAAAAAGCGGTCGATCACGTCGGCCATGCGGGCATCGGGCACGCCGTTGGCAAAGATGCCCGCAACGACCTTCGGGTTTGCCAGGTCGTCCTGTGTTTTCAAGTACTGCCAGTTCTGGCGCACGTTCAATCCCACGATCCGGAAAGGCCGGGCCCCGGTCGGGCGCCCCTTGTTCACCTGCCAGGCAGCCCGGTAGAGATCCAGATATTCCTGGTAGCCCCAGGTGACCAGCCAGTGAAAGGTGACCGCGCGCGCCCTTTCTTCTTCCCAGGCGGGCGCCGTGAGCATCGAATCGATCTCAGCCTGGTCGTCCGAAAGCGCGTACTCGATGCCGAGATTCCTGATGCCCGCCGCGTAGAGGCGCGGAATGAGATCCTGCACGAGCAGGACGTTCTGCCGGATCTTGAAAAACTCGCCGAGCAGAACCACGTCGTGCCTGGTGAATGCTGCCAGAATGTAGTCTTCGGGCGAGCGCCAGGATGATTCGGCGTACGTGATCAGCGGAGCCATCCGCGCAACATCCGCTGCAGGCCGGCGGGGAGCCCCGGCGCGATTGAAGAGCTGGAGCGGGTTGAAAACAAAAAACGCGCCCGCGATGATGATCAGGACAATGAGGAGGGTGTTGCGCTTCAACCCTTCACCGATTCCGTGAACTCCTTCGGGCCCAGGAGCATCTTCGCATACTGCGCGCGCGTGTAGGCCCAGGGATCCTTCGCGTTCTTCGCGGAGAGCCTGCCCCTGAACGCTTCGATCGAGCCGTACGAGCGGGCATCCATCCAACGGGTGATCTCATCCAGCATTGTGCGGATGGATTTCACCCCCTGTCGGTACAGGCCGGTGACAACCTGCACCGAGGAGGCGCCGGCAAGAATCATTTTCACCACGTCCGCACCGGTCATGATGCCGGTGCTCGCGCACACGTCGGCTGTGATCTTCCCGTGGAGCAGGCCGGCGAACCGAAGGGGAAGCCTGTTGTCCGCCTGGATGCTGAAATTGAAGGGCTGGGTGATGGACTCGGTTTCCGTGTTGATGTCCGGCTGGAAGAAACGGTTGAACAACACGAACCCGGCCGCGCCCTCCCGGTCCAGCCTGCCGATCAGATTCAGCGGGTTGGAGTAGAACACGCTGAGCTTCACCGCGAGGGGAATCTTCACAGACGCGCGGACTTCGCGGACGATCTGCAGATGCTCGTCTTCGACTGAGCTGCCCGTCACGTCGAAGTCGCGGGGGGTCGCGAAAAAATTCAGCTCCAGCGCGTCGACGCCCTGGTCGGCAAGCTGCCGGGCGTACTGCACCCACGTGGCGCCGGTCACCGCGTTGAGGCTCGCGATCACGGGGACTTTCACGGCTTCCCGCGCTTTTTTCACCCACATCAGATGTTCCTTCGCTCCCGCGTGCTGGAGCTTCGGGAAGATCGTGGCCATTTCACTATACAGGTCGTTGCCCGCTTCCAGGTCCTCCTCGAGCTTGAAACGCTCGAGCTGGATTTGTTCCTCGAAGAGGCTCTTCAGCACGATGGCTCCCGCGCCCGCCTCCTCGATCCTCTTGATGCTGTCCACGTTGGCCGTGAGGTCACTCGATCCCGCCACGATCGGGTTTGAGAGAGTGAGTCCCATGAAATGCGTCTGCAGGCTGCCCATCGAGTTCCTCCTTGTTTTCGTCCAGTCAAATCAGCGCGGGCGCGCAATCACCTCCGCAAGGGATTTCTTCTCTGCGAGCTCCGCCTTCAGCATCTCTTCGCGAGCCTTGTTCACGTAGCTCCTGCTCTGGAACGAATAGGTGAAGTTCGTGTGGATGTCGTACGCGCCTTCCAGGAGGGCGTGCGTATCTTCCGTCATCACCAGCTCCTCGTCCGTGGGAATGACGAAGATGCGCACCTTCGAGCCGGGGCCCGTGATTTCCGTCTCCGCGTTGCGCGTCGCGGAGATTTCATTCTTCCGCTTGTCCAGCACGATGCCCATGTCCTCGAGGCCGTCGAGGCATTTCTCACGGGTGATCGGTCCGCGCTCTCCCACCCCCGCGGTGAAAACGATCGCGTCCACGCGTCCGAGGGCCGCGTAGTAGGCGCCAAGGTACTTTTTCAGCCGGTACCCTTCTATCTCAATGGCAAGCTGGCAGCGCTCGTCTCCCTGGCACGCGCCATTCTCGATGTCGCGCCGGTCGGTGTACTTGTCCGTGATCCCCAGGACGCCGCTCTTCCTGTTGAGGATGCTGTCCATGGCTTCGGGCCGGAGGCCTTCTTTCCTCATGACGTAGTAGCCGATTGCCGGGTCATGGTCGCCGGCCCGGGTGCCCATCACGAGGCCTTCAAGGGGCGTGAATCCCATTGAGGTGTCCACCGAGACGCCGTTCTTCACCGCATTTGCGCTCGAGCCGTTCCCGATGTGAAAGCAGATGAGGTTGGTGGAGAATGGGGCCTTGCCGAGCAGCACCGAGGCGCGCTTCGAGACATACAAGAACGACGTCCCATGGAAACCGTACCGACGAACCCGGTAGTTCTCGTACCAGTGATAGGGGAGGGCGTAGATGAACGCGGCAGCCGGCATGCTCTGATGCCAGGCGGTATCCATGATCGCGCAGTGGGGCACGCCGGGCAGAACCTCGCGGGCGGCCTCGATGCCGGTGATATTCGGGGGATTGTGCAGCGGGGCGAGGTCGGAAAGCTCACGGAACGTCGCAAGAGCCTTGTCGTCGATGATCACGGACTTGGCAAACCGGTCCCCGCCGTGCACGACCCGGTGCCCGACCGCCTTGATCTCGGAGAGGTCGGAAATTGCTCCCACCTCGGGATCCAGGAGTGTCTGCACGATCAGCTCCATCGCGTCACGGTGATGGGGACAGTCCTTTTCCCGCCTGATCTTCCCGCCGCTGCGCTTCGAATAATGATTGATGAAGGAGCCTCCGACGGTGACCCGCTCCACGATTCCCGAGGCGAGGATGTCTCGATCGTCCCAGCGGTAAAGCTGGTACTTCAGGGAGGAGCTGCCGCAGTTGAGGGTGAGGATATCCATTCAAACGCTCCTTGCCGTGCAGGTGCTTGAGACGATGGAGGGTTGGCCCGAATCCCTTAGTGTAGTACCGAGAATCCGGCCCGAGGTCAAGGCGCGGAATTCCGGTTCTCAGCGCTTCCCCACACAAGCGTCGTGAGGCCGGTGACCGTAGTCCTCCCGGGTGAGCACCCGCGCGTTTCCCTGCTGGCTCCTTCTGCCGGTCTGCATGGCCGTCCCCTGCTTCGCGCACGCAGAGCCTCCCGAGGTTCGAATCGAGGAGGGCTACGAGTGGCCGGGTCGGGCAGTTCTTCGATCGAGCGTGAGCCAGGGTGACCTCCTCGTCATGTCCCGGTGCGAGCAGGAGGGAGGTGGCCGTCCGGCCGCGCCGGTGTTCGCGGTCAGTCTCCCCTGGCTTCGGTATGGCGCCCTGCTGGCCCGTGGCATGCTGAAGCAGGTATTCGATCCTCTCTCCTATTCCGCCTGGAGTGGTGTGTTCGAAGAACACACGGGACTGGCGCTGGACGGGGCCCTGCAGACCTCACGCGCGGGGGTGCTCATCATGCCTGTCCCGGAGAAATGCGGCGTCTACTGCAGACCAGGCCGAGAGGGGGGGACCGAATACGGCGCGTTCGGCGTTGTTCCTCTCGGAGCTGGTTCGGCAGCAGAATGTGTGTTCCTGGCTTCCCGACCGGATCCCCAGCCTGTCCCGGACGAGTGGTTCATCACCCGATGCCCCTTTCCCGGAGGCGACATCACGAACTTCGCCGCACGCCTGATGCTCGATTCTCCGTCTTTTTCCTTTTCGTACGCCGCGGGAGCCTCGTCTGCTCGGTTCGCAGCGCCCGGGGCATTTTCGGTCCTGTGGATTCGCGGCCGGATGCCGGGGATCGAGGGGGCTGTCCTTGTGTCCGGGGCCACTCCGGGATATCGCGCGCCGGACGGCGCGGGTACCGCACTCGCCTCCCGCCTTTCCGCGACGGTGCTCCTCGGGCGAGACCGCCGCATGGGAACGCTGGAAGCGGGCTTCTCCTTCATCGCCGAGGAGCCCGGTTTTTCGCCGCGTCGGGAAATTCCGACGAGAAACATCGTGCGTGCAGCATTCTCGCGAGACTTTTCGTGGGCATCTTCCCGGTCTCTCCTTCTTCTCCTGGATGTGGAAAAGGAGGTCAGCCGCGATTGCGACGGCATCCGAGATGAGACATCGCGGTGCGGCTCCACGGCATGCCTTTCGCTGGGATCCATGGACGTCACCGCGGGCGTGGACTGCGCCGACCATGGCGGGGTCGGCGTCGAGGGCGGCGTTGCATTGCGGCCGTCATCACGTCTTCGAATCGGCCTGGAAGCGAAAGCACATCAGCTGGGCACGCCCTGTCCGACAGGATCGATGAATGTGAAGCTTGCAGTCGAAGGGGGAGGACGACGAGCCGCGCTCCAGACGGGCATCGAGAACTGCCCGCTGGGAAACCCCGCCTCGGGTCAGACGGAAATGCTCGCCGCGCATTTCAGATTATCGCTCTCATGCTCCCTGCGCTGCCCGTGAGAGGGATCTCTTCCATCGCCGTCCCTGCCATGACGGAAAGATAGTCAGCCCGCTCCACCTTCCCATTCACCGGATTCATGCAGTTTGCCGTCCCCATTGCGGTGGCGGCGTCCCCGCTGCCGATGGCGTTCAGGACCTTCACCGCCGGTGGACGAGCGTGCAGGAAACCCCGGCCGTCGAATGCCTCGATGCCCTGTGGTCCCCGCGTGATAAGAAGCCACCGCACACCGAATCGAGAGCAGATCGCGCAGCAGGCCGCGGCGCGCGCGGAGAGGTCATCAGTGGGTGCGGCCGCCAGAGTGCCGAGCTCCAGGGCATTGATCTTGAGCACTTCGGGGGACTCCTCGAGTGCGCGTCTTGCCTGCGGCGCCGCCGAATCGATGACCACGATCGCGCTCATGGGCGGCCCGCACGGCGCGTGCGTAGCAGTCCTCAGTTTCGCCGTCCACGGCGGTGCCCATGATCAGGAGGAGCCGCGCGGATTCAAGTTCCTCGCGAATCGCAGCCTGCATTTCTTCCTGTTCGGCTGCCGTGACCCTGGGCGAAGGCTCGATCACCTCTGTGCTGGTGCCGTCCGGCTCCACGAAAGTCGTGCACGTGCGTGTCTCTGACGCGATTCTCACGCATCGACAGCGCAGCCCCTCTTTTCCGAGATGCTCCTGGACCCTCCGGCCCGTCGCGCCACCGGCGTACCCAATAATGCGGACCGGGCATCCCGTTCCCTCGAGGGCGCGCGCGACGTTCGGTCCCTTGCTGCTGGCGAACTCCCGGACCTCGCCGAGGCGGATCACCTCGCCGCGGACCAGGCGGGGGAGAGTGCAGACCTTCTGCCACGCCAGGTTCTGTCCCACGACAAGGATCATGGCAGGACCTTCATTTCCACTCTCCCGCGAGAATCACTTCCCGCTCGAGCTCAAAGCCCAGGCGGGTCCGCACTTCGTTCTCAACGAGCTCGATGAGCGCGCGCACTTCCGAAGCACGGGCATCTCCCGTATTGATGAAGATGTTGCCGTGGAAGGGGGCCACCTGGGCGCCGCCGATCCGGGTGCCTTTCAATCCCAGAGAATCGATGAGCTGACCGGTCGGCGCCCCGAAGGCCCTGTTGTTCTTGAAGATGCTTCCCGCGCAGGGATGCAGGAAGTGACCCTTTCGTTCGCGGTCAGAACGGTGGGACAACATCCGCGCCTGCATCCCGTCGCGCTCTCCAGGAGCAAGGCGAAGTCCCGCGGCGAGGATCACGCGGCGCGAGCCCTGGAAAGGAGAATGCTTGTAGCTCCAATCCCCTCGGTCCATCGAGTAGCGGCGCATGACCAGGTCCGCACCGAGATAGTCCACGTATTCCAGCACATCGCTGACTTCCCCGCCATAACAGCGGGCGTTCATCCACACCGCGCCGCCCACGCTGCCCGGGAGCGAGTAGGCAAACTCCATTCCCGAAAGGCCTCGCGCGAGCGCGAACTCGGCGACCTCCGAGACGGGCGTGCCGCCCTGCGCAACGACGAGCGAACCCTCCACCAGGATGCCGGCGAGCGGCGACATGTCGATGACGACCCCCCGGATGCCGAGGTCGGAGACCAGGATGTTTGTCCCCCCGCCAAGGAGGAACCAGGGAACCGCCTCCTGCGCGCACACGCGCAGCACCCCGGCCGCCTCTCCAGGGCTTGCGGGGAGCACGTACAGGTCGGCGGGGCCGCCAATGCGGAAACTGCTGTGCGCCGCCATCGGCTCCTCGAGTTTCGCGGAACCTTCGATCTTGAACATCCGGGCCAATTCCCGTACTGTTGTCACTCTCGGAATAGTAGCGGGCGGCGTGGAACGGGTCTACTCGCGCGCCGACTCGGGACGAGAAGAGCCGGTCGTCGTGGGGGAGAAGACGTCGTGGAGTTGAAGCTCTGGAACACAATGGGGCGGGAGCTCCAGAAGTTCGAACCGATACACGCCGGGAAGGTCGGCATGTACTGCTGCGGACCCACCGTGTACGACTACGCGCACATCGGGAACCTCCGCACCTACCTTTTCGAGGACTTGCTCCGCCGGATGCTCGAGTATTTCGGGTATGCCGTCCGCCATGTGATGAACGTCACGGACGTCGGACACCTCACGGGAGACACCGATGAGGGCGAGGACAAGATGCTCAAAGGCGCGCGGGAAAAGGGAAAGACCGTGTGGGAGATTGCCGAGTTCTATTCAAAGGCATTTTTCCGCGACCTCGAGCTTCTCTGCTGTTCCTCACCAACGGTGATCTGCCGCGCCACCGAGCACATCCAGGACATGATCGACCTGATTGTCCGCATCGAGGCGAAAGGCTTCACCTACATCGCCGGCGGCAATGTCTACTTCGACATCAGCAGGTCTCCGGGCTACGGAAAGCTTGCGCTCCTCGACCAGCAGGAGTTGAAGGCGGGCGCCCGGATCGCGGTGGATCAGGGCAAGAAGAATCCCGCAGATTTCGTTCTCTGGTTCACGAGGTCGAAATTCGAGCACCAGGCCATGCTCTGGGACTCTCCCTGGGGCAAGGGGTACCCGGGGTGGCATATCGAGTGCAGCGCGATGTCGATGAAGTACCTTGGCGAGCATTTCGATATCCACTGCGGCGGAGCGGACCATCCACCCGTGCACCACACGAACGAGATTGCCCAGTCGGAGGCGGCAACCGGCGCGCGGTGGGTCAATTACTGGCTTCACGGCGAATGGCTTCTCATGGAGAAGGAGAAAATGGCGAAGTCTGCGGGGAACTTCACCACCCTCACCACTCTCACCAGTCAAGGGTATCACCCGCTGGACTACCGGTACTTCTGCCTGGGTGCGCACTACCGGACGCAGCTCGCGTTCAGCTGGGAGTCTTTGGCGGCGGCGCGAGCGGGGCGCCAGGGCGTCCTGGAAAAGATCAGGCAGCTCAAGGCTCAGGCCGATGGAGGGCCTGAGCAAAATCCGCCTTCGGCGATGCAGAATCCGCCCTCTGGCAAGGCCGCCGAATACGTGTCGGAATTCGAGGCGCACGCGGCCAATGACCTGAACATGCCCCGCTGCCTTGCCGTTTTGTGGACGCTCCTGCGGGACTCCTCCGTTGCCGCCGCGGAGAAACTGGACGCTGCCTACCGCATGGACAGGATCTTCGGTCTCGGGCTCCTGGAGATGATGGAACCGGAGATCGCCCTCGACGAGGAGACCAATGCGCTCGTGGAACAGCGGGAAACGGCCCGCAAGAATCGGGACTTCAGGAAGGCGGACGAGATCAGGGCGCTTCTCCGGGCGAAAGGTATCGAGGTGCAGGACGGCCCCAAGGGCCCGAAGCTACGGTTTGCCGCTGGTCAAAGAAGATAATAGGGTGTAACATCCGATGGCATGCGTTGTTAGCAATGAGTAGCACAGAATATGCGCACCCGCCCTTTGACGTTGTGTATGAAACGCTGTTCCCAATCATCTACCGCATATCCCTGCGAGTGACAGGAGACCGGGAAGTTGCAGAGGATCTCTGCCACGATGCCTTCATCAAGCTCATGGAACGTTCGGACCTGCTCGCCGACATCGAGCAGTCCAAGTACTGGCTGATCCGCGTGGTGAAGAACTTGTCGCTCAACCATGAGAAGAGACGGAGCAGGGAAAAGGCCGCCTATTCCAGGATCTCGCGTCTTGCCGCCGCTTCGGCGGAATCCAGCGAAAGGCAGATGATGAAAGAGCAAACGAGGGCGGACGTGCAGAGCTCACTGAACGCACTCCCGTACAACCTGCGGCTTCCGCTCGTCTTTCGTGAATATGCAGACCTTTCATACAGGGAAATCGGTTCGATCCTGGGGATATCGGAGAGCAACGTGAAAGTGCGGATCTTCCGCGCCCGCGAGCGCCTGGGAAAAGCGCTTTCTGAAGGTGATGCCTATGTGTCCTGACCGCGAAATTCTATCGGCGTATTTCGACGGCGAGATTGCCTCTCCCTGGTGGAGAGAGGTAGCGGCGCACGCAGCCACGTGCGAGCTCTGCCGCGCGCGGCTCTCCCGCATGGAGGAAACCCGCCGCCTCCTCAAGGACGGGGAAGCCGAGCAGTGGAGGGCGCCCATGGAAAGGGTCCGGCGGCGGATCCTTGCTCACGTTCCCCGCGAGCGGCAGGGGATCTCCGCATGGAGACGGCAGGTGTCTCTTCCATTGCCGGTCGCCGTTCTTGCGGCGGCCCTTCTTCTGACTTTTGGCGTGACTCTCGCGGTTCTCGCCGCGCGGTCGACCATGGGGTACATCCGCGTGACCAGGGCACCGGCGGGCGGCACCGAGTACCAGTTCGCAGTGCCCTACACCAAGGTCGAAGCGCTCCTGAAATCAATGGGAGGCGCAGACGCAAACATCGAATCAGTCATGACGATCCCGAAGAACGTGAAGCTCATCCCGGTCGGGGAGCCGCGGATGGGAAAGGCCAACGAGTTCCCGAGGAAGAAGCCATGAGTACGCGGAAGCGAGGCGGAATCGTTCCCCTCCTTCTGGCCCTGGCGGTCGCGCACACACACGCGCAGGCCCAGGGGTCCGACACGGATCCCAAAGATGCCCTGCAGGAGCTGTTGTCCAAGGCGTTGACGGTGACCGTTTCTGCGCGCGTGCTGCCCCCGGACGCGCAGGAAGAGGCTCCGATCTGGAACGCGGAAAGCACCAAGCTCACACTCCCGGGCCGGTCCATCAGAGTGCGGCTGGACGGCGAGAATGTCCGCATTTACCTCATCTGCACGCCGTACCTGAAGGACGACGGCGAGGTGCTGCTCCTCGCGCAGGGGCAGGTGTGGTTCACGGAGTCAGCGGAGAAGGCGAATCGGTACTTCAGCACATTCTACAGCATCCCGGTTTCCTTCGGCGAGAAGGTTCTGTTTTTCCCCCTCGGGCTCTCCGATGCCGACGAGCAGCAGAAGAACCACTTTAACATCGAGGTGGAGATCAAGATCGTCCCCTACGAAAAGAAACAGTAGGCTCACCCCCGTGGCGCATCCCGAGACAGATGACCGGGGGTCGAACAGCCCCGCGACCGCTTCGGGCGCCGGGGAGTCGGACCCTGCGAAGGACAATGACAATGTCAAGCCGCACCAGCGGATACTGAGAAGCAAGGGCTTTGTCCCCACCGTGGTGGTGGTGGCCCTTGTCGTGTTCGTCCTTCTGAGCCCCCGCATGGCGGGAAGCCCGCCCCGCCTGGATTCGATCACCCCTCCCCGCGGGAAACCCGGTGACGTCATGATCCTTTCCGGGAGGAACTTTGGCAACCCGCGCGAAACCTCGGAAGTGCGGATCTCGGGAATCTCGCCCACCTCGCAGGATTACACGGAGTGGACGGACACGCGGATCAGCGTCCGCATACCCGACGAGGCAAGCTCCGGCATCGTCTACGTTCTCACCAAGAGTGGAAGGAGCGGCGGCCTGCTGTTCATCAGCCAGAGCGACATTCCCCAGCCGGCCTCCGGCGCCAGCCGGCCGGGCGATCCGTACATTGTCAACAAGGACAACCCCATCCAGCCATCGGCGGCGCGCGTGGGAGACCTCATCACCATCTATGGCATGAACTTCGGCCTCGAGAAGGGCAACTCCGAGGTCTATTTCACATGGTCGGGCCTCCAGAACGTCGCCGGCGCCAGCCTTGACCTGTCGAACCTCCTGCCGGCCCGCGATTACAACCTCGACTACGTGTCCTGGTCGGACCGGGAGATCCGGCTGCGGGTGCCCGACGGCGCGGCGTCGGGGAATGTCCTGGTCAAATCGGACAAGGGCACCAGCAATGCCGCCTACTTCGTGGTCAACAAGGGAGCAGGCAAGAAGACATACACCTCCGCCCGCAAGTACTCGGTCCAGTACGGGATGAATGTGACTGTCGCCGCGGCCGCGGCGGAAAACACGCTGTACCTGTGGATGCCGCGGATTCTTCCCACACCCGAGCAGCGCACGATCGAATCGGTGGGCCAGGATCCCGCTTCGCTCCTGGACACCACCGCGGCCTCGCTGTATTCGATCAACAACCTCCAGAAGGGCGGGAAATACAGGATCAGCATGAGCTGGATGTTCGATCGATACGCCGTGGCAACCCAGGTGATTCCTGCGGAGGTGCCGCCGTACGTGACAACTTCCGAGTTGTATGAAACGTTCACCGCGCCGGATCGTCTCGTTCCCTCCACGAGCCCGGACATCACCAGGGCGGCAGCCGCGGCGGCGGGAGGAGAGAAGAACCCGTGGCTCAAGGCCCGACGGATCTACGACTGGCTGCTCGCCCAGGTCTCCTACAGCGCGACCGCCGCAGATACGGTCGCGGCCCTTCGATCGAAGAAGGGAAACGCGTTCGTCTATTCATCATTGTACTGCGCCCTCCTGCGCGCCTCCGGCGTGCCCGCGCGCATGGTGGCGGGATACCTTGTGGGAGATGCGGGACAGCCGACACGACGCCACTTCTGGGACGAGTTCTACGTGGAAACTCTCGGCTGGATTCCCGTGGACCCGACCCTCGGCGACGAGAAGACGCTCCTCCCGGCGGCCCCCGCCCCGGACTTCGATGCGCGCGCGTACTACTTCGGAAATCTCGACAATCAGCACGTCGCCTTCACGAAAGGGCTGGTGTCGGTGAACCAGATGAACCCGTCGGGCTCGACACGCGAGGACCGGGACCTGCCCTACCTGCTGAGCATCCACGAGGAGTCCGTCGGAGGGCTCACGTCGTATGCGGCTACTTTCGACGACCTCTCCGTGACAGGGGTATATTAAAGGCGTCCCTGAGCTGGCTCCCTCAGCCGCACGCGTGCGTGCGAGGCTTCTACTGCGCCGAGGCGGCCTTCCTGCGGGCCCGCTCGATTTTCTCCATCTTGCGGTAGTACTCCGACTGTTTCTGGATCTCCTCCACGTCGTTGGTGGCGATCTTGTTGTCGGCCAGCACCATCTTCTTGTTCTCGAAGAGCTTGCGGATGTAGGGATTTCCCTTGTCGCTGGAAAGGCCCACGGTGTTCAGCAGCTCCTTGGGACCGAGCTGGAAGGTGTGCTTGCCTCCCGCCACGACGGGGATGCGGTTCTTCTCCAGCTGCAGGAGCAGGGCGTCATAGAGCCTGCCCACCGGGTCCTGGATGAGGGTATTGGCCAGCTGCTTGTAGATGAACCAGAGCCGCTCCGCGAGGAGCGTGGTGAGGCGCGTGATGAGCTGGGGCTGGCTCTGGACCATCCGCTCGAAGTTGGCCTTGTTCACCGCCATCAGACTGCAGTCCTCGTTGGCAATGGCCGAGGCGGACCGGGGCTTGTTTTCCAGCAGCGCCATCTCGCCGAAGATATCGCCCGTCTTCAGCATGGCGAGCAGCACCTCGTTGTCTTCCACGATCTTCGTGATCTTCACGACGCCTTTCTGGATGATGTACAGCTCGGTGCCGGGCTCGTTCTCGCTGAAGATCATCGTGTTCTTCGGGTAATTCCGCGTGAAGTCATCCGAGGTCTTTTCCAGATAGACGGCCTTCGCGTAGGGATGAATCTTCGCCATCCGTTCCTTCGCCTTGTCGGCGTTCGGGTCCGTGGGGCAGTTCTGCAGGAATCGGTAGTACGCGTAGTAGGCCTGGTTGTACTGGCTCTGGCGCGCGTAGTACTCCGCGACCTTGAACAGGTGCGAGGGCTCGCCGCTGGCGGTGTTCTTGAACGTGAGCCTCGTCAGAGCCTCGTCCAGGAAGCGCATCTTGCGTGAGAAGCTCTGGATGATCTTCAAGGCAACCGGCGCGTTGCGCTCGATGAGCAGACCGTACTGCTCGCGGGCCACCGAGATGAGTGACACGTCGGTGAGGGCGAGCGCGGTCTCGATGTGGCTGTGGGAGGACATCGTGGAAATGAC
>JBEKTX010000031.1:0-19293 GCA_049515615.1 Spirochaetia bacterium
TCCTTCACACCTGACGCGTATGCTCGCGTGCATCCAGCGTCAAAGGGGAGGTTCCATGGCCGGAAGGCGAGCCACAGTACGTCTCATGGTGGACGGCATGTCGTGCACCAGCTGCGAGCAGAGAATCGAGAAGGCGGTTCGGGCTCTCGAGGGCGTAAGCCAGGTGAATGCGAGCGCGTCACTTTCCGAGGTGATGGTCTACTACGACGCAGAGCTGGTCACCCGGGATGCGATTTTCGCGGCCATCAGGAGCGCCGGGTACCAGGTGCGTGAAGACTCCGCGAGAGCTGCGCTCCCGCCTGCCGTGGCCCAGGACTCGGAGGCGGCGAAGTCGGGGTCGGGCGCCGCGTACCGATTCCTCGGCCTCATCGCCGTCGTCGCAGCCATCTACCTCATCATCCGCTACACGGTCGGGTTCACCTTCCTGCCCGCAGTGACTCAGTCCATGGGGTACGGGCTGATCTTCGTGGTCGGCCTGCTCACTTCATTGCACTGCATCGCCATGTGCGGCGGGATCGTGCTCTCGCAGAGCATCAAGCGGGACGGGGCCGAAGGCCCGCGCAAGGCACCTGCGCCGCCGACCGGACTGAAGGAACGGCTGGTGCCGAGCCTCCTGTACAACGGAGGACGGGTCATTTCCTATACGGTCATCGGCGGAATCGTGGGAGCTCTGGGCTCCCTGTTCAGCCTCTCCACGACTCTGAAGGGCGTCATGCCCGTCATCGCGGGCGTATTCATGCTGTTCCTCGGCCTGCGCATGCTCGGGATTTTCCCCTGGCTTTCCCGGCTGAAGGTCCAATTCCCCGGCCTCGGGGGGAGCAGGATGCGATCCGCGGCATCAGGACGCGGGCCTTTTGTCGTCGGCCTTTTGAACAGTCTCATGCCGTGCGGGCCGCTTCAGACCATGCAGGTTTACGCCCTTGGAACGGGGAGCTTTCTCGCCGGCGCGCTCGCCATGTTCCTCTTCAGTCTCGGAACGGTGCCCCTGCTGCTGGGGTTTGGGGCCATCAGCGCCTTCCTCAGCGCGAAGTTCAACCGCCGGATGCTGAAGGCCAGCGGCGTCCTGGTCATGGCCCTTGGCCTGGTGATGTTCACCAGGGGCATGAGTCTTTTCGGTGTTGCCCTCCCCGTGCTCACCCCGGGGCAGGGCGGCTCGGTTGCCGTTGCGAAAGTCATCGGTGACTATCAGGAAGTGAGGACCACCGTCGAATCCGGAGACTATCACCCCCTCATCGTGCAAAAAGGGATTCCGGTACGGTGGACAGTCAGCGCAAAGGCGGAGGATCTCAACGGCTGCAACAACCCTCTCACTGTTCCCCAGTACGGGATCAGGAAGCAGCTCGTCCCTGGAGACAACCTCATCGAGTTCACTCCTGACCGGGACGGGACGATCTCCTACACGTGCTGGATGGGGATGATCTCCAGCTCTATCAGGATCGTGCCGGATCTCAAAGTGCTCACGGCCAGCGACCTTTCTGCGCCGAGCGGCGGGGACATTGCATCTGCCTTTGGATCCGGCGGAGGCGGAGGGAGCTGCTGCGGCGCGACGCCGGGAAAGTTTGCGAACGGCAAGATTCCGGTGGACGTTATTCAAATTGCAAAACGCACCCCCGATGGCCAGGTGGCCGAGGTGGTGGTCGATGCAAACGGCTATACGCCCGCGGTGATCGTGATGAAGCGCGGCGTGAAAGGGAAAGTGCGATTCGCAGCGGCGAATCTCAGCTCCTGCAACTCCGTGGTGAACTTCCCCGAGTACCAGGGCGGGCTGGACCTCCGGCAGGGACAACGGGAGACACCATTCCTTGACATCACCTCCGACTTCTCGTTCGAGTGCGGGATGGGAATGCTCCACGGGTACGTCAAGGTGGTGGATGACCCGGATAAGGTGGACCTCAATTCGGTGAGGGCCCAGGTGGCATCCTTCAAGCCTCGCCCCGGTGCGGGAGGCTGCTGCGGCAGATGAGCGCTCCCTGCGAGGCCAAAGATCCGCGTCGTGATAGTATATTTCAGCACGAGGAGACTCAGATGCCAAAGGAAACTCAACACTTGAACGTGCAGGGGATGTCCTGCCAGCACTGCGTGCACGCGGTGAAGAGCTCCGTGTCCGCCCTTGCCGGGGTGGATACCGTTGAAGTGAGCCTGGAGAAGAATCTAGTGACCGTGGGCTTCGACCCCGGAAAGACCACGCTCCAGTCGATCAAGACCGCGATCGAGGACCAGGGATACTCCGTGGTCCGGTAGCATGGGCTCCGTCCCCCGGCGCGTGCTCGTGGTCGACGATGAGCCGAAGATCACCGAAGTCCTTGGCTCGTATCTTCGCAACGCCGGGTACTCGCCGCTCTCGGCGGCGAGCGGCGTGGAGGCGCTTGCCGTCTTTGAGAGGGAACGTCCGGCCCTGGTGATCCTGGATCTCATGCTCCCCGACTTGTCCGGTGAAGAGGTCTGTCGAAAGCTCCGCGCGCGCTCCCGGGTGCCGATCATCATGCTCACCGCGAAAGTCGAGGACTCAGATGCAGTGAAAGGACTCCAGCTCGGCGCGGACGACTATATCACCAAGCCATTCAGCCCGAAACAGCTCATCGCCCGGGTGGAAGCCGTATTGCGCCGCTCTTCGGACATCGATTCCCCCGCGGCCCGCGTGCTGAGCTTCAATGACGATGACCTCCTCATCGACGATGCCGCAGGGACCGTGCGCAAGGCCGGAACGACTGTCCCCATCACACCGCGCGAGTTCCGGCTCCTGCGTCTGTTCGCCGGAAATCCCGGGCGCGTGTTCTCCCGTGAGGAGCTCATCTCCCGCGCCCTCGGGGACGATTTCGAAGGTTCTGACCGGACGATCGATGCGCACGTCAAAAACCTGAGGCAGAAGATCGAGAACGACCCGCGCGTTCCCCGCTACATCCATACGGTCCACGGCGTCGGGTATCGGTTCAGCGTCGAGGGATCCGGATGACCTGGAGCCTTCGCACGCGTCTGACCCTCTCCTACGTGCTGGTGGCGCTGCTCTGCGTCCTCATGGTGAGCGCGCTTGCAAACGGCGTGCTGGAGAGCAGTTTTCGCCGCTACCTGCGGGAGAGCCAGGCCCGGCAGGTGCAGCAGGTCGTCGCTCAGATCGGCGCTCAGTATTCCGGCACATGGGGCGACGCCGGCATGACCGCCATCGGCATGAGCGCCCTTGAGCAGGGGATGATCGTGAAGGTTGCGGACCGGGAGGGCCGGACGGTCTGGGACGCCACCGTTCACAACAATGGCATGTGCGTACAGATGATCACGCACATGGCGCAGAACATGGCAAGCCGCTACCCGAACTGGCGCGGCTCCTACACGGAAAACGTCTACCCTGTCCGCTCGAGCTTCGCGGATGTCGGGGTGGTCACGATCGGCTACTACGGGCCGTTTTTTCTGAACGACCAGGAGCTTTCCTTCATCAATTCCCTCAATCTGCTCCTGCTCTGGGTCACGCTGGCCGCGGTGGCTCTCGCAGTTTTCATCGGTTTCGTATCGGCTCGGCGCATCACCATCCCCCTCGCGCGCGTGGCAGAAGCAACGCAGCGAATCGCCAGGGGCCAGCGGGACGTTCTCATCGGGGAGAAGACCAGGGTGCGGGAGCTGGATGGCATTGCCTCATCAGTGAACAACCTGTCGCGCGCTCTGCAGGACCAGGAAGAACTGCGCCGCCGATTGACGGCAGACATGGCGCACGAGCTTCGCACACCGCTCTCCACCCTGCAGAGTCACCTGGAGGCGCTCATCGACGGGATCTGGAAGCCCGACCCCGCGCGCCTCGAGGGTCTGCACGATGAAATACTGAGGATCAATCGCCTGGTGACGGACTTGGAGAAACTCGCCCATCTCGAGGAAGGCGCGGGCGGCATGAAACGCACGGTCACTGACATCGGTGCTCTCGTGTCCGGTGTCGTTCGCAACCACGAGCCGCAATTCCGCGAGAAGGGAGTTGCGCTGAGGCTCGCGAAGGCTGCGGGAGATTCCCACGCGGGCAGGGCAATGCTCTCCGTGGATCCGGACAAGCTCAGCCAGGCTGTGATCAACCTTCTCTCCAACGCCCTGAAGTACACGCCGGCCGGCGGAGCCGTGGACGTGAGCGTGGATGTGCGCCCCTCCGGCACGGAAATCCGCGTGGCGGACACCGGAGTGGGCATTGACTCACAGGACATCCCGCGTCTGTTCGAGAGATTCTACCGGGCGGACAATTCGCGAAGCCGCGCAACGGGCGGTGCAGGCATTGGCCTTTCAATCGCGAAAGCAATCGTTGAGGCGCATGGAGGAACGATCAGCGCCGCCAGCCAGACGGGGCGCGGATCGGAGTTCTGTATTATGCTCCCGCCCTCGTGAGCTCGGCAAATCTCCTGAGCAGCCCGCGACTAGGCCCGCGGCTTCCTCCTCACCTCTCGAGATACTTCTCCAGTATCATCGTGATTTCGTCAATCTTCTCCGCGCCTTTGTCCGTACGAATGGCATCCTTCACGCAGGTATCCATGTGCTGCTTGAGGATGACGATGTTAGCCTTTTTCAGAAGGGCGATTGTCGCAAGGACCTGCTTCGATACGTCGATGCAATAGCGGTCCTCCTCCACCATCCGCAGCACCCCGTCGACCTGGCCGCGGGCTGTTTTCAGCAGCGCAAGCGCCTTGTGACTTTCATGACTTCCGTGATCCATATTCTACCTCCAGCGGCGCAGCCGAAGGGCGTTGCTCACGACTGATACGGAGCTCAGGGACATGGCGGCCGCCGCGAAGATCGGGTTCAGCAGGGGGCCGCCGAACAGGTGCAGGAGCCCGGCTGCGACAGGAATTCCCAGCACGTTGTACCCGAAGGCCCAGAACAGGTTCTGCCTGATCGTTCGAATGGTGGCCTTGCTGAGCCGGATGGCTCCCGCGACGTCGGCCAGGTCGCTTTTCATGAGGACGATATCGGCAGATTCGATTGCCACATCTGTGCCCGAGCCGATGGCGATCCCGATGTCCGCCTGCGCGAGGGCGGCGGCATCGTTGATGCCGTCACCGACCATCGCTACTTTGCGGCCTCCCGATTGAATCTGTTTCACGGCTTCAGCCTTCTGGTGCGGCAGGACCTCCGCAAGAACGCGATCCACGCCGACCTGCGCGGCGATGGCTTTCGCGGTTCTCTCGTTGTCACCCGTGATCATCACGACCTCCAGGCCCATCTCCCGGAGGGCCGCAATCGCGCGGGCGCTCGACTCTTTCGGCACATCGGCGACGGCGATCACACCTGCGGCCGTCTGATCCACCGCCACGAACAGGGGGGTCTTCCCTGCCGCCGCCATTGCAGCCGAAGCCTCGAGCAGGCTGCCAGGAGCGACACCTCTTTCGTTCATCAGTTTCTCGGTGCCCAGGAGAACCTCCCGGACGCCGATCCGCGCCTCGATCCCACGGCCCGGCATTGCCTGGAAGCGCTCCATCGGCAGGAGACCAAGCTTTCGGCTTTCGGCGCTCCGTACGATGGCATCGCCGAGGGGGTGCTCCGAGCCCTTCTCCGCGGAAGCGGCGAGCTGGAGCAGGGAATCCTCTCTCATGCCGTTTGCCGGAACGATGTCCGTTACGACAGGCGCGCCCTCGGTGATGGTTCCCGTCTTGTCCAGGATGACGGTCTGGATCCGATGCGTTTCTTCCAGCGCGGCGCCGCCCTTGATGAGAATGCCGTTCTCGGCTCCCCTTCCGGTGGCGACCATGATCGCCGTGGGAGTCGCAAGCCCGAGAGCGCACGGGCAGGCGATCACGAGGACTGCGGTAAAGATGGTCATGCTGAATGCCACGCTCTGTCCGCTCGCCAGCCACGCCGCGCCCGCGGCCAGAGCGATGAGCATGACGATAGGCACGAAGTACCCGGAGACCACGTCTGCGAGCTGTGCTATCGGCGCCTTGCTGCCCTGCGCCTGCTCGACCAGCTTGATGATCTGCGCCAGGGCGGTGTCGCCGCCCACGCGTGTGGCGCGGAAGGTGATCGTGCCGTTCTTGTTGATGCTCGCCCCGGTCACCTGGTCTCCCGCCTTCTTCTCCACGGGGATGCTCTCTCCGGTGAGCATGGATTCGTCCACCGATGTGGAGCCGTCCACCACCTCGCCGTCCACGGGGACCTTGCCGCCGGGACGCACGCGCACGAGATCTCCCACTTCCACCTCGGCGATCGGCATCTCGGATTCCTTTCCGTCATGGATCACGATCGCCGTCTTGGGCGCCAGGCCCATGAGCTTCTTGATGGCCTGGGACGTCCGTCCCCTGGACACGGTTTCCAGCGTCTTGCCGAGAAGGATCAGGGCGATGATGACAGCCGCGGTCTCGAAGTAGAGGTTGCTCACCGCAGCGGCGTCACCGGTGGCGATCCGCCAGGTCGAAGAGAGGCTGTAGAGGACCGCGGCCGCGGTGCCGATGGCGATCAGCGAATCCATGTTCGGCGCCCGGTGCCAGAGGGCCTTCACGCCTACCCGGTAGAAGCGGTTCCCTGCGGCTATGGCGGGAACCACCAGGATCGCCTGTGCCAGGGCAAACACCAGCGGATACTGCATGGGGTCCAGGAACCAGGGCAGCGGCAGCTTCAGGGCGGGGATCATGTGCCCCATGGCCAGGTACAGGAGCGGCACCGCGGCCGCGGCAGCGGTGATGAACTTCGTCCACATGACCCGGATCTCACGTGTCTTTCTTTCCGCATCCTGGTCCACAGTGTCAGAGGCATCGATATCCCGTGCGGTGTAGCCGGCGTCGGTAATCGCCTTCTTGATCGCTGACAGCCGGACTTTCTCAGGGTAGTAGAAGACATCCGCCTTTTCAGTCGCGAGGTTCACCGAGACCTTCTCGACGCCGTCGAGCTTTCCGACGACCTTTTCGATCCGGGCCGAGCATGAGGCGCACGTCATCCCTCCGATCGGAATCGTCACGTGCTTCGATTTTTCATCGTTGAGAAGGCCGTAGCCTGCAGCTTCCACGGCCTTGCGGACCATGTTGGTCCGGAGCCGGGTCTCGTCGTATTCCAGGTGCAGTTTTTCGGTGGCGAGATTCACGCTCGCCTTCGTGACCCCTTCGAGCTTTCCCACGGCCTTCTCCACCCTCGCGGAGCAGGATGCGCAGGTCATACCGGTGACTGTCATTTCCTCGGTTTTCATCAGTCTCCCCGCCATACCCCACCCCTGGTGGGGAGGGGTATGCTTTGAATCTACACCAGCCATCGGAATCCGTCAACCCGGCGCCTGGCGGAAGTTTGACAAAGATGTCTCCAATTTCCTATTGTTTTTCCATGAAGAGATCCTTGGTCCTTATCTTCTTCACGGCAGCGGTTTCCCTGCTTGGCGCGGCGCCCCAGATCATTGTTTCACATGCTCTCAGCCTTCACGGCGCGCCGAAGTATCCCGCGGGCTTCGACCATTTTGATTACGTGAATCCCGCCGCCCCCAAGGGGGGGACGCTGCGCCAGCGGGTGATGGGCACGTACGACAATTTCAATCAGTACGCGTTGGGGGGCCAGGCCGCGGCGGGCAGCGACACCCTCTACGATGCGCTCATGACGCCATCCAAGGACGAGATCGATATGTACTATGGCCTGATCGCCCAGAAGGTCGAGTATCCTGACGACGACACCTGGATCACCTTTCATCTCGATCCGAGGGCAACGGCCCAGGATGGATCGCCCATCACGTCAGACGACGTTGTGTTCTCTTTCAACAAGTTCTTCAATGAAGGCGTGCCGCAGTTCAAGCAATACTATTCGGGCGTTGCAAAGGTGGAGGCGCTGGACAAGCTGCGCGTGAAGTTCACGCTCATAACGGGAGACAAGGCCATGGTGGTCTCCCTGGCCCACCTCGCCATCCTCCCGAAGAAGTACTGGGAAAGCCGCAAGCTCGACGAGCCAATCACCGATGTGCCGCTCGGCACCGGCGCCTACATGGTCAAGGACTACAAGATCGGAGAGTATGTGGTCTGGCAGCGCAATCCGGCGTATTGGGCGGCGAGGCTTCCCGTTAACAAAGGGCAGAAAAATTTTGACCTTCTCCGCTACGACTACTATCAGGACGAGACGGTCGCGTTCGAGGCATTCAAGGCCGGCGAGTTCGATTTCTATGATGAGTCTTCGGCAAAAAACTGGGCCACGGGCTACACGGGAAAGAACTTCGACAGCGGCGCCATCGTCAAAGAAGAAATCGCCCACGAGATTCCGCAGGGCATGCAGGCGCTGGTGTTCAACATCCAGCGGCCGATCTTCAGGGACAGAAGGGTACGCCAGGCTTTGAACTATGCCCTGGATTTCGAATGGATGAACAAGGAATTCTTCTGGCGCCAATATGTGCGTACGCGAAGCTATTTTGCGAACACCCCGTACGAGGCAAAAGGACTGCCCGGCACCGAAGAGTTGAAGATCCTCACCCCGCTCAAGGGAGAGGTCCCCGACGAAGTCTTCACGACCGAGTACAATCCACCCGTCACCGACGGGTCAGGCGAGATCCGTGAGCAGGTCCGTCAGGCGCTTGCCCTGTTGAAGGAAGCGGGGTGGGTGATCAAGGATCAGAAGCTCGTGAACGTGGAAAACCCTGAAGAACGGTTCTCCTTCGAGCTGCTCATCGACGACCCCTTGTGGCAGAGGATTGCATTAGCACTGCAGAAAAATCTCGCGCGCATGGGGATCGTCATGAGCATCCGGCAGTTGGATTCCATCCAATTCATGGACAAGCTCAGGAGCAGGGGCTTCGACATGATAGCGGATGCCTACGACCCAATGGCCTATCCCGGCACCAAGCTGAACGACGTCTGGCGTTCGAACTCCATCGACTCCACGGACAACTTCGCGGGCGTTCAGGACCCGGCGGTCGACGCCCTGGTAGACGGATGCATCGCGAACCAGGACAACGAAAAGGCCCTGCTGAGCTGGGGTCACGCCCTTGATCGCGTGCTCACCTGGAACTTCTACGTGATCCCCGAGTGGAACTTCAGCAAGTTCCGCGTGGCGTACTGGAACAAGTTTTCCCGTCCGTCCGTGAGGCCCCAATACGCGCTCGGGCTTGACTGCTGGTGGTTGGACAAGGCCAAGGAAGCAAAGCTGCCGAAGCAGTAGCTCACGTGGGACACCACATTCTCTGCCGCCTGTTTCCTCTTGACTATTTTCGCCAAGGTCAATAGAATCATTACCAATACTATCAATTTGGTAGTGATTACATGTCCGAAAGGAGTGGGAGATGAGTGAGGAGAAGAAACTGAGGCTGGAAACCCTTGCCGTTCACGGCGGCCAGCAGGTGGATGCAACCACGTCGCGCGGTGTTCCGATCTACCGCACCAGCTCATACGTGTTTCCCAGCACCGAGCGGGCGGCGAACCTTTTCGCCCTGAAGGAGCTCGGGAACATCTACACCCGGATAATGAATCCCACGCAGGATGTGCTGGAGCAGAGGGTCACCCTCCTTGAAGGCGGCGCGGCCTCTGTCGCCCTGGCCTCGGGAACGGCTGCAGTTCATTATGCCATCATTACCCTGGCGCAGGCGGGGGACGAGATCGTTTCCGCGAGCAACCTCTACGGCGGCACCTACACCATGTTCGACGCGATCTTCCCCCAGTTCGGCATCAAGGTGAAGTTCGTGAAGCACGACGATCTGAAGGCGTACGAAAAAGCCATTACACCGAAGACGCGCGCGATCTTCATCGAAACCATCGGGAACCCCGTCCTGGACGTCACCGATATCGCGGAAGTGTCGAAGATTGCGCACGCGCACGGCCTTCCTCTCATCGTGGATGCCACGTTCACCACACCGTATCTGCTCAAGTCGATCGAATACGGGGCGGACATCGTCGTGAACTCTCTGACGAAATGGATGGGCGGGCACGGCACGGGCATCGGTGGCATTGTCACCGACGCCGGAAAGTTCAATTGGAAGGACAAGAAGTTCAGCCTTTTCAACGATCCGGATCCCAACTATCATGGGCTGCATTGGGCCTCGGACCTTCCCGCGCCGCTTGCACCCATTGCCTTCGCACTTCGCCTGCGCACCGTGCCCCTCCGAAACCTCGGCGCGTGCATTTCCCCCGACAATGCGTGGATCTTCCTCCAGGGAATCGAATCACTGCCCCTGCGCATGGAAAGGCACAGCAGCAACGCGCTGGCCGTTGCACAGTGGCTCAAGAAGCATCCGAAAGTGGCGTGGGTGCGCTATCCCGGGCTGCCCGACGACCCCACGTACCCCGTTGCAAAGAAATATCTCAAGCAGGGTTTCGGCGGAATGGTCGTCTTCGGGACAAAGGCCGGCAAGGAGGCCGGGGAGAAGTTCATCAACAGCCTGAAGCTGTTCTCCCACCTCGCAAACGTCGGCGATGCGAAGAGCCTGGCCATTCATCCCGCGAGCACGACGCACTCCCAGCTCACCGAGGCGCAGCAGCGGGAAGGAGAGGTGACCCCCGAGCTGGTGCGCCTGTCCATCGGCATCGAGCACATAGATGACATCAAGGACGATCTCGACCAGGCCCTGAATCAGATCTGAGGAGGCGGAAAATTGAATATCAAGGCGAACGTGCTTGAGCTCATCGGCAACACCCCACTCGTGCGGGTCCACAAGATCCTGGACGGGGCCAAGGGCGACCTCGTGCTGAAGCTGGAGTCGCGCAACCCGTTGGCCAGCGTGAAGGACAGAATTGCCTTCTCCATGATCGAGGACGCGGAGAAGAGGGGGCTGCTGAAGCAGGGGAGCGTCATCGTGGAGCCCACGAGCGGCAACACGGGGATTGGCCTCGCCTATATCGCGGCGTTCAAGGGCTACCGCTGCATCCTCACGATGCCGGAGAGCATGAGCATCGAGCGCCGCAAGCTCCTGAAGGCATTCGGCGCCGAGCTGGTGCTCACGCCGGCGCCCCAGGGAATGAAGGGCGCCGTGGAAAAGGCGAAGGAGCTCGTGGATTCCACCGCGAACGCATTCATGCCCCAGCAGTTCGAGAACCCGGCAAATCCCGAGATCCACCGCAAGACCACGGCGGAGGAGATCTGGAAAGACACCGACGGCAAGGTCGACTTTCTCGTGGCGGGAGTCGGCACGGGCGGAACGATCACCGGGGTCTCGGAGTACATCAAGAAGCGGAAGCCGACCTTCACGACGGTCGCGGTGGAACCGGCAAAATCGCCGCTGCTCTCCGGGGGCACGCATTCGCCCCACAAGATCCAGGGAATCGGCGCTGGTTTCATACCCGCGGTCCTCAAGAGGGAGCTCATCGACGAGGTGATCAAGGTGGAGGAGGAGGACGCGGGCAAGACGGCGCGCCGACTGGCGCGGGAAGAAGGCCTGCTCGTCGGGATCTCCTCCGGGGCGGCCGCGTGGGCGGGCCTGCAGCTGGCGAAGCGGCCCGAGAACGCGGGGAAGCTCATCGTCGTCATCATCCCGGACTCGGGCGAGCGCTACCTCAGCACGTGGCTGTTCGAGGACGCATAGGGAATGTCCCTGCAAATGTCGACCCGGGGCCGCTATGGGGTAAGACTCATGGTGGCCCTGGCGTTGAGCTACGGTCAGGGCAGCTCGCTCCTCAAGGATATTGCGCGCCGCGAAGGGATATCGGAAAAGTACCTCGGTCAGATCATCATTCCCCTGAAGTCATCCGGCCTCGTCGTCTCCCAGCGGGGGGCGCATGGCGGCTATTCCCTGGCGCGCCCGCCTGAAGCAATAACCGTGAAGGACGTGGTGGAGGCGATCGAGGGAGCCATAGCGCCGGTGCCCTGCGTCGACCCCGCGGCGGGCGCGAGCCCGGCGGAGTGCGGCGACGACCCGTCCGGATGCGACCGCGCCACGACCTGCGTGGCCACGCGCGTCTGGCGGAGGCTTCGCGATGACATCGTGAGCACACTTTCCTCCTTTACGCTGGCCGCAATGGCGAAGGAGGCCCGCGAGATCGACCCGCCCGCGGAGAACTACGTGATCTGAGCCGCGCCCGTGCAGTCTCACGCTGGACCGGGCGGCGTGAATCCATGATACTGGAATCCTCATGAGCCTCATGGCGCTCATCCGCGCTGCCTGGGATGCCCTGCGACGCAACGTCAGCCGCTCGCTTCTCACCATGCTGGGGATCATCATCGGCGTTTGTGCGGTCATCGCCTCGATGGCTATTGGCGCCGGCGTCCAGGCCTATGTGCTCAAGCGGATCGAGGGCCTGGGATCCAACCTCATCATCATCACCCCGGGGAGCATCACGAGCGGCGCTATGAGCCTGGGCAGCGGCTCCCGACAGACCCTCAAGCTGGATGACATCGCGTCGATCGCGGCAGATGTGCCGGAGGTCAGCGGCGTTGCCCCCTACTCGCAGACGGGCGCCCAGGTCGTGGCCGGGGCGGCCAACTGGTACACGATGATCGGAGGAACAACCCCCGCATGGCTTTCCGTCGGGAACTGGAGTGTGGATCAGGGGACTTTTCTGACCGACGAGGACGTGACGCGGGTTCGGAAAGTGGCGGTCCTGGGGAGCACGGTGGCCGCAAATCTGTTCCCCGCCGGTGGAGCGGTCGGCGGCACGATCATCGTCAAGAGCGTCCCCTTCCAGGTGCTCGGCGTTCTCGCATCCAAGGGGCAATCGGGGTTTGGCCGTGATCAGGACGACGTGGTCATTGTTCCCATCACCACGCATCAGAAAAGGCTCACCGGACAGACATGGATCAACACCATCATGATCGGAGCCTCAGCGTCCGACACGGTGGCGGGGGTAATCGATGCGAGCGAGCGGCTGCTGCGCCTCGTGCACCACCTCACGCCCGCGCAGTCCGATGATTTCACCATCCGCAACATCGAGAGCGTTCAGCAGGCCGCGATGGCCATTGCAACCGCCCTTGCCCTTCTCCTTGCCGGGGTCGCCGTGGTGTCTCTGGTGGTCGGGGGCATCGGCATCATGAACATCATGCTCGTGTCGGTTACAGAGCGAACGCGCGAGATCGGGCTGCGGATGGCGGTGGGAGCCCGCGGCCGCGATATCCTGTTGCAGTTCCTCATCGAGGCGCTCACCATGGCAAGCGCGGGCGGGATCATCGGGATCGGCATGGGTATCGGGGTTTCATCTCTTGTCGCAGCGTTCGGACACTGGCCTGCGGTGATTTCGGCGTTCTCCGTAATCCTTGGCTTTACATCCGCTGCTTTCACGGGTGTGATGTTCGGGTTCTATCCTGCGCGGCGCGCTGCCACGCTTGATCCAATCGAAGCGCTTCGCTACGAGTAACGTTTCCGCAGCGGAGCGCGGGTACGGGCAACGCCCCGAATCATGCACCGGCTTGCGCGGCCCGCTCCCGATAGAACCCGATCAGGTCTGTGCTCGTGGCCTTCCCGCCCAGCTGTCGGAGCAGAGTTGCCACCTGGCCACGGTGATAGGTACCGTGGTTCGTGAGGTGCTGCAACATCTGCCAGACGGGCTGTGCTTGGGCTGCGCCCGCGGTCGTCTTGTACTGAACCACGCGTTGCAGATCGTCCGCGGAAAGCGAGGCGACGTAGTCCACCAGGTCGCGGTCAATTCTCGCCAACCCCTGCCGGAGAGAGTCGACGGTGGGGAAATCGTCGGGAGACGGAAGCGCGCTCGGTGTGCGCCCATGCCAGCGTTCCAGCCATAGCCACTCCGCTCCATAAATGTGCGCAAGCGTGTCGCGCACGGAGCGGAAGCTCGAAGCGAGGTCCCGCGTGAATTGTTCGGGAGTCAGGAAGGCGCACGCTTCGATTGTGCGGTGGTTCGCCCATGTGTTGAACTCGTAGAGAAGACGAACGTCCTCGATATTCATGGCGATCAACTCCTTGCGGGCTGGAGTGTACCTATGGCGCCGATCTCCTGCAATCGAGGGCTCGACGCCTTTCGATCCCTGTCTATTCGGGTTCCTCGGCTTCACCACCTTCTTCTGATCCCGTGTCAACCGGGAGAGCCCTCGCGGCCCTGAGGTCCTCGATCTTGTCGAGAGGCTTCTCGAGCTGACGCCTTCGAGTGGTGGCCAGGGCATCGTATTCTTTGGCCACTGACTCTATTCGTTCTCCGAGGGAGTCAAGTTTCTTCACGAAGAGGAGCCACTGCTTCTTGAAGGAGCCGAAAAGGGAGAGGATTTCGTTCGAGGCCTGCTCAAGGGCGAAGTTCTGGACGGACTGATGAATCACTGCCAGGACTGCGAAGAGAGTCATGGGAGAGCAGAGGATGACGTGGTTCTGAAGTGCTTCATCCATTATGGTCTTGTCCTGTTCGTGAATGAAAGCAAAGACGCTCTCATTCGGAATGAACAGGAGAACATAGTCGACCGTCTTTCCTTCTGCGTTGATGTAGTCTCTCGTGGTGACCTCTTTGAGACGCGCCCGAACGTCCCTCAGGAAGTCCCTTCGGAAGCTCTCCTTTTCGGAGTCGTTCGTGGCTTCGAGGAAGCGGAGGTAGTTGCTCAGGGGAAACTTTGCATCCATGTTGAGAGTGAGATCTCTGGGAAGGAAAAACGTGAAGTCGGGCCTGTCTCGGCTGTCAGGCGCCTGCTGCTGCTTTGAATAGTTCACTCCTTCGACGAAACCCGCCAGCCTCAGAACGTCTTCAGCCATGCGCTGGCCCCATTGCCCGCGGGATTGGGTGCTGGAAAGCGCCTCTCGAAGAGAGGTCGTGATCGAGCGAAGGCCCTCGGATTGACTTGTGAGGCCCCGGATGCCCGCGGAGAGCTCGCCGAACTTGTTCGTGCGGTCCTTTTCGAAATCGGTTACCAGGGAGGCAACCTTCTCCAGTTCGGAGGTAATCTTCAGGAGGTGCTGATCGATGAGTTGCTTCTTTGTGTCGAGCTCCGAGGTGGCCGCTTGTCTCTCTGTGGTCAACCGAGTTTCGGCGAGCTGGAGGAATTGCTGGCTCGAGCGGGAGAGGGCATCCGAGGAGAGGTCTTTGAAAACCGATTTGACGCTCTCGAGCATCGCCTGGGATTGCGCATCTGCCTGGAGCTTGTTCCTGGAGTATAGCTCTTCAGCGAGCCCCCTTGCAGTCTTCAGTTGTCCAGAGCGCAAGAGCCAGGCGATAAGGAAGCCGATGACCAAACCAACAAGGCAAGCAAGGAAGATGTACAGCCACAGCATCTTGGATCCCCTTCCTTCTCAACTGCAGGACGCCATTATCCTGGATGGCGTCTCACTTCATGGTACTCGAGGGCAGCGCTCCTTCATAGGTCTGGCCTCGGAGAACAAAGCGCCGAAGGAGGAATATGCGGGGCAGTCCCGGAGCCGCAGCGGGGGGCGCACGGGGGCTCTTCCCTCGCAGGCCCGCCTGAAGATATAACAGTGAGAAACGTGGTGGAGGCGATCGAGGGCTGGCCGCGATGGCGAAGGCGGCCCGCGAGTTCGGCGCCCGCCCGCGGAGAGCTGCGTGATTTGAGCCGCGCCTTGTGCAGGCTCTCGAAGGAGGCGCGCCGCCATGACGCGCGTTGTCGTCGGGATGAGCGGCGGCGTGGATTCTTCCGTCGCCGCGCTCCTGTTGCGCGATGCCGGTCACCTTGTGTACGGCGTCACGATGAAGATCTATTCCGGGAAGCCGGCCCAGGGACCGGTGCCGGATTCCTGTTACGGACCGGGCGAGCAGTCCGACATCGAGGAGGCCGCTCGGGTGTGCGCCCGGCTGCACATCCCCCACATGGTCGTCGATCTCTGCGACGAATACCGCAGGCTCGTCCTGGACTATGCCCGCGACGAGTACCTTTCGGGCCGGACCCCCAATCCCTGCGTCCTGTGCAACGGCCGCGTGAAGTTCGGGCTCCTCCTGGACCGTCTGGCGGAAGCCGGGGGCGTCAAATTCGATCTCTTTGCCACCGGACACTACTGCCGCGTCGTGAAGGTCCCCGGGACCGGTCGGTTTGCCATCCGCGCCGCGGAGGATCCCCGCAAGGACCAGTCCTATTTCCTCTGCATGCTGAATCAGGAGCAGCTCTCCCGGGTCATGTTTCCCCTCGGCGGGATGAAGAAGCCTGATGTCCGCGAAATCGCGCGCAGGGCGGGGCTCTCGAACCATGCCAGGGCCGAGAGCCAGGACTTCGCTGCCGGCGGCTATAAGGCGGTGGTGAGCGAAACTGACAAGGCGGGCCCCATCACCGACACCGCAGGGAACGTGATCGGGGAGCACAAGGGCGTCTGGGGCTACACAATCGGCCAGAGGAAGGGACTCGGGGTCGGCGGCGGAGAGCCTCTGTATGTTACCCGCATCGACGCGGGATCAAACACCGTCGTGGCGGGGCCCGAATCCACGCTGTACAGGCAGGAGCTGCTCGCGCGCGGAGTGAATTGGGCAAGCAGGGACGCACCGCGGGGGCCCGTGCGGCTCCAGGTGAAGATCCGCTATCGAAATCCCGCCGTTCCGGCCGAGGTGGCGCCCCAGCCTGACGGGAGCGTCCGTGTGACGTTCGACGAGCCCCAGCGCGCAATCGCGCGCGGCCAGTGGGCCGTCTTCTATGACGAGGACATCCTTGTCGGCGGCGGAGTTATCTCGGAGTAGGAGAGGAAAATGAAACGCAGGGAACCCGCCAGGGAACAACCGGCTCGCCATGAGGAGCGCCGATCGATTGTGCTTCCCAAGCCCACCTTTGGTCGTGGCAGGTCCGTCCTTGCGGCCCTTCAGAAAAGAAAGACGATCCGCACCATCAGCGACAAGAGGCTTTCCCTGCAGACGCTGTCAAATCTTCTCTGGGCGGCGTGCGGCGTGAATCGAAGGAATGGTCCATTTGGAATTCCCGGCAGAACGGCCGCCTCAGCAAGCAATTCGCAGGAAATTGATGTTTATGTCGCCCTGCGGGAAGGCGCGTACCGCTATGAACCGGTTCCTCACAGTCTGATACCGGTGGTGGCGCGAGACTTGCGGGCCCTGGCCATCGGAAAAGGGCAGGGGAAGGCGGGAGCGAACGCTCCCGTGCGTCTCATCTATGTCGTTGACAGGGACAAATTCAGCAAGGCAGGTTACCAGGAACCGGGTCTGAATGACGCCGAGACGCAGAAATCCTATTATTATGTCGACACGGGCCTCATCGCGGGGAATGCGTACCTTTTCGCCGCTTCCCAGGGTCTGGCGACGTGGTTTCACAACTGCAACAAGGTGGAGCTTGCCGCAAAGCTGCAATTAACAAAGGATCAGCGCGTGCTCTTCGGTCAGACGTTTGGCTATCCGGGAAAGGGATAGTCTGGCAGCGCCGGGCGCAGGGACATTTTCACCGGCCCGGTGACAAGGAGCCCGACAGGATATCCCCGGCCTGTACAAGGACGGCGGACTCTGGCTACACTGCGCGGCACGGAGGAGCGAATGTCCGAGAAGAGGCTTCCCTTCACGCGGGAGAAGCTCGAGAGCATCATCCGGTCCCATCCCACGCCGTTTCACATCTACGATGAGAAGGCCATTCGGGACAATGCGCGCGCGCTGAAGGATGCCTTTTCCTGGGCCGTGGGTTTCCGGGAGCACTTCGCGGTGAAGGCCTGCCCGAATCCGCATATCCTGGCGATCATGAAGGACGAGGGTTTCGGCGCTGACTGCAGCTCCATGGCGGAGCTTGTCATGTGCGAGAAGCTGGGCATCACGGGCGAGCGGATCATGTTCACTTCCAACGACACCCCGTCAGCCGAATACGTGAAAGCGAAGCAGCTCGGCGCGATCATCAATCTGGACGATATCACGCACATCGATTTCCTCCAGAAGCACGCCGGCCTCCCGGATCTCATCTCCTTCCGCTATAACCCCGGACCGCTGCGGGAAGGCAACGTGATTATCGGAAAGCCGGAGCAGGCAAAATACGGCTTCACTCGCGATCAGCTCTTCGATGGCTACCGCATCGCGCGGGACCGGGGCGTGAAGCGTTTCGGACTGCACGCCATGGTCGTATCCAACGAGCTGAATCTCGACTACCACCTGGAAACCGCGCGCATGCTCTTCGACCTCGTGGCCGAGATCACCCGCGACGTCGGCATCCGCATTGAGTTCGTGAATCTAGGGGGTGGTTTCGGCATCCCCTACCGGCCCGACCAGACGGCAATCGAATGGAGGGCGCTGGGCAGCGGTGTGAGGGAGGTCTACGAGTCAAAGGTGAAGGCGCGCGGCCTTCATCCCTTGCGCCTCTGCATGGAAAGCGGCCGGGCGATGATGGGACCCTACGGCTGGCTGGTGACGCGAGTTCTCCACCTGAAGCACACGTACAAGGATTTCGTCGGGCTGGATGCCTGCATGGCCAACCTGATGCGGCCCGCCCTCTACGGCGCCTACCATCACATCACGGTGGTCGGGCAGGAGAGCGCCCCGGCGGACCGGGTGTACGATGTGACCGGGTCCCTGTGCGAGAACAATGACAAGTTCGCCATCGACCGCGCGCTTCCGAAAATCGAGGAAGGCGACATCGTCGTGATCCATGACACGGGCGCGCACGGCTACGCGATGGGTTTCAATTACAACGGCAAGCTGCGCTCCGCGGAGCTGCTCCTCAGGCCCGACGGGACGGTGGAGCAGATCCGGCGCGCCGAAACCCTGGATGACTATTTCTCCACCGTGGAGTTCCCGGCGCGGAATCCGCCGCGTACGTCGATGGCGTGATGCCGATGCGGCCATGAGCGGGCGCGCCCCTTTCATCCCCGGGCTCCTGCTGGGACGCATGCTCTACGAGCAGGCGGGCCGCACGATCGTGCAGAGCATGGTGCCCCGCAACGCCTATGCGGCGGCCTTCATCGGCAAGGGATCCGACGTGCTGGGCTTCGACACCGAGCGCTCGACCGACCATGACTGGGGTCCGCGTTTCCAGATTTTCCTGGACCCCGACGGCGCCGACTCGACTGCCTCACGCCTGGACGCGGAGCTTCGCCGGCGGCTGCCGGCGGTCTTCCACGGCTACGAGGTCGGTTTCTCCGACCCTGACCCCGATGACAACGGCGTACAGGTGCCGGCGCATTCGCAGGAAGGCAGCGTGCGGCACCTGGTGGAAATCACCACCACGCATGCGTACCTCCGTCGGCACATCGGGATGGAAGAGCTCTCAAACCTCACCCTCATGGACTGGCTGACGTTTCCCGAGCAGCGCCTGCTCGAGCTCACATCAGGTGAGATCTTCCACGATCCCCGGGGAGAGCTGAACCACATTCGCGAGAAGCTGGGCGCTTATCCCCGTGACGTGTGGCTCTACCGGATGGCTTGCCAATGGCAGCGTCTCTCCCAGGAAGAAGCGTTTGTGGGAAGGTGCGCCGACGCGGGCGACGCGCTGGGCATGAAGGTTGCCGCCGCGCGGATCGTGCGAGACGTGATGAAGCTCTGCTTCCTGATGGAACGGATATACGCGCCCTACGACAAGTGGCTCGGGACCGCATTC
>JBEKTX010000032.1:0-18791 GCA_049515615.1 Spirochaetia bacterium
GAGGGTGCCGCGGGAAACCTTCTCTGTCGCAATGAGGAGCCCGCGCAGGGGACGGATCACCACCCGGATAACGATGATGACGAAGGCCGAATGGAGCGCGAGGATGAGAAGGGCGATGATCGCGCACTGCCGGTACAGGTAGCCCAGCTGCCGCGCGATGTCCCGCATCGGCATCGTGACCTCAGCCACCGCGGTCCGTTCTCCCCCGTATGTGAAGGGGATGAAAAGCTCCACCGTTCGGCGGGGCATGTCGATGTGGTGGGAGAAGAGCTTCGATTCGAAATCACGTTTCAGGATCGCGGCATTGATGGCGGCAAACTCATCCGTCGTGGCCGTGGCGGCGGCAGCCCCCTGGGAACTATGAAGGACTTTGCCATCCTCGCCGAATATCGTAGTTCGAACGACCCCTGACTTCATTGCCATATCTTCTATTCTCTGGAAGGCGGGGGGATCCAGGGGCTTTCTGTCTGCCGTGAATGCATCCAGGGAGTATTTTATCGCAGTTCCCGCGTTCAGGCTGGAGAGGACGGCGTTCTGGGAAATGAGATCGATCTGGTTTTCGAAGACCAGCAGGACGAAGACGGTGATGTTGAGCAGCGTGATGACGAGGTACGCGAGGGCCGTGCGGAAGAGGATAGAGGATGTCGCACGTGTCACTCCTGACCTCCGAGTGACAACACTACCATCGCCGCCGGCAGCAGGCAAGAGATTCAACTTTATGGGGGTCGGCAACCGACATGAGAAATGCCGCACAATACCAACATGGCAGACGAGGAGTTCTTCAGACACATTCATCGCATGAGCCGGCTCACACGGGCATTGAAGGCGCCCCTGGACGCATGGGAAGCTGATGTGCTGCGGCGCACGACTGACACCTTTGGAGCGCAGATGGCCCGCGCGGTCCGCCGGCACCTGGATGAGGCATTCATCGAGCTCGTCACCGGGCTGGACCAGGGAATCAGGAACTGATTCAATGGGGCTGGTCACACCTTGTGCACAAATCGCTCATGGGAGATTTGTATACAAGAAAGTTGTCATTTGAACTCTCTGAAATGAGGACATCGTTTCGTCCCACGATCTGGTCCTGGTCGCCATATATTATCTTTATCTAATTACTTATCCGGCAATATTTTGGGGTGGGCCTTTCAATTCTGTCGATTATCGTAAAATCAAGTTTTTATCGAGAAAATATTCACGAATGGTATGGTGATTGCAACCAGGGCCGGGGGCACGTCTGGGCAGCGGAAAGCTCGACTTCGAGGTGGCCGACGAGGGCCCCGGCATCCCTGACGTCGACCCTGCACTCCGGGAGGGCTGGTCCACGGCATCCGACAGGGCGCGCGAGATGGGCTTTGGTGCCGGCATGGGTCTGCCGAACATCCGTCAAGGGCACAAGGATACGGGAGGACAGCGCGAAGGTGTTCGACGAGTTCTATCGCGCCCGAAACGAGCAGACCGCCGGCATCCCCGGCACGGGCCTCGGCCTCAGCCTCGTCAAGCGGCTCACCGAGCTGCACGAGGGCACGGTGAGTGTTTCCTCCGAGCTGGGGAAGGGGAGCGAGTTCACCGTGAGGTTTCCGTCCATTCCGTGACTGATTGTGTACCTCCCCGTGACCTTTTCGTGACGGATTTCCAGTACCTTCTGCTCATGAGTAACCGCACGATTCGAAGGACATTCGCATCACTGCTCTTGATGGCGGGGATGCTCGTTCTCGGCGCAGAGAATGCTGCCGCGGACGCTCCCAGCCCCCCGATGGACACACCGGAAATGATGAAGGGAACCCAGACGGCCGTGCTCGCCGGCGGCTGCTTCTGGGGCATGGAGGGCGTGTTCGAAAGATTGAAGGGCGTCGTCGACGTCCAATCGGGCTATTCGGGAGGGGAGAAGTCCACAGCCCACTATGAGATGGTCAGGACCGGATTGACGGGCCACGCCGAGTCCATCCAGGTCATGTACGACCCGAAGCAGATCAGCTATGGCACCCTGCTCAAGGTGTACTTCACCGTTGCGCACGATCCCACGGAGCTGAACTACCAGGGCCCGGATGAAGGGAACCAGTACCGTTCCGCGATCTTCTATGCGAACGAGGGCCAGAAGCAGGTCGCGGAGGGCTACATACGGATACTCGACCGGGCGAAGCTCTTCATGAAGCCGATCGTCACCCAGGTCGTGGCCTTGAAGGCGTTCTACCCCGCGGAAGGCTACCACCAGCATTTCCTGGACAACAACCCCGGCTACCCGTACATCGTGTACAACGACCTTCCGAAGATCGTGAATCTGCAGAAGATGTATCCTGACCTGGTCGCGAAGAAGTCATAA
This sequence comes from Spirochaetia bacterium, assembly GCA_049515615.1. Taxonomy (GTDB): domain Bacteria; phylum Spirochaetota; class Spirochaetia; order SZUA-6; family Fen-1364; genus Fen-1364. Next base: position 2,321 of record JBEKTX010000032.1, read on the forward strand.
CAAGCGCGTGGAAGCGCGAGGGGAGGAGGCCCTTCGGGGCCTCCTACTCGTAGCGCAGTGCATCTATGGGATCGAGGGCCGCGGCCCGGCGCGCGGGGTAGTATCCGAAGACCACTCCCGTGAACGCGGCGGAGACGAAACCCAGGAAGATCGAGAAGCCGGAAATTACCGTCGGCCAATGGCCGAGCATTGATACCAGGAATGAAATCCCGATGCCCAAGCCCACCCCGATCACGCCGCCCGCGCTGGCCATGGCAAGCGCCTCGATGAGAAACTGCAGAAGGATGTCCCGGCCCCGCCCTCCCACGGCCATGCGAAGGCCGATCTCCCGGGTGCGCTCGGTGACGGAGACAAGCATGATGTTCATGATGCCGATTCCCCCGACGATCAGAGACACGACCGCGACGGCCGCCAGAAGAAGCGCCTGGGTCGACACGGTTGCCGCCCGCACCTGCTGGACGTTGGCGATGTTGCGGATCGTGAAGTCATCACCCTGGATCGGGGTGAGATGGTGGACGAGGCGCAGGAGGCGTTCCGTCGCATCGATGACTCCCGCCACCGTGTCCGGGTCCGATGCCGAGATATTGATGCTGTTGACCCATGATTGCCCGGTCAGCCGCTCCTGATGGGTTGTGATCGGCACAACCACCTGGTCATCCTGGTCCCGACCGAATCCGGTCTGTCCTTTGGAGGCCAGGACGCCCAGGACGCGGAACGGCACGCTCTTGATGACGACCGTGCTCCCGATCGCGCCGCCCGCGGGGAAGAGATTCGACGCCACCGTGCTTCCCAGTACCGCCACCTTGGCCACCCTGCGCACGTCTTCGTCCGTGAAGAATGTCCCCTGAGCCATCGTCCAGTTCTGTATCGACAGCCATGGAGGGGTGGTGCCCGCTACCGAGGTGAACCAGTTGCTCCCGCCTGCAATGACCTGGGTGTTGGTCTGGGACAGGGGGGCCGCGCCTGAAACCTCAAGCACGTTCTGCGTGATGGCCGCCACGTCGTCGAGCTTCAGAGTGGTTCGAGATCCGCTGCCGAGCTGAACCCCTCCGCTGATGATGCTGCCGGGGGTGATGACGATCAGGTTGGCACCCAGGCTCTCGATCTGCTTCATCACTGCTGCCTGGGCGCCGGCGCCGATGGCCATGGAGGCGATCACCGCGCAGACTCCGATGATGATCCCGAGCATCGTGAGGAGGGAACGGCTGACGTTGCGCCGCAGCGCGTTCCAGGCCGTGCGCAGAAGAACCGACAGGCTCATGCTGAGACCTCCCCGCGCGGATTTCCGCCGTCGGTGGATTCATGCCCTGGACCCGCGAGCACATCCTGCGAGGCGCGGTCGTCGATGATCAGCCCGTCGCGAAACGTGACGATCCGGTCCGACCACGCGGCGACATCCGTGGCATGCGTCACCACGACCACGGTGATCCCGCTGTCCTTGTTCAGATGGCGGAACAGGGTCATGATCTCCACGCTGCTCGCGCTGTCCAGGTTCCCCGTCGGTTCGTCCGCCATCAGGAGGGGGGCTCCGTTGGCAAGCGACCGCGCAATGGCGACGCGCTGCTGCTGACCTCCCGAGAGCTCATTGGGCCGGTGTTGGAGACGCGAGCCAAGGCCGACCTGATCCAGAATCTCGCGTGCGCGGCGGTCGCGCTCTTCCCGTGCTACCCCGGCATACAACATGGGCAGCTCGACGTTTTCCAGCGCACTCGTACGGGAAAGCAGATTGAAGCTCTGAAAGACGAAGCCGATCTGCCGGCCGCGGACAAGCGCGAGCTGATCGCGCGAGAGGCCGGAGACCTCCTGTCCCCTCAGGCGGTACGACCCCGATGTGGGCCGGTCGAGGCATCCCAGGAGATGCATGAACGTGGACTTTCCCGACCCCGACGGCCCCATGATCGCGACGAACTCGCCGCTGCTCACCGACAGGCTGACACCTCGAAGGGCCTCGACCGCTGCCGGCCCTTCTCCGTAGACCTTCGTCAGGTCCCTCACCTCGATGAGTGGTGCCGCTTCTGACATCACTGGCTCTCCGCGGGCGCGTTTGCGCTGGGAGCGCTGCCCGTGCTTGATTCGCTGCCCGCGGCAGGAGCCGTGCCCATGCCGGGAGCACCGCCTGTGCTCGGAACCGTGCCCGTGCCGGGAGCTTTGTGCGTGCGATGCGGCTTTTCCTCGCCAGGAGCGCTTGCTCCGGAAGCCTTGCCTCCGCCCTGGGCATTGGCTGCGCCCCGTGGCTTTCCCGCGCCTGCCCCTGTGCCCGCGGCCGGCGCTGATGCTCCCGCCCCTGCGGCTGGTCCAGCGCTCGCCGCACCTGCCGCGCCCGAGGCTGCTCCTGCGCCAGGGGTACCCGCCGCGCCTGGGGCGCCCGGAGCTCCCGAGGCGCCGGGCGTGCCTGCCGCACCTGCGTTTCCCCCGGGCCCGCTTCGACCGGCGCCGCCGCGCCGTTGCCCGAGAATGACGAGGTCGCCTTCACGCAGGTCCCCACTCCTGATCTCCATGTTCTTGCCGTCCGTCAACCCGATCACTACCTGTCGAGGGGTCGGACGATCGTTCGACAGCACCCACAAGGTGACCTGGGATCCCGGGGCGCCGGCAACCGCCTGCCCGGCAGGAGCACCGCCCGTCTGCACGACGCCGGCTCCGAAGCCGCCACCGCCAAAGGTAGTTCCCCCGGTCTGCGGCTGCAGGGGGCGATAAAGCACCGCGGCAATCGGCACCGACAGGACGTTCGTCTGCTTGCCCACGTCGATGGTCACCTGCGCGGTCATGCCGGGCAGAAGTCTGCCGGAAGTGTCATGGACCGCCACCACCGCATCGTAGGTGACGACGTTCTGGGTCACGATCGGGCTCACGCGTACCTGCCGCACGGTTCCTGAGAACTCCTCATTTCCATACGCGGTCACCGTGAACCTGGCCGCGGCCCCTTCCCGTACGCTGCCCGCGTCAGCCTCATCCACCGAGGTGTCCACCTGCATGTCGGTGAGGTTCGTCGCCAGGCTGAAGAGCGTCGGGGTCTGCAGGGAGGCGGCCACGGTCTGCCCGACGCTCACGTTGCGCGCCATGACAATTCCATCCATGGGGCTCTCGATCACGGTTTTGCTCAGGTTGTACTGCGCTTCCGCCAGCTGAGCCTGTGCCACTCCGACCTGGGCTTCCGCGACATGCACGGCCGCCTGCGACGCGAGGTAGTCCTGCGCGGCTCCTACCGCCGCGGTGTTGTCCGTGTCCATCTGGTTCTGGTTGATCAGACCCTGCTTCAGAAGCGGCTCATCCCTCTGCACGGTCAGGTTGGCCATGTCGGAGAGAGCCTTCATCTTGCCGACGTTGACCTGGGCGCTGTTCAGGTTCGCCTCCGCAAGCCGCAGGCTCGCCTGTGAAGAATCCACCGCCGCCTGGTAGGTGGTCGGGTCCAGCGTGGCCATGATCTGCCCTTTGCGCACCCGCGAGTTGAAATCGACACCGAGGGTCCTGATGGTCCCCGACACCTCGCTGCCCACGGTGACCGTGTTCACCGGATTTACCGTGCCGGTTTCACTCACTGTCGCCGAGATGTCGGCGCGCCCCACCGGGCGCGTAGCATAGTGGATCCCGTCACGCTGGGCGAAGAGCGGCCGCAGGACGATGAATGCGCCCACAGCAACGACGCAGACGGCGCCAACTATGATGATGATCTTCGGTCCTGTTTTCATATCCTCACTCCCTCACAGACCCATGACATTGTTCAGATTCAGCACGGCCAGAAGGTAATTGCTCTTCGCCTGCTGCAGCCCCACCTGGGCGGTGATCAGCGTCGAGAAAGCGGTCAGGACGTCCAGGGTCGTCTCCAGCCCGACCGCGCGCTTCGCCTTCTGCAAGTCGTACACCCCTTGAGCCTGCTGGACGTTCTGCCCCGCAAGGTCGAGACGATCCTTGGCATCGCGGACGCCGAAGAGCGCGTTCTGGACGGCAATCGTGATGCTCTGCCTCTGCTGGTCCTGCTGGACCTGGTAGGATGTGATCTGGTTCGCGGCCTGCTGGACCTGCGCGCTCTGGAGGCCTCCGTCGAGGATCGGCGGGAGAGCGATCGAGACGCCTGCCGTGAAGACTCCCGCGTTGACATTCGCCGTCCAGTCCTGCCCGATTCCCATGGAGCCGTTGACCGACACCACCGCGGAGCCCTGGCTCTTCTGGAGCGCGAGGGCGACGTTCGCCGCGGCGATGTTCAGCTCCAGAGTCCGCAGCTCCGAGCGGTTCTTGTACGCCGTCGCAAGCGCTTCCTGCGGCTGGAGAGCCGGCGTCTCGGGCAGGGAGCTGTCGGCCGCCGTGTACTCCCTTTCGATCGGCCATCCGACGGCTGCCGAGAGCGTCTTTCGATCGACCTCCACCGTGTTCTGGGCGGTCCGCAGGTCAAGCTGCGCCTGGGTCAGCGTGACTTGCGCCTGGAGCACGTCCAGCGCGGTCGCCCTCTGCGCCGCGAGCAGGCCCTGCATCTGGGCGAGTGTTTCCTGTGCCTGCGCGACAGCTGCCTGGCGCACGAGGACCGTGTTCTGGTCTCCCAGCAGCGTATAGTATGCCTGCTTGACCTGATAAATGACGCTTTTCAGCGTTGCATCATACGTGACCTGGGCGGCTCGATAGGTGTAGTCCGCCTGCTGAACGGTGCCCGCTGCCCGCCCTCCAGGGTAGCCGTCGTAGACCGTCTGGCTGCCGGAAAGGTTGACCGAGCTGACCTGGTCGCTCAGGCTCCCCTCCTCGATGCTGTGCTGGGCGGTGAGGCCGAGACTTGTCGCGGGGCTGCTCAGCGTGAGGCCGCCCTGGACATTTTCTCCGTTCACGCCTGACTTGGCTGCGCTGGCCGCTGCCGAGCTGGCGGATGTGGTCGACCCGGAGCCGGTGCCGAGGACATTCCCCTGGTGGAAATAGTCGCCGCTGCCTCCAAGGGAGAGACCGTTCTTCGCTTGAGCCTGGATGAGCAGTGTTCGTGAGCTGTCGAGCGTGATTGCCGCCAGACGCAAGCCGGGGGCAGTCGCCCGTGCTGCTTCAACAGCCTGGTCCAGCGTCACCATCTCCGGTGGCGCCGCGGCCGCCTGCTCGGCGTTGCCGGTGCGCGCGGCCAGGATGAGGACGGCGGAAAAAGCCGTGAGAAGGACCGGGAACCTCCGAGGATTTTTCATCGAGTACGTTCCTCCGTTGAGTCGTACAGCATGCTGAGAAGATAGATGAGTCCGCGCGCTCTCTCCATAGAAGGAGGATAAACAGTGGATAACTTTTTGTTTACCCCTCTGGCATCGGCGTGCGCATTGTCCTTCGTAAAGTGTTGTAGTATGATACGCGGAGATCAACGGCGAAGAGAATTCCGCTTATTATATCCCGGATAGAGTGAAGATATGTCCACGAGAACGAGGTTCCTGCTCTCAGTATTGTTCACAGTCTTTATAAGCATTTCGCTTACGAACTGCTCGTCACCGGACACGACCGCATCAAACACAACCTTGCAAGGCACCGCATCACCAAATTCAGTATCGCCGGATACAACGTCTCAACAGGTTGCTGCCTTGACCTTCAGCCCAACGGCTGGCACATACCCGGGCATCCAGGCGGTCTCCATCAGCACGACGACATCAGGGGTGTCTATTCGTTACACAACAGATGGAAGCACGCCGACGGAAACGGTTGGGACGGCATATTCAGCGCCCGTCAGCGTGGAGACGAGCGAGACCATAAGGGCGATTGCGTACAAGGCTGGCTTGACTGATTCCCCTCTTGCCACGGCCGCGTACTCGATTGGGGGCACAATTGCGACACCGTCCTTCAGCCCATCGGGAGGCACCTATTCGAGCAACCAGACGGTGACGATAAGGTGTGCCACCTCGGGCGCGGTGATTTACTACACCACTGATGGTGCCGCACCGACCAGCTCCTCAGCCACCTACACTGCGCCGATCACGGTTGCGGGAAACGGGACGAATGAGACAATCATGGCAATAGCGGCTGGGGTGGGAATGACAGCGTCGAGCGTAGGAACTGCAATGTATGCCATCAACTATGCATGGCAGACCATAGGCACACGAGGCAGTGGCGCCAATCATTTCAAATACCCCGTTGGTGTTGCGCTAGATGTCAATGGGCACATCTATGTCGTGGATCAGGGCAACAGCCGAATCGTCCGCATGGATGACATGAACGGCACAGCGTGGATCACGCTTCGAGGCACCGGTCATTCAGATCACCTCAACGGCGCCAATCAGTTTGAATACCCTGCAGGAGTCGCGCTCGATGCCACCGGGCATATCTATGTCGTGGATCAGGGCAACAGCCGGATCGTGCGAATCGACGACGACATGAGCGGTTCGGGATGGGCCGCGTTCGGCAGCTTCGGCAGCGGAACGAATCAGTTCATCAACCCGGCAGGAATTGCGGTAGATGCAAGCGGGCATATCTACGTCGTTGATCGCGGCAACAACCGAATAGTTCGCATGGGTGACATGGACGGCACAGGGTGGACAGCACTCGGCGAACGGGGCAGCGGCGCCAATCAGTTCAGAGACCCTGCAGGAGTCGCCCTTGATGCCAGCGGTCACATCTATGTAGCCGATTATGCCAACTCCCGGATCATTCGCATGGATGACATGAACGGCGCCAACTGGACCGTGTTCGGCAGCTCAGGCGGAGGCACGAATCAGTTTCGATACCCTGCCGGGATCGCGGTCGATGCCATCGGGCACATCTTTGTAGCGGATATGATCAACTCCCGGATCGTGCGTATGGATGACATGCGTGGCACCAATTGGACCACGCTTGGAAGCGCCGCCAGTCAGTTCGACCATCCTTGGGGGGTTGAGGTCGATGCCATCGGGCACGTCTCCGTCGCGGATACGCTCAACGACCGGATTGTTCGCTTCGCTGTGCCGTAGAGAGGGGTGGCCCTCCGGATCAGAACATATATCCCAGAGCGAATTCTATTCTTGAATGGGTGGCAGCCAAGCTGATCGATGCGTTCCCGGCTGAATCAACGACAATGCTGCCGCCAAGGGCTACCCCAAGTGCGAAGTCAAGATCGAAGCTCCAGGGCAGAAGGAGCTGGTAGCCGATCACTGGCGCAACGCCCAGGAAGATGGTTGTGTCTTTATTGCCGCTCCACTTCACCTCAAGTGAGCCAACCCCGGCAAGTCCGACGAAAAAACCGTTCAGCCCCTCGTCGAACGGATGCCAATCCACTTCAACCCACGGCTGAAACTCGAAAGAATCGAGGGAAGAATTCGCAATGGAGTTATGGACGGTGGAGGCGACAAGAAACTCGAAGAATGGAATGAACGTCAAAGAATAATGGTCGGCGAGCACCTGCTGAAAATCAATCACCAGCGGGACGCTGACCAACCCCGACGTGGAATCCGCGATTGCAGTTATTGGTGTCCCAAGAAGATTTATCGAGATCGAATTCTGCGCTCCTCCCGACGCCTGGTCCTGGGCAGCTCCCAGGACCGGTGAGAACACGAAGAGAGCGCAAACTACCGCCCGCACCCAGGCCGTCTTCCCTCGCATGTATCTCCCCCTCTAATCCGGCAGCGTTTCTCCGGCAGCCTGGCGGAGTGCGTATTCGCTCAGCACTTCCTTGTACATGGCGGCGAGGTTGGAGACGTTCGCCGTTTCCAGCGCGGTCTGCGCATCCAGGTACTCCAGGTTGCTGATGACGCCGATATCGTATTGCACCTTCGCCACCTCCACCATCTCACGCGCCTGTTGCAGTGCCCCCGCGGATATCTCGACCTGCTGCCGCGCAGCCCGCACGTCCTGAGCCGCCTGCAGTACCTGGGTCGTCGCGTTCAGCCTCGCCGCGGAAATATTTTTCCTGGCGCCTTCAAGCTTTTTCCCCGCTTCATCCTGGGACCGCGCCCAGAGAAACCCCTGGAAGATGGGGACGTTCACCTGCACGCCGGCAACCCAGTTGAAGACAGGCGTGTTGATATCGGGAAGCGCGCCATTCCTGTACCCCATGGAGGCATGCGCCGAGACGGTCGGCCGCGGCCCCATCGTCGCAAGCCGCTGATTCAGCTCCGCGGCGCTCTCTGCTTCTGCGGCCTGGCGCAGCTCAGGCCTCTTCTGCAGCGCAGAATCGACCAGTGATGCGTCCTCCGCGGGCGCCGGGCCCGGATCGAAGCTGCCGCTCAATGCGATCTCGGCGGCCGGGCTCAGCCCCGTGAGCTGCCTCAGCGCGATTTTCTGCTTCTGCAACTGGCTCTCGACGTCCGCGCGCTGGCTCTGAAGCGCCGCCATCCGCACCTGGGTGCTGAGATCCTCCAGCCGGGTCGCGGAGCCGGTCTGCTCCCGCACGAGAATCACCCGGAGGTGCTGCTGAAGGTTGTCGTACTGCACATCCAGCGCCTTGCCCTGCTCCTGGAGGAAAAGCGTGGTATAGAAGACCTGGGCCGCCTGGTAGGAGATCATTGTCGTCACCTGGTCCACGCCGATGCGCGCCGCGGCGAGAGCACTCTCCGCGAGCTTGACTTGCACGTCCCTCTTTCCGAACTGCGTGATGACCTGGTTGAGGCCGAGATTGAAATCCCAGTTATTGACGGGAACCAGGGAGAAAGGGGCGGCGAGGAGCGCCTGGTACTGGCTGGGGACCTGCGATGCCAGAAAGGGAGGCAGCACGGAAGTGATGGCGAAGCTCTCGTCCGAAAGCCTGTTGTACGAGGCCGTTCCGCTCACCGTCGGGTAATACTGGCTCTGGGCTTCACCGATCCGGGCGCGCGCCGCTTCCACCGCGGACAGCGCTTGCTGGATCAGGGGCTGGTTCGTCCTCGCTCGCGACACTGCCTGTTCCACGGTGAGGGTCACTCCGCCGCCGGCTGCGCCGCTGGACTGGGCGGAAAGTGCACCGAGGGGCGCCAGGAGAATCGCCGCGGCGATCGAGAAGACCCGTGCCCTCATCGCCAGCATGGAGCTCCGAATCATTGGGCCACCTCCATGCCGTCCACCAGCGAGCTGACGTTGGAAATCGCAACCGTTTCCGAGGCGGAGAGCCCCGAGATCACCTGCACCTCCGAGTCATTGCGGGGTCCCAGGGCCACGCTCCTCACATGGACCCTTCCCGCCGCCAGCACGAAGACGCTGGCATCTCCGTCCTGCTGGTCCCGGGCTGCGCTCAAGGGCACGATGATCCCTTCGGTGCCGGTCCAGGTGAAGGACGCCTTGGCCGTCATCCCGGCCATGAGCCGCCCATCGTTGTGCAGGCTCACCACGACGGGGAAGTACTGCCCGGTGGCCGCCGCGATGGGACCGACCTGCTCGACCCTGCCCGCGTAGCTGTTCGTCGACAGCGCATCCACGGCCACGTTCACCTTGCCGCCTACCGGGATGCGCACGACGTCTTCCTGGGAGACGTTGCCCTGCAGCTTGAGCGTTGCCACATCCGCGATGGAGAGCAGGGGCGAGCTCATCGAGGTGATCTCTCCAGGGTTGATGTTGCGGTTGGTGACGATCCCCCCGATGGGGCTGGTGATCGTGCTGTTGGAGATCTGCACCTTGATCAAGTTCACCTGGGCCTCCGCCTGGGCGAGCCCGGAGCCGGTGATTGTCTGGTACTGGCGATTGGAGTTGTCGAACGCGGTTTTTGCCAGGTCCAGCTTGGTCTGCGCGTCATCGAGCTGGCTCTGCGTGACCACCTTGGTGTCCAGGAGCGTTTTCGTCCGTTCATAAGATCGCTGCGCCATCTCCAGGTTCAACCGCGCGGTCTCCGTCCCGCTTTTCACCTGGACGGCCTGGTCCCCCACCCCCGCGGCCGCAGCTTCGGCGACCGTGAGCTGGGCATTCAGCTCCTTGGTATCGATCTGGACCAGGAGCTGCCCGGCTGCCACCCTGTTGCCGACGTCCGCGGTGACCGCCGTGGCGATCCCGGCCATCTTTGCGAAAATGTTCACCGTGTGATTGGGCACAAGGACGCCGGAGAACTCGACGGTCCTCACGATCCGGCCCGTGTGCGCCTGCGCGGTTTTCACGCTGACGCGCGGTGAGTATTTCGGCGCGCAGCCCAGGAGCCCGATCGAAATGGCCGCGGCTGCGGCAAGGGTCCCCCACCGTACTGTTCGAGCTTTCACTCTCTCACTCCTTGTCCGTTTCATTGACGGAGATCCGGATCGACGCGTTCATTCCGACCATCAGCCGCGCACCGTCCTGGTCCAGGATGCTCACCTTGATGGGGATGACCTGGACGACCTTCGTGTAGTTGCCTCCGCTGTTCTGCGCCGGCAGGAGGGAGAACGTCGAGGAGGTCGCGCGGCCGATCGTCTGCACGCGGCCGTGGAACGATCTGTCGTGAAACGCATCCACCGACACGTCAACAGGCTCGCCGACCTTCACCCGCGTGATGTCTCCCTCCTTGATGTTCGCGCTGAAATACAGGTTCTCGGTATCCGCGATCATGGCCAGGGACATCCCGGGAGCGCCGAGCTCCCCGACGACGCCCGTGGAAAGGATTACCTGGCCTCCGATGGGCGCCTTCAGCACCGCTTTTTCCGCGACAACCCCTGCCACCGAGCCCATGGCCTGCGGGTTCAGGGCGCCGGAGGTGAGCGCCGAGCCCAGGTCCTGACGGCCCAGCACGTCGTCCTTGGCGACCACGTCGCCTTCCTTCACGCGCCACTCCAGGAGCTTGCCGACGATCTCGGGGCTCACCGAGACCACGTCCGCCGCCACCCGCGCATCGTCCGTGGAGACGTAGCGGGATCCCTGGTACCAGTACCAGCCCACGACAGTGGCGACGGCCATGACGGCGATCGCAAGGACAATGATGATGACATTTCTGCGTGACATGAATGTTCCTTCCCTTTGAGTTGTTCGCGTCCGGTGCTACTCGGCAGCCGCTCCCATACGCGGCCCGCCTCCCTTGCCCTTCTTCAAGAAGAATGCGGGGATGATGGCAACGGCCGTGAGGGCCGCGGTGATGAGGAAGACATCGTCAATGGCGTCGACGAAGGCCGTCTTCATCGCCATTCCCTTGAGGAACGCGAGCGCCATACCCAGGCCCCTCGCCCCTCCCCCCATCACGGCACCGGCATGGGCGAGCGCGCTCATGGCGGCGGGGTTCGCCGGGGTGACCGTCCATGCGAGCCAGTTTCCATGCAGGGCCTGGCGCGTGGTGAGAATCGTGGTGAGCACGGCGATTCCGAACGAGCTGGACACCCTCTGGATGATGTTCGTGATCGCGGAGGCCCTGCCCACGAGCTGAGTGGGAATCTCCACCATTGCGGCGGTTTGCGCCGGCATCATGGTCAGGGGCATGACAAATCCGCGGAGGACTGTCCAGAGAACGATCGTCGAGGTGGCGGTGGCGAGGTTCATGTAGTGGAAAAGCCACGTGATGAACATGAGCATCGCGACGCCAGTGAGCGCGAGAGGCCGAGGGCCGAGCCGGTCGAACAGCCTGCCGGAAACGGGCATCATCAGTCCCGAGATCAGCGCGCCGGGCATCATCAGCATGCCCGTCTCCATTGCTCCCAATCCCCGGAAGGTCTGCAGGAACAATGGCAGGAAGAAGAGACCGGAGAACATCACGATGTTGGTCACGATCACCATGAGGTTCGCCATGGTGAATGACCGGTACTTGAACACGCTCAGGTCAAGGAGCGGGTTTTCCGCGGTGAGCTCGAGGTAGATGAACAGCACGAAGAGGAAGAAGCTCACGACGAACAACAGGACCGTCGGCTCCGCGCCCCATCCCCAGTCGGAGCCCTTGGTGAGGGCCAGCAGGAGGCAGAACAGGCCTCCGGCGGAGGTGAAGCCTCCCGCGATGTCCAGCTTCCCCGGGTGCTTGGACTGGAACTCGGGCAGGACGAAGAGGGACAGAAGGATCCCGATGGCTCCCACCGGTAGGTTGATCGTAAAGATCCATCTCCAGTCGACGTATTCAACCAGGTAGCCGCCCAGCGTGGGGCCGACGGCCGGGGCCACGAGGAGGGCGATCCCGAATATGCCCATGGCGCTCCCGAACTGCGTCTTGGGCACCATCCGGAATATCATCGCCATGGTTGTCGGCATGATCATCCCGCCGCCCACGGCCTGGATGACCCGGGCGAAGATCAGCGAGTTCATGCTCCATGAAAGGCTGCAGAACAGCGATCCTGCGACGAATACGCCCATGGACACGATGTACAACCGTTTGAACCCAATCCTATCCCCAAGCCATCCGGAGAAGGGGACCACCACGCCGAGGGCCAGCATGTAGATCGTGCTCACCCATTGCACCTCGGAGGTGCCGACGTTGAACACGTTCATGATCGTCGGGATGGCCACATTGACGATGCTCGTGTCCAGGATGGACATGAAGGCGCCGATCAGGGCAACGAGGACCGGAGCGATCCAATGGGACATCGGCCGTTCGCTCACCTCCTCTCCGTGGGCGGCGGCCACGGGGGGCCGGGGTATCTGCGCGCCAAGCTGGGCGCCTGCCTGGTCGCTCATCCGTTGCTCTCTTCCTGCTCGAGGCACCCCAGGACGCTTGCAAGGTCGCCGGCAAGCCGCTCCCGCGTATTCTGTGGGAGGCCGCGAAAGGCCCTTTCCAGGGTGCGTGAGCTTGCGTGTCGGAGGCTTCGGACCAGCTCCCCGAGCTTCTCCGTGCCCTTCATCACCACCGCACGGCGATCGTCGGGATCCCGGTCTCGTTCGAGCCAGCCGCCGTCCACCAGCCGATCGAACATCCCGGTCAGCGTGCTCGGAGGGACGCCGAGCTCGTCGGCGAGGGCCGTCACGCGGCGCCCCCCGGCGTGATGCGCTTTCCAGAGCACGGCCATCTCCGTGATCGACAATCCCTCCCTCTGGGCGAGGGGCGCAAGGCGCTTCGCGATCTTCCTGTTGATGTTCCAGAAAAGCTCGACCAGGCCGATCTCATTCATGCAGGTCTCCGTGTGAAGGCGATTCCTTCGGAACAGCCATATTCGGTAAAGTAATATTCGCTTCCGAATTAGTCAAGAGGATTGGGAGCCTGGAGATCACCAATGGGCGCCTGCGCCGGCGGGCTAGAAGAACATCTTGATCGCGGACGCCAGTGTGAGAACCTCCACGGCGATCATGAAGGCTTTCTCCGGGATTCTTTTCGCGAGATACAGCCCCGCGAATGCCCCGGCAACGACGCCTCCTGCCAGGACGGCATCAAAGGCGAGGGACTCCGCGGTGATCAGCCCGAGGTTGATGCTGAAGGGCACCTTCAGCCAGTTGAGGATGAAGAAGAACCACGCGCTGGTGCCGATGAACTGTTCCTTGGGAAGCCGCATGGACAGGAGATAGATCATGGTGACGGGGCCCGCCGCGTTTGCGATCATCGTCGTCGCCCCGGCAAGGAACCCCGCGATGGCGGCGAACCACCACGCGGCGGGAATCGACGCGTCCCTGCCCAGGATGTACTCGCGGTAGACGTGCACGGCGAGCATCACGATGACGATCGCGCCCATCACGAAGCGCATCTGCTGGTCGTTGATCCTGCCCATGGCAAAGTAGCCGGCGACGATCCCCGCGACCGCCCAGGGCAGGAGCCGCAGGAGGTGTTTCCAGGAGCCGTGACGGCGCCAGAAGATCACTGCAAAGGCATCAGCGGCGATAAGAAGGGGCAACAGAGCACCGGTCGAGACACGCGCGGGCAGGACCTCGGCGAACATTGGGGCAAGGAGGATTCCGAGGGCGGGGATGCCCGTTTTGGCCACGCCGGTGCACAGGGCGGTCGCCACTGCCAGCACCCACTTGCCGGCCGGGAGAACGTAGATTCCGTGCATGACACTCCGATTGCCGGATTCGGGGGACCCCGGCCCCTATTCTCCCGGCGGACCCATTGTGTATTCTAGCGTTGGAGTTTGCACAAGGAGGCGATCCGCACATGAGCCCGGCGCTCAGGATGACCCTCGAAGATGCCCCCGGAGGACTGCACTGCGACATTCCCGTCATCGACGGCATATCGGCGGGCATCTCGCTGGCCGCTGCCGGTGACATGGCACTATCCCGGGATGCCACCTCGCCCTGGAGATCGAGGCTCCTCGCGCAGCGGGACATACGACGGGATCGTCTCTACGGGCTTCGGCAGGTACATTCACGACGGTGCCAGCTCATCGATGAGCAGCAGGCGGAAGAGGCGGCAGCCATCGAGGCTGACGGGCTCTTCACGATGAAATCCGATGCCGTGCTTTCCGTTACTGTCGCCGACTGCCTGCCGGTATTCCTCGCCGACCGCCGGACCGGCGCCTTTGGCATCGTGCATTCGGGCTGGCGGGGCACCGGCATCGTGCGGGAGGCATTGGCTCTGATGACAACATGGTTTGGTTCGCAACCGGCCGAGGTTGCCGCGGTCATCGGACCCGGGATCGGCGCCTGTTGTTATACGGTGCCGGAGGAGAGGGCGGTGCGGTTCGCGGCAGAGTATGGCAGCGACACGATCCAGAGAGGCGAGGACGGGACGCTCCGATTGGATCTTCGAGCAGCCAATATCCATCTCCTGGAAGGCGCGGGAGTGCAGGAGATCGGGGTCGTCACGGACTGCACGAGCTGTTCGAAAAAGCTGGGATCTTTCCGCCGGCAGGGTCCGGCGGAGTATACGTTGATGCTGGCATGGATCGGCGGTCGCGCATGACGTGGCAGAAAGAGATATCTCTGCAGACCTCGGGTCACCGCGACATCAAGGATCTCACCTCGGAGGTATCACGACTCGTCGGCGGCTCCGGGATCACGACGGGGATCGTCAATGTCTCCGTGGTGGGCAGCACCGCCTCGGTGGGCGGCATCGAGCTGGAGCCGGGCCTTGCCATGGACCTGCCCGAGATCCTCGATCGGCTCGTGCCTCCCAGCCGTTCATATGGACACGAGCAGGCCTGGCATGACGGCAATGGGCATTCCCACCTTCAGGCGACCCTGCTCGGACAATCGATGAGCGTGCCCGTGTCCGGTGGGAAACCCGTGTTGGGCACATGGCAGCAGATCTTTCTCCTGGAATGCGACGTGAAACCGCGGCGACGTACAGTCGTGGTCACGGTGACGGGAGACTAAATGGTCTGTTTCGCACGTGCGTTCGAAAAGGTCACAGCGTAAATAACCCTCTTATTTCTTCGATTGACCCGAAACCCGGCGATCACTAGAATCGCCGGAAGTGGGCGACAAATACGAGTACATCGTCAACAGTTCGCGTGATTTCATCACGCTCATCAACCGCGACTATGTCTACGAGATAGCCAATGACGCTTACTGTACGGCAATAGAGAGATCCCGCCAGCAGATAGTCGGCAGGAGCGTCGCCGACGTCTTGGGCGTGGAGACCTTCGAAGGCATCATCCGCGAGCATTTGGAGACCTGTTTCAACGGCGTCGAGGTGCAGTACGTCGAGCGATTCAAGTTCGGCCCCTTCGAGAAGCACATGCATGTGACCTATTCCCCCTACCGGGCCGCAGAGGGTGTGATCACGCACGTAGCCGTCTGCTCGCACGATATCACGCACATCAGCCAGATCGAATCGAAGCTTTCCCACTACGAATTCCGCGACCCCACCACGGGCCTGTTTAACCGCAAGTCGCTCGACATCGTTCTTGACAAGGAGATCGAGCAGGCAAAACGCTCCCCGGACAAGCTTCGCGTCGTGCTTTTCATCTCTGTGGAAAACCTCGGCAAGGTCAATGAAACCTTCGGCGTCGCCACGGGGGACCTTCTCCTGGAGAACACCGGCCTAAGGATCCAGAAATGCCTGCGCGCGAGTGATTTTGTCTTCCGATTCGTCGGCAACGAGCTCATCTGCCTTCTCACCCATATCAAGCGGGCCACCGACGCCGCCGTCGTCGCGAAAAAGATCGCTGAGCAGGTGAAGACACCCTACCACCACAGCGACGGGGATATCCGCATCGGCTGCTGCATGGGCGTCGCCTTCTATCCCGAGGACGGGGACGACGCGGAGACGGTCATCCGCTGTGCGGGCGCTGCGATGCGGCAGGCCAGGCATGCCGGGGCAGATTTCCATTTCTACAACCAGACGACGCACATCAGGGCGTCGGAAAAGCTCGTCCTGGAGGGCGACATGCTCCACGCCTTTGAAAAGGAGCAGTTCCACCTCGTCTATCAGCCCATCGTGGACGCAAGCGGCAGGATCAAGGGCGCGGAGGCGCTCATCCGCTGGAACCATCCGCAGAAGGGGCTCGTGCAGCCCAACAACTTCATCCCGCTCGCCGAAGAGACGGGCATCATTCGATCCATCAGCAAGTGGGCCCTCTACGCTGCGGCTGACCAGTTGTCCAAGTGGTCGACGCGCTACGGCGTCTATGTGTCGGTCAATTTGTCCGCGAATGATTTCGCCAGCCCCGAGCTGCCAGAGATTCTCGCGTCGGCTCTTCGGCGTGCGGGTGTCTGCACTCCCGGCTTCCTCAAGCTGGAGATCACGGAGAGCCAGTGCATGATCGAGGTGGAAGGCACCGTGGAGCAGATGCACCGGCTTGTAGACGCCGGCTTCGATATTTTCATCGATGACTTCGGA
>JBEKTX010000033.1:0-18742 GCA_049515615.1 Spirochaetia bacterium
CCATCACGATATTCGGGGGGTGGAACCCGTTCCGGGCCGCCTTCGGAGCATACCTGTTCTCCCTCCTGCAGTGGCTGGGTCTCGCCCTGCAGCCGGCCCTGCCGGGAGTCCCGTCCCAGGTGTTGCAGGTTGCGCCTTTCCCGCTCATGATCCTCACCCTGCTGTTCGTCAACGTTGGCAATGCGGAATGGGTGGCGCGGTCGCTCGCGCGCCTTCCCGAGCCGGCGAGGCGCCTCGTGGCACGGGCGCTGAGGGCGCTGAACGCCACCCCCCCCGCGGCCCTTGGTACGCCCTTCGAGAAGGAATAGGAGCCCGTACCGCATTGACACGGCTGGCACTGATGCACCAATACCTGGATATCGTCCTTCAGACGATGTGTCCTATCCCTGGCATCCTGAGTTGACGACCCGGCCTCGCGGCGTTAGGTTCTTTGAAAGGTCGGGAGGCCGCACATGGAGTATGTCCGTCTCGGGAAAACGGGACTGAAAGTTTCACGCATCTGCCTGGGCACGATGACGTACGGCTCGTCGAAGTGGCGGGACTGGGTCCTGAACGAAGAGCAGGCTCGACCCTTTTACAAGCGCGCGCTCGAGAAGGGGATCACCTTCTTCGATACCGCAGACATCTATTCCCTCGGCGCAAGCGAAGAGGTCACGGGCCGCGCCCTGCGGGATTTCGCGAAAAGGGACGAGGTCGTCGTTGCCACGAAGGTGTTCAACCGCATGGGCCCGGACCCCAACGCCGCCGGGCTCTCGCGCAAGCACATCATGACGAGCATCGATGCTTCGCTGAGACGGCTTGGCATGGAGTACGTCGACCTGTACCAGATCCACCGCTGGGACCCTGAGACTCCCATCGAGGAAACCATGGAAGCGTTGAACGACGTCGTGCGCGCGGGAAAGGCGCGCTACATCGGAGCATCGAGCATGTATGCGTGGCAGTTCATGAAAGCACTCGCCGTGTCCGATCGTCACGGCTGGGCGCGCTTCGATTCCATGCAGAATCACTACAACCTCATCTACCGGGAGGAGGAACGGGAGATGATCCCGCTGTGCATCGACCAGGGGGTCGGCGTGATTCCATGGAGCCCGCTGGCCAGGGGATTCCTCGCGGGAAACAGGACGAAGGACAAAAGCGGAGTGACCACGCGCAGCAAGTCCGACGAATACGCGCACTCCATGTACTACCAGGATGATGATTTCAACGTCGTGGATCGTCTGAGGTCCGTGGCCGCGCAGGTGGGCACGACACTCCCGCAGGCCGCACTGGCGTGGATGCTCTCGAAGCCCGGCGTCACGGCGCCGATCGTTGGGGCGAGCAAGCCCGAGCACCTCGAACAGGCGATCGATGCCGTTTCGATCCGCCTCACGCCCGAGCAGGTGAAAATGCTTGAGGAGCCGTACCGCCCGCACTGGATCATGGGGCACTGAAACCATCGGTGAGCGCAGGCCCGGCCCCGGGGCACGCTATTCCAGGACCCTGATCACCGCGAAGCGATTCACATCGACAAGCCCCTTGTCGGAGAGGCGGAGCTCCGGGATCACTACGAGCCCCAGGAGACTGAGCTGCATGTTGGGGCTGTGCAGAACGCAGCCGCACTCTCTGAACCCCCGCAGAACACTCGCCGCGGCCTGGGCCACCTCGGAGGCTGGTCGATTCGACATCAGTCCCGCGATCGGGAGAGCGACCTTGCCAATAACCTTTCCCTCCCGGACCACGACCTGGCCGCCGCCGCACTCCGCGAGCTCGTTGACCGCAATGGCCATCTGTCCGTCATTGGTTCCCACGACAAGCAGGTTGTGACAGTCGTGGGCCACGGTGGTGGCGATTGCGCATTTTTTCGTGAATCCGAATCCGTGCACCAGGCCGATCTGCACTTTCCCGCTCCCCTGGTGCCGATCGAGGTGCGCGAGTTTTGCGATATCCCTCCCAACGTCCGGCCGCACTTCCCCTGACTCCACGGGCACCTTCATGACCAGGTGTCTCGTGGGCGCCTGATTTTCCTTCACTCCGATGACGTGCGCAGTGGCCTCGGATCCGAATCTCTCCGCATCGAGCCGGAAATCGATGGCAGTGACAGGCCGGGCGAGATGCACAGTGTCCTTGGACCAGGAGGGATACTCGGCTGCCGGAAGGTCGACGAGGAGCTTTCCGTCACGTGCAACCAGCCTTCCACGCGCGATGACGAGCTCCGGGTGGAAATCCGCAAAGTCCTGCACGAGCAGCACGTCCGCAAACCGGCCCGGCGCCAGCGAGCCGATGTCCCGGCTGACGCCGAAATGTTCGGCGGTGTTGATCGTCGCCATCTGCAGCGCCGCCATCGGTGTCAGCCCCTGATCGATGGCATGCCGGACGACACGGTCCATATGACCTTCGTTGACCAGGGTTTCCGAATGAGAGTCGTCGGTGCAGAGGATGAAATGCCGGGGATCCAGGCCCAGCCTCAGGACCGCGGGTACCTGGGCTGCCACGTCGTGCCAGGCCGATCCGTAGCGAAGCATGACCCGCTGGCCCTGCCGGATCCGGGCCACTGCATCCTCCAGGCGCGTGCCCTCGTGATCGTCCTGCGCCCCGCCTGCGGCGTAGCCGTGAAACGGAAGCCCGAGGTCAGGGGAGGCATAATGGCCGCCGATGATCTTTTCCGCCCTGCGGGTTGCCGACATCTCCGCGTGCACCTTGTCATTTCCTTCGATCACTCCCGGGAAGTTCATCATCTCGCCCAGCCCGATGATGCCGGGCCACGTGAGAGCCTCTTCAACGTCCGCCGGCCCGATCACGGCCCCGGGGGTTTCCATTCCCGGCGCGGAGGGCACGCAGCTGGGAACCTGGACGAATACGTGAACGGGCTGCCGGGCGGCCTCGTCCACCATCAACCGCACGCCCCGGAGTCCCAGCACGTTGGCAATTTCGTGGGGATCGATGAACATGCCGGTGGTGCCGCGCGGGAGCACCGCCCGGACGAACTCCGTCACCGTAACCATTCCTGACTCCACGTGCATATGGCCATCCAGGAGGCCCGGCACGAGGAACATGCCCCCCGCCTCCACCACGACCGTGGCGGGGGCGATGCAGTGACGTGCATCCTCACCCACGTAGGCGATGCGGCCGGCGGTGATCGCGATATCGGTGTGCGCAATGATCTCCCCGGATTGCACGCAGACCCAGCGGCCGTCGCGGAGCACGAGCTCTGCGGGGCGCCGACCCATGGCAACGTCTACCAGCGCACGCGAATCTCTCAGCCAGAAGGTTTCCATTCCCATGCGGCACGTCCTTCCCCGGCAGGGCCCGTCCCGGGTCGATCAGCGCTCGACGATTCCCGATCGGGCGATCTTCTCGTGCGCCGTGATGTCCTTCGCGTCCCAGGGATAGCAGATCCACTTGTCGTCGAGCTCTTCCCCCGCGAAATATCGGCGCACTTCAGCGGGGAGCATTCCCTTCTTTTCCTTCTTCTTGTTGTGCAGAACCGCCACGGCGATCTCGGCCGGCGCGTGCTGAAGCATCTCCCGCAGGCAGTATTCGAGCGTGACCCTCGAATCGTCGACCTCGTCGACCAGCAGGATGCGGCGTCCGGCCAGCTTCTTCTCCACCTCGTCGATCCACTGAATCGCGCGGGGGGCCGGGCCGGGCTTGTTGTCCGGACCGTAGTAGGAGATTCCGACCGTGTAGATCGGAACCTCCAGGAAGGTCTTCAGAATCCTCGCCGGGATGAAACCGCCGCTCCCAATGGCGACGATGAGGTCGGGATGGAATCCGGCTTCCCGGATGCGCTCCGCGAGCGCGCGGATATTCAGGTGAATGTGTTCGTAGGAAAGAAAGTACTTGCCGTGAATATCGCCATGCACCATTTCTGCACCACAATAGAAGGAAAATGCGGAGGCGGCAAGCGATTTCCGCCGGAGCACCCGGCCCCGGCGAGGACCCGAGGTCAGCATCTTCCGCGCGCTTTGTGGAAGAGAGCCTGCGCCTGGGCGCCCGCGGCTTGCTTGACAGAATCGCGGCGGGGCCGTTACCTTTTTCCAGAAAGGATTCAAAGCAATGGCTGACGCCCCCCGAACCTATGATTCCGATCTGCTCCGAGGCAACACGGACTCTCTCCTTCTTTTCCTGATCAACGAGCGTGGACAGACCTACGGCTACCGCCTCATCAAGGAGATCGAGGAGAGGAGCCAGGGCTATTTCCGGTTCAAGGAGGGCACCGTCTATCCTGCCCTGCGGAAACTCGAGAGCGACGGTCTTATCCAGGGAGAGTGGAGAAAGCTCCCCAACGGCCAGGAGCGGCGATACTATGCAATAACGGACCGCGGGCGGGAGCTTTTGGAGAAGAAGCTCATCATGTGGCAGAGCTTTGCCAGCGCCATGGCCCTGGTGATGAAGCCGACGGAGGGGTGAGAGGCCGGCGATGCAGCGGGCGGTCAAGAGCTACCTCGACAAGGTGAGGACGCACCTGCACCTTGATCCGAACACCTCGCGGCGCGTCATCAGTGAGCTGCACACGCACTTCGAAGAGAAGGTCAGCGACCTGGAGCAGCAGGGCATGGCGGAGCCCGACGCAGTCGGCGCCGCCCTGAAGTCATTCGGCGACGCGCGGAGCATTGCCCGTCTCCTGGACGAAGCGCACAGCGGGGGCAGCTGGACCGAGGCCCTGATCGGTTGTCAGCCGCACCTGATCGTCGCGGCGCTTTTTGCCACTCATGTCTGGCGGCATCCCCTCCTCCTGGTCAAGGCATTTACTGCGATCGCGGTCATCGCGCTGCTGGGCTGGCGCAGCGGCGGCGCGAGCTGG
The DNA here is from genome assembly GCA_049515615.1 of Spirochaetia bacterium. Taxonomy (GTDB): domain Bacteria; phylum Spirochaetota; class Spirochaetia; order SZUA-6; family Fen-1364; genus Fen-1364. The sequence goes on from JBEKTX010000033.1 coordinate 4,784, forward strand.
ATGTATTCGTGGATCGGGTATGCCGTCCTGCCCCTCCTTGTCTTGAGCTACGTCTCGATGGACCCCGTGGAGCGTACGGTCTCCTTCTTCCTGACCGGCCACGGCGCGCCAGCCCCCCTGTGGCACCTCGGTCTTCTGGCTGCCCTGTACGCGTTCACTATCTGGCTGATCGCCTCCACCGCGGTCGCCATTGCCCGCAGGGACTGGATTCTATTGTCGCTGATGCTCCTGCCCCTGCCAGTCATGGGCCTGTGGATCTTCGCCGTGACGCAGTCTGCCGGCGTGCTCGTGGATGCCCTGCGGAGCTTCGAATCGCGCTTCAGCAGGTGGGACACCGCGATGGGGTATTTCTTTGCGCTGCTCGGCGTCACCACCGCGCTGTTCGTCCGCGTACGCCAGCGTGCATTGAAGGTCGGCGCGGTCATCGCCGTAGGGATCGTGGGCAGCGCCCTGACGGCCCGCAGCCTGTGGGGCGACCTCGGCCTCATTCCCCTCCTGGCGATCTCGTTCTGTCTGCTGCTCTTCCTTACCGTCCCCCTGCTCCTTCGCTCGATGCTCAGGCCGGAGGTTCAATCCGAAGAACCGCTGCCCTCCTGAGCGGCAGCTCTCTCTGATCCCCGCCGGTACTGGCCGACGAACAGTATTATCCTTGACCCCTGCTTCTGCGGGCTGTACTATTCACATAGGCTGTCTATGTAGGAACGGCCTGTTCGAAGTCGCCGAGATGGTATCTCAGTGTTTCTACAAGGTGCTCCGACGCCTCTTCTTCAACGCCCATTTGCGCGGCCTTGAAAATATTCGCCCCGAAGAGCCAGTCATCCTCGTCGCCAATCACGCGGGGGCCTTCGGGCCCGTCTCAGTTATCACGTCGATGCCAATGGCAGTCTACCCCTGGGTTGCGTGCGAAGTGACCGATGTGAAGACCGCCGCCTCAAGGATCCAGGCTGAGTTTCTTGAACAAGAGCTGAGGTTGAAGCCGCCACTCAGCGTGTACCTCGGGAAGCTCATCGGAAGAGTGTGCGTCGCACTGATGAAGGACATAGGGGCGATACCGGTGTACCAGAAGAGCAAGATGATCCGGAGCACCGTGATGCGGAGCCTCTCTCTTCTCGAGCAGGGGAAAAGCATTCTCGTATTCGCGGAAGATTCAACCCGGAAGATCAACGACGAGTTGTGCGAGTTCTGCACGGGATTCATCCACATTGCCCGGCTGTACTTCCAGGCCACGAAAAAGGCGGTCCAATTCCTCCCTGTCGCCGTAAACCGCAAGGCCGGCAGGATTCTTGTTGGCGCTCCCTTCCGCTTCGACGGAACGATCCCGTTCGCGCGCGAAAAACAGAGGCTCAAGTGCGAGCTGGAAAGCTCGGTGTATTCCCTGTGCAGGAAGCTGCGACCGGCCTGATTGTTTCCCGTTGCTGAGCGCTGCTACCAGGCGATGTCGATTTTTTCCCTGTCAGCCTTGCCGGTCACTTTCATGAATAGCGTCCGGGAGCCCGCATCATAGGTCCATCCGTCGGAATACTTGAAATATGTCGGATCCGCGTGCCAAGGGATCCCATGGAGCTTCAACGCCGCGAAAGGGCGGATGCCCTGGAGCACCAGGTTGTAGGGGACGCCCGGCGGGTAGGAGAAGACGAGCGCGGCGCCTGACGCGGATGTTGTTGCCGAAGCGAGCCCTGCGGACGTCCAGACCCAGGCTCCAGGCCCCAGCTGAGCGGAAAGTGGTGTCTCTTGCGGCACGAATCTTGCGAGGGGAAGCATCGGGTAGATCGATTCGGGGGCGAGGAGCCCATCGCGGGACGAGATCCGACCCCCGGCAAGAAGGAGGGTCGCCGGCAGGATTCCTTTCTCATCCGCAAGGGAAAGACCTGACGTGATGAGTCCCCTGCCGAGCGCCGCTGCCAGCGAGGAGTCGATGAGGGTGCCGGCACGAAGCAGGAGAACGCCGCAGAAGATTCCCGCGCGGACGTCCGACTTTCCGGAGCCGGAATCCAGGAAGACACCCGCGTTCGTCGTGCGCAGGGCGGGAAGGATCCGGAGATTGATGGCTTCCTTGAGGAGGCGCATGGTCGCGTCGTCCGACCGAACCACACGCGAGTACTCCACGAGGGCTTCCACAAATCCTGTCGCGGCCGGGATGTCCAGGCTTGACGGTGAGCGGCCGGCCAGGAATGCACCCGTCTTTTGCAAGAGATCAGGGCTGGCGTGATCTGCGAGCAGGGTGACAAGCCCAGGCGTGAGGAGAAGCTGATCGTCGGAGCTTTCCAGGAGCGATCTGACCTTCTCCAAATGCTGAGCGGCCCGTTCCTGAAGGGATTTGGCAAACTCCCGGGTCCCGCCCACGTAGGCGCTCGTGGCAAGCGTGAGGGCAGCCTGCGGAGCCCTGCGCTTCTCCGCCGCTACGGCGTTCGACCACAGGGGAAACATCCGTTGCCACGTTCCCCGCGCGACCGACTCGGCGAGGAGTCCGATGCCGATGTCCTCTGAGAACCCCGCGGTGCCGTCCACGAGCTGCCATCGAGCATCGGCAGCCAGATAGCGCGACACGCTCCAGCCCTGGTAGGCCGCATCCGCGTAGGCGGCGAGCGAGGCCTGAAGACGGTCCTCTGACGGCATCGATGCTTCGTCTGGCAGCCGTGTTGGCTGCGCGGGCGCCGATCTGGAAACTGTGCGTGGCGCCGGGGCCACACCTTCGACTCGGAGCACGCCGGTCCATGCCGGGCCGTCGAAAGGCAAGGTGAGCGTCCCCGCACCGAAATCGGTTCGCGCGCCCGGGGGCAGCGTGAGAAGATAGGTGCGGCCCGCGCGTTTCCACGAAAGGGCAACGCCCGAATGCGGGGCCTGGATCACGCCCGCTATCGTAAAAGGAACGACGAGCGTGGAAGAGTCGGCGCCGCCGACCTCCCCCCGTACCGGGGAGAAGGTGATCGAGCCGCCGGTATCGGCCCCCGGTGAGAGCCGCAAACGAACGTCTCCGTCAAACACGATGTCGGTACTTCTGTCCTGGGCGGGCTCCCAGCCCGCCAGCCCCGGCGTCATCGACCGTGAGAAATGCAGCGCCAGACCGTTCCAGGTGAGAGTCAGCTCCTCGGGCGCGCGGGATCGGAAAAGCGGGAAAAGCGAATAGCGCCCGGCAACCCGTCCGTCGCCGATGTCACGTGAAAAGCCGCGCGCGAACAGGGCGAAGAGGAGAAGCAGCAGGAGGACACCGCCGTAGACGAACGGGATGAAGGGGGACCTTCCGCGGGAGCTGTTCATCGAAGCGTGATCTTATCAAGAGGCCGGCGCTGATACAAGCGTCCGCCTTTTACCGTGTTTCGCCCTCGCTTGAATCTTCACAGGAAAACCAATAGCATGGCGCCGCGGAGGAGGGCATGGCGGTCAACAAGGTGGGGACGATCGACGACCGGGTGAAGGTGAAGACCGTCCTTGTGAGCCTCTTCGACAAGTCCGGCCTCGATGTCCTCGCGCGCGGTCTTCTGCGGGTGAATCCCGGCATCCTCTTCCTGTCCACGGGCGGCACGTATTCCGCGCTCCATGCGGTCCTGGGAGATGCCGCGGCTGCCGCTTTGCGGCAGGTCTCCGAATACACCGGCCAGCCCGAAATGCAGGGGGGGCTGGTGAAGACCCTCGACTTCAAGATCTACCTGGGGCTTCTCTCGGAGACCTACAATGCCGCGCACACAGCGGATCTCGAACGGACCGGCGCCGCGACAATAGACATGGTCGCGGCCAATCTCTATCCCTTCGAGCAGACTATTGCCGCACCCGGATCTACCCTGGAGGATGCGCGGGCCAACATCGACATCGGCGGACCATGCATGGTGCGTGCTGCCGCCAAGAACTTCCACCGAGTGGCGGTGCTCACGGATCCGTCGGACTACGTCCTTGTGCTGGAGGAGCTCGCGAAGCAGAGGGGCGCTGTGAGCCTTGCCACCCGGTATCGACTGGCGCAGAAGGCTTTTCGGCTCATCGCGCGCTACGACGAGGCGATCGCCCGGTACCTGGAATCCACCGTTTTTGCCGTGCATCGCGGCAGCTACACCATCAGGAACGGGGCCTGAGCAGGTGAGCGCTCCTGATTTCAAGACCGCCTATCGGCGGATCATGGACGATCATTTCCCCGGCGGCATGGAGATCAGCTTCATCGGCGAGGAGGGCCGCCAGACCCTCGTGTACGAGAAAGCCACGTGGGTGATCGACGGTGAGGAGAAGGGCCTCCGCTACGGCGAGAACCCAGGGCAGGAAGCAGCCCTGTACCGGCTGGTGAACGGCAACCTCACGCTGGGGGGCGTGACCATGCTCGCGCCGGGGCGTCACCTCGCCTCGGACATCGAGCTCCTGCAGTCGGGCAAGCACCCGGGCAAAATCAACATCACGGACGCGGACAATGCGCTGAACGTCCTGCGCTATTTCAGCTCCACTCCCTTCGCGATAATCGTGAAGCACAACAATCCCTGCGGCGCGGCAAAAGCCGCCACTCTGGCCGAAGCGTATCACAAGGCTCACATGGCCGACCGGATTGCCGCCTTCGGCGGCGCTATCGCATTGAACCGGGAAGTGGACAGGGACACCGCCGAGCTGATCGCGCAGACCTATGCCGAAGTAGTGCTGGCTCCCGAGTTCGCGCCCGGGGTCATGGAGATCTTTGCACGGTGGAAAAACCTGCGGATCATGAGGATCTCCCGCATGGATCGGCTGGAGGAATTTGTCGGCGCACCATATGTGGACTTCAAAAGCCTGATCGACGGGGGCATTGTGGCGCAGGCTGCTTTCGTGCCGAAGACGTTGAAAGCGTCAGATTTTCTTTCGGCGCGGGCCACGCACAAAGGAAAGGAATACGCGATCAGGCGGGCGCCGATTGAGAAGGAGCTTGACGACCTTCTGTTCGGATGGCTCGTGGAGACCGGCATCACGAGCAACTCGGTGATCTATGTGAAGGACGGTGCCACGGTGGGGATCGGCACCGGCGAGCAGGACCGGGTCGGCGTGGCGGAAATCGCGCGCGACAAGGCGTACCGAAAGCTCGCTGACCGTCTCTGCTGGGAAACCTTCCAGGCTCCGTACGCGGGCCTCCAGAAAGCCGAAGCGCGCGCGGAAATCGAGAAGGAAGTGGCGCGCCGGAAGGGCGGGATTGCCGGATCCTGCATGGTCTCAGACGGCTTCTTTCCTTTCCGCGACGGGGTCGACGTGGGGATCAGGGAAGGTGTCACCGCCATCGTGCAGCCCGGTGGATCCGATCGGGATTTCGAATCCATCGAGGCGTGCAACGAGTCGGACGTGGCCATGGTCTTCACGGGCCAGAGATGTTTCAAGCATTGAGATCAATGGAGAGATATGCCCCTCATTGATGTGCGGTGTCCCCCGGACCACGGTGACTGCTGGTCGCGAACCCGACTTCGTGCACGAGAACCGGCCCGGGCTCGACACATCGTCCATGAATACTTGGAGGCTCGCTAGCCAGGATCGAAAGGAAAAGGAATGTACGAACGGAACGCAAGCCACATCGAGTCACTTGTCCGCGACCAGAATGACTGGCGTGGCGCCTGCATCAACCTCATCGCCAGTGAGAACGTCACCAGCCGGCGCGTGCGCGGGCTCATGGGCTCGGATTTCGCGCACCGCTACGCGGAGGGCCACCCCGGAGAACGGTACTACCAGGGCACGGAGATCATCGACGAGATCGAGAGCGACCTCAAGCAGCATATGAAGTCCCTCTTCAGGTGCAAGCACGCCGACGTGCGCCCCATCAGCGGGACTGTTGCCAACGACGCGGTTTTCAGCCGCTACATCCGCTGGGGCGACATCGTTCTGGTGAACTCCACGCCCGGCGGCGGACACATCAGCCATCACCGGGCAGGTTCGGTTGGCAAATACACGAGGAACATTGTGAACTTCCCCCTCACACCCGACGGCTGGCACATCGACGTGGACCACACGCTGGATATCCTCAGGTCGTTCGACCCGAAGGTCCTGATCATGGGGAAGAGCCTGTTCCTGTTTCCCGAACCGGTAAAGGAGCTCGCGCCGTACTGCAGGAAGAAGGGAATCCAACTCATCTACGACGCGGCCCACGTGCTGGGCCTCGTTGCGGGCGGCCAGTTCCAGGATCCGCTCGGAGAAGGCGCTTCCATCGTCACGGGCAGCACTCACAAGACATTCTACGGCTCCCAGCGCGGGGTGATACTTTCCAACCTCGACGAGGAGGAGTGGCGGAAGATCGACAAGGGCGCCTTTCCCGGTTCCTCCTCAAATCACCACCTGGAGACCCTCGTGGCTCTCACGTTCGCCACGTATGAGATGCGGGAGTTCGGCGCGGAGTATGCGCGGCAGGTAGTGGCCAACGCGAAACACTTCGCGCGCAAGCTCTTCGACTTCGGATTCATGGTCCAGGGCGAGCAGTTCGGATTCACCGAGACGCACCAGGTCGCAATTGACATGACCGAGCTGGGCGGCGGAGAATCGGCAGCCCGCAACCTCAAGGACAATCGCATCATCGTGAACATGAATCTCCTCCCCTTCGAGCCCCTGGATCACGCCACAAGCCCTTCCGGGATCCGACTCGGCGTGCAGGAAATGACACGAGTTGGAATGCGCGAACCGGAGATGGAGCGGATTGCGGAGCTGTTCAAACGCTGCCTGATGGAAAAGAAATTCGTCGGCGACGACGTGAAGGAGTTCCGGGCGAAGTTCCAGGAAGTCGGATACTCCTTCGACTCAGCACGCTCGTAGGGCGCGGGGGGCGCCGTTATCTTTTTCCCACTCCGAGGCTCAGCGCGGGCACGTAGGTGATCAGGAGGAGCACCGTGGCGAGCAACCCGAAGAACGGAAGGACCGTCCTGTACACCCGCGTGAGAGGTGTGCCGAAACGCAGGCTGGAAAGGAAGAGGTTCAGCCCGAGCGGCGGGGTCATGTACCCGATCTCGAGATTCAGGAGGAAGATGATCCCCAGTTGCACCGGGTCCACACCGTACTGGAGCGCAACAGGGACAATGATCGGCACCACGATGATGATCGCGGAAAAGATCTCCACCATGTTCATCACGAGGATGAACAGATTGAGAATGATCAGGAATACAAGCTTGCTGCTCACGTAGTGGCTCACAAAGGTGAACAGCTTCATGGGGATCTGCTGGTCGATGATGTAGCTGGTCACGCCCATGGCCGCGCCGAGCATGACCAGGATCGCTCCGACGAGCAGCATGCTCTCCCTGATCACCCGGGGCAGGCCGCGAAAGAAGGTGATCTCACGCCGGATCAGGACCTCAACGATGAGGAGGTACACCGCGGTGAGAGCGGCAGCCTCGGTGGCCGTGATGACGCCGCCGTAGATCCCACCGATCACGATGATCGGCAGCGGGGCCTCCCACGCCGCCTCCTTGAGCGCGCGGGCCACCTCGCGCAGCCTGAACGGCGCGCGAGGAACCTTCGCCGCAATCCCCATCCTGATGCTGTAGGCTGAAAGGATGACGACGAGAAGTATCCCTGGTACGAGCCCTGCGACGAACAGACGGTCGATGCTGACGCCGGCGACAATGCTGTAGAGAATGATCGGCAGTGAGGGAGGGAAGAGGAGTCCGAGGCTCCCCGAGGTCGTCACCAGCCCGAGGGAGAACCCCTCCGGATAGCCCTGCTTGAGCAGGGCCGGGAAGATAAGCCCGCCAAGGGCGATGATCGTGACTCCGGATGCGCCGCTGAAAGCGGTGAACACGGCGGTGGAGAAGACGGCGACCACCGCAAAGCCTCCCGGCATCCATCCGAACAGGGCCTGCGCGAGCTGTACCAGCCGCCTCGGTCCCTGGCTCTCTGCGAGCAGATACCCGGCAAAGGTGAAAAGCGGAATGGCGATGAGGGCGGGAAAGTCGACCAGTCGGTACAGCTCCGCGATCAGGGCCGCCGTGTCGATTCCCGCCGCGTTGAAGGCAAGGAGCCCGACGGCCGAGATGATTGCGAAGAGTGGCGCACCCGCGAAGGCGATCAACGCCAGCACCGCGGCCGCGATCCAGGTCTCCATCCCCGTCACTCCTGGTGACATTTTCCCGTCACTCCTGGTGACATTTTCCCGTCACTCCTGGTGACATTTAGTCAGACGCCTCTTCTGGTTCCCCGCGAATCGCTTTCACGAGAGTCTGGACCGTCCGCAGCGCGAACTGCAGGGCCATGAGGAGGAATCCTGCAGGCACGATCAACGCCGCGGTGCTCTGCCGGATCCCGAGAAACAGGACCGCGTGGGGATCGAGCCCGACGGTGACGAAGGTCCACCCCGCGACCACCAGGAAGCCGCAGATCAGCGCGGCGAAGACATCGGCGACCGCGCTGAACCACGGACGTGAGCGCGGACCGAGAAAACGCTCGAGAAACCCGATGTGGAAGTGCCGCTCTCCCCTGCTTGCGAGGTACGCGCCGAAGAATCCCACCCAGATGACGAGGTGCCGCGCCGCGAGGTCCCCCCAGAGGAAGTTCGTATGGATCAGTTCGCGGAGGAGGACCTGAGCCGCGGCAAGGCCCATCATGAGCGTGAACGAAATGACAAGAAGCACGGTGACCAGGGCGGTGAGTCCCCGGTCGACAAGGAGCACGATCTTCATTGGCCTGAGGGGTGATCCTTGCGGAAGCCCTGCAGGGAGCTCTCAACGTCGTCGAGAAACTCCTGTGAGTACAGGGTCCCCACGAGAAGCTGCCGCGCCTTCCGTCCGATCGTGTCGAACTCCACCGCGATTTCTCCCGGCGCCTCCACGAACTTGATTCCCCTCTGCTTCAGGGTCTCGATCGCTTTCGCATTGTCCTGCCTGCTGGAGAGGGTGAGCCGCGAGATGTACTTTCTCGAGTCCGCCAGGAGGACGTTCTTCAGATCATCCGGAAGGGAATCGTAGATTTTCTTCGAGACGATGGCGGCGCCCAATGCATCTGCGAGAGGCTGCGTCATGGCATAGCTCACTCGTGTGAACCACTGCAGGGCGATCAGCGCATACGGGGAGGAATACACTGCGTCGACCATGCCGGTCTGCAGGGAGGTCATCACGTCCGTGATAGAGAGCGGGACGGGTGACACCCCGATGGCCTGGTAGGCGGCTTGCGCAATGGGATCTCCTTCCCACATCCACGGTTTCAACGACTTCAAGTCGCTGAAGGTTCTCACCAGTTTGCTCGAATAGACATAGACGAACCCGACCTCCGCCCACCCGAGGAGCACGAAGCCCCCGTCCTCCAGGGCCTGCTCGAAGTCGCGCTCGTATTTCTGCTGGATGAACGTGACCTCGTCGTAGGTGCGGAAGAACAGGGGCGCGTCGAGTATTCGGATCTTCTTCGCTACCTCTCCGATTCCGACGCCGGTGAAGCCGCCTCCGCCGTACTGTCCGAGGCGGATCTTCCTGATCACGTCCTTCTCATCCCCTGCGACGCCTCCCGGGTACATCTTGAACCCCAACCGGCCCCCGCTGTCCGCGCGCACCGCCGTGTCGAGGTCCCGCATTACCTTGATCCAGGTGCTGCCTTCAGGGGCGAGCGTGGCGAACTTGATCGTAAACTGCTGTGCGCACAGCGCGAGGGCCGGCACGACCGCGAGGATGGCAAGGAGAACGTTGCGCAGGGAACCGCGCGGGAATGAGCGGTGGATGCACATTAAAACAGCTCCTCCGCGCGCGCCAGGAGCTGGCGGGCGCGCTTCTGTGCGACTGCGTTGGCAAGGCGCTGCTCCGGAAGGAGATCCGGGGGCGCATCCACGACGCGGGTCAACAGCTCCTGGAACAGCTTCTGGTCCTGTATTTCCACCGCGTACGTGCGTGCATACAGCACCTCGGTCATGAGGAATCTTCCCCTGCTGGAAGCGATGGCGCGGTCGAAATTCTCCTTGGCCAGGTCGGGCCTGCCGCCGAGGGCCGGCGGGTAGCTTCCGTAATACACGCCGAAGTACAGGAACGGACCGCCGTAGAAAAAGTCAGGCTCCCGCTCCTTCACCCAGTCCATCAGCGCGTTGGCCGTCGGGATGCTGGCGACTGCGTCAGGCTCGTTCGGCTGGAGGCTGATCGCGCTTCCCCACGCGTTGGCGGTCCAGAAGACCAGCGGCACGTCGCCTCTCTGCAGCTTCCCGAGCGCGGAACGCATCGCTGCCGCGTCAGCAGTGAATGCGCCCTTCGGGATGCCGCGGAGCAGGAGCCCCCGCACCCCGTATGCCTGCGCCCGCGAGTAGAACAGCAAAGCACGCGCGGGATCCGCATCGGCAAAGGCCAGAGCATAACTCGCGTAGCCCATGCACGCGAGTTGGAGATACTTTACGTTCGTCGGGTCGGTTTCAATGACGCCCTCGAGGAGCTTCATGTCTCCCGCTATCGCGGATTCGGCGAACGGGAGGTCTCCCTCCTGCATCAGCGCGGCGACCGTATTATCGAACAGGCTGTCGACCGAACGCAGGGCAAGCGTCTGAATCGTGCATCCCTGGGCGATGAAGACAGCCGCGAGAGCAGGCAGGATGAGCGGCTTCTTCAGGACGAAAGCCGGCGTCCTGCCGCGGGCACGCAGCTTCGTGCACCGGATTCGCGCTGTCCCCTTTGTGCCCATGCGGGAGATGGACCGCTATTGCGCCAGCCGGTAGATGGACACGACGTCGTCCTTGCCCAGCTTGACGAAGTTTCCCACCGGTCCGGCCGAGGTGGCCTTCATTGCCATTTCTTCCAGGCGGTCGTCCCTGATTCCCAGTTCGGGCAGACTCGTGGGAAGACCGATGTCTCGGAAGAAGCTCTTCAGCCTGCCGATCCCTTCCAGCGCCGTGCGCTCGGGCCGGTCGAACCGGGGCTCGACCCCCCATACATTTACCGCAAAACGCGCGAACCTCCCGACGTCGTTCTTGTAGACGTGCTTCATCCACGCGGGGAAGGTCACCGCGAGTCCCGCTCCGTGTGCGACGTCATAGATGCCGGACAGCTCGTGCTCGATCATGTGCGATGCCCAGTCACCTATCCTTCCCGTTCCCAGCAGGTCGTTGTGCGCAATCGTGCCTGCCCACATGATCTCTGCCCGCGCGGCATAGTCATCCGGTTGCGCGAGTGCCACGGGCACGTTCTCAATGATCGCCCGAAGAGTGGCTTCGCACAGCCTGTCCGTGAAATCCACCGAGGGGACGCGCGTGAAATAGCGCTCCATGACATGGGCCATGATGTCCGCGGCCCCGCAGGCGGTCTGATACGGCGGCAGGGTGAAGGTGAGCTCGGGGTTCATGATGGCGAACTTGGGTCTCATGCATTCCCCGCCCGCATCCTTCTTGTACCAACCCTCCTCGTTGGTGATAACCGAACTGTTGCTTGCCTCGCTGCCGGCCGCGGGAATGGTGAGCACGACTCCCAGGGGGAGGGATTCCTTCACCGGGACTTTCTTGAGGTAGAAATCCCAGACATCACCAGCATGGGGGACGCCGACGGCGATGGCCTTGGCGGAATCGATCACGCTTCCTCCGCCCACGGCCAGGATGAGCTCCAGCTTTTTCTCCCGGCAGATTCGGATGCCTTCGCGCACGAGGCCCAGCCGTGGATTGGGCTTCACGCCTCCCAACTCGACGTATTGGACCCCTGCATCCCTCAGTGACCTGCAGACGCGCTCGTGGAGGCCCGATTTCATGATGCTGCCTCCGCCGTAGTGCAGGAGGACCTTCCGGGCGTACTTTGCCGTTTCCCTGCCCGTTTCAGCTTCCGTGCCTTTCCCGAAGATTATCCTGGTCGGATTCTGAAAGATGAAGTTCTCCATGGCCTGCACTCTATGGAACAAGGGCGGCGCGGTCAATCGCAGAATTCCCCGGCGCATCGTCACGCGGCGCTGGGACCTTGACCCCGCCGCCGCCCCCGCCTATCTTCGACCCACCCCACCAACCGCGAAGAACCAGAGAGGTGACAGCATGCTCATCATCGGCGAGCTCATCAATTCCACGCGCAAGCAGGTCCGCAAGGCGATCGAAGAGCAGGATGCGGCCTTCATCCAGAGCCTGGCCCGCAGGCAGGTCGAGGCAGGAGCCGGCTGGATCGACGTGAACGCGGGCGCCTTCCCCACCGACGAGGTGGAAAGGATGCAATGGCTCGTCGCGGTCATCCGGCAGGTAACCGACGCGCCGCTCTCAATCGACTCTCCCCGAGAGGCCGCGATGGAGGCGGGCCTGGCCGTGGCCGGGCACGAGCCGTTCCTCAATTCGATCTCCGCGGAAACGGAGCGTTACACGGCCCTCATCCCGCTCGTCAAGAAGCACGATACCCGGGTCGTGGCCCTCAGCCTTGACGACACTGGCATGACCGACGACATGCGGAAGGTCTGGGAGGTTGCCGACGGGCTGATCAAGAGGCTGGAGGACGACGGCGTGCCTCCGGACCACATATTCGTCGACCCGCTGATCCGGCCCGTGAGCACCAACGGGGAGGCCGGCATGGCCGCCCTTTGGGTGGTGGAGAAGATCACCACCGTCCATCCGCAGGTTCACAAGACCTGCGGGCTGTCCAACGTCTCCTACGGCCTCCCGAAGAGGAAGCTCGTGAACCAGGTCTTCGCGGCCATGGCAATCGCGAAGGGCATGGATTCGGCAATTGTCGATCCGCTGGACCAGCGCCTGATGGCCAGTATTGCCGCCGCGGAGGCCCTGGCGGGCAGGGACCAGTTCTGCATGGGCTATATCACGGCAGAGCGCGAGGGGAAACTCGCGGGAATGGGCTGAGAGAGCTCCCGGAGGAACGGCGTCCTCTGACTTGTCCGCGCGACCGTTTTGAGACTATACTCGTCATACAGAGGCACCGCGATGAGAAAAATACTCCCGATTCTCGCGAGCATCCCGTTCCTTGTCCTCAGCTGCACCTCCACCTCCCCCAATGATTCATTTCTCCTGAAGAGCCTTGATGACCAGAGCAAGGCCCAGGCGCTGACGAACGAGGGGATCCAGGAATTCGACCTGCACCTCAATCACCGACAGGAATTCGACCAGATCCCGAAAATCAAGCAGTTTTTCACGGTGGCCCTCAGCTATGACCCGAACAACACGCAGGCCCAGCAGTACATGACCCTCATCGACAGCTTCAAGAGCCAGAAGCTCCAGGCAAATCTGGACAATGCGACAAAGGTGCTCGCGAAGCCCAAGAGGACCGACGACGACAACTACGTGCTGTTCGTCTCCCTCCAGACGGCCGCGCGGATCGATCCCGCGGACACGAAGATCCAGAAAATGCTGGGGGACACCTCGCTGGACCGGTCCAAGCTGGTCGACACGTACCTGTCCAAGTCGAGGGCGTCGATGAGCGGGATCACCGACAAGACCCCTGATGCAGCCCGCGTGAAGCAGTACGCAGATGCCTTCCAGGATGCGAACAGGGCCCTGGACATCGATCCCAAGAGCGCCGCGGCGCAGACCCAGGTGCGCACCGTGAAGGTGGAGATCACGAAAATCGTCGCGATTCAATCGGTGGCAATTCAGAATCTCATCACCGCGTCGAAGTTCGTCGAAGCGCGGACGCAGTTGAACGCTTTGAACGACCTCAACCGGTTGACGGACAACAGCTACGATACTGATGTTCGCAATGCCAGCTACACATTGAATTACTCATGGGCGAAATCGCTGTTCGCGCAGAAAGACTACACCACGGCGGACGTGAGGGTTGATGCCGCTCTCGCGGTGAGGCGCTCCGAGGAGGCCTCCGCGTTGAAGCGGCAGATTGCCTCCGTGAAAACGAAGGCGGACGCCGGTGTCTCCTTCGATGCATCCCTCCAGGACATCGACCGCCTGATTGCTGCCGAGGAGCTGGTTTCAGCGCACCGCAAGATCGACACGCTGGCAAGAGTGACCACTGACCAGGTGAAGCTGGCAAGCCTCGACCAGAGGCGCCAGACGATCACCGGGCAATTGAAGGACATCTATGACAAGGGCGTTCAGGCCTATCGTGACGAGGACTTCAAAACGGCCATAGAGCTTCTCCAGACCGTCGTTGGCGTGAAGGT
>JBEKTX010000034.1:0-18658 GCA_049515615.1 Spirochaetia bacterium
CACCGGAAGGAGCATCGGCGTGTCCCGATCCACGTTCACCAGCCGCTCTGCCATGCCCTCAATCTACCATGCCCAGTAGGATTCCGGAATACCCGACCGACAAAGTCCGACAGGCTCCTAGATGCACTGGACCAGCCCGCGGACGCAGCGGCCGCCTATCTCAAGGCAGCAGAGCTCTGCCCGGAGGATCCCCGTGCTCTCATATTTCTCGAGGCTTTGATCCGCTCTCATCCCGAGATCGGGAATACTGTTCCAGATTTTCGAGCCAGGCTCGAGGCACAGCGCCGCGATCAGGGGGCCAGCTTGAACTGAAGAAGCGGCGCACGCCCGGCAAACTGCTTTTGTGAAAATCGCCCTGTCGTGCAGAGCGACAGGGCGCAGGCGCAACCGGAGACGGGGCTCCTCCTACAGGTCCATCAGCTTTCTGTAGAGATCGAGGTGCGTCTTTCGGTCCTTGAGGTAGCTTGCGATCGCGCGCCATTCCTCCACGCCCTGCATGCTGAGCTCATGGACGGCCACCCCCTCGCCCTCTTCCACGCCTGCAAGGACCCGCCCCGAAGGGCTGACAATGCAGGAGTGGCCGAACTTGGCAAAGGGGCCTTCCGTCCCCCACTGGCAGGCCATCGCCACGCACACGGTGTTCTCGAGGGCGCGCACGGTCGCGAGCGCGCGGATCTGCTCGTGATGCCACTGCCACTTGTCGATCGGGCCGTAGCGCAGCCAATCCGTCGAGTTGAGTATGTATTCCGCCCCGGAGAGCACGAGCCCCCGGATGTACTCGGGAAAAAGCAGGTCCATGCAGATTGTGAGGCCGACCGTGCCGAATTCCGCCTTTACAACCGCGGGAGCGTCACCCGGCACGAACATCTCCTTCTCTGCGGAGAAGAGGTGCACCTTGCGGTAGCGCGCCAGTATCTCCCCCTTGGATGAGAGAAATACTCCCGTGTTGTGATAGCTGCCGCCGTCCTTTTCTATCATGCTCCCGTAGAAGTGGATTCTGAGCTCGCGGCAGAGCTTTGCCAGGGCATCGGTCGTTCTCCCCGGGATCGTGTCAGAGACTTCCGAGATCCGGTCTCCGACGTTGTAACCGGTGCTGAACGTCTCGGGAACGAGCACGATGTCAGCCCCAAGCCCGGCGGCGCCCCGCATCAGGGCCTCGACCTTCCCGAGATTCCCCTGTACGTCGCAGAGAATGCTGTTCATCTGGCCGACGGCAACCTTCATTTCATCCTCCCTCTTCAATCCTTCTGCCTGATGATGGAAATCGCGGCAAGCAGGATGATCGCTCTTGCTATCTGGTGATACCAGGTCTCCAGGTTCCACATGTTGACGAGACTTCCCAGGACTGTGATGAGGAGCACCCCGGCGATGACTCCCAGAATGTTGCCCCTTCCACCGCCGAAAGGAATGCCGCCAATGAGCACCGCAATGATCGAATCGAGATCGAACCCCGGGCCGACCGACGGGTCCCCGACTCCCGTGCGGCTGCTCAGGTAGAGTCCGGCCGCCGCGGCGCAGATGCCGCTCACGAGATATGACGTGAACAGGATGCGGGACACCTTGATCCCCGCCAGCCGTGCCACCTCGCGGCTGCCTCCCACGGCAAAGAGGTGCCGGCCGAACCTCGTCCGGTTCATGACCAGCGCCGCGACGGCGAAAACGGCCACGCCGACAATGAGGGCGGTGGGAACCGGTCCGACCGAACCCCGCGAGAGCAAGCGGAATGCGGGGCCGATGGCGCCTAGAGGCCCGTGGGTGATCAGGAGCACTGTTCCGCGCCCGATGGAAAGCACGCCCAGGGTCGCGATGAACGGAGCGATCCGCAGCTTTACGACCGCAAGTCCGTTGAGACAGCCCATGACGAGGCCGAGGCCGAGGCAGGCAAAAACCGCAGGGGCAATCATGCTGTTGCGCCCCGCCATCACGCTTGCGGAAATGATCGTCGTAAGGGTGATCGTCGAGCTCACCGAAAGGTCCACCCCGCCGGACATCATGACCATCGCCTGCCCCATGGCCACGATCCCCAGCGCGGCGGCGGCCCTGATGTTGCTGGTGAGGTTGTAGCCGTCGAGGAAGGCGGGACCGGAGAAGATGCCGGCCAGAAGGAGGGCGATGAGGGCGAAAAACACGACAAGGTCGGTCCGCGCGATCAGGCGGGTGAAAGCAGATCTTCGGGGAGATGCCTGCGGCCGCGCGGCCTTGCTGCCGCCGAGAGCGGCGGTCATCACCTTTTCCTCCGTAGCTTCTCCGGCCTCGAACTCGGCGGAGATCTTTCCCTTGCGCATCACCAGGACGCGGTCGCTCATGCCGAGGACCTCGGGCAGCTCCGAGGAAACCATGATGATCCCGAGACCCTGCCGGGCGAGCTCCCTGAGGTGACGATAGATTTCAAGTTTGGCGCCGATATCGACTCCGCGCGTCGGCTCGTCGCAGATGAGCACGCGCGGCCGGGAGAGAAGCCACTTGCCGATGACGACTTTCTGCTGGTTGCCTCCGCTGAGAGAGACCACGTCCTCCTCGATGGTCGAGCTTTTGATCTGCATCGTGCCCACCATCGCCTCGGCTTCCCGCCTCTCCGACTCGGAGTGGATGAAACCAAGGACCTGCCGGTCTCTCAGGCTGGGAAGGGCCATATTCTTGCGCACGGAAAGCCCCAGGATCAGGCCTTCATCCTTCCTGTCCTCCGTCAGCAGCGCGACACCGCAGCGCACGGCCGCGCTCGGGGAGGAAAACCGCGCCGGTTCGCCCGCCAGGCGGACAACACCGCTTGAAGGGCGCGCGCCGAAAAGCGCCTTGCAGAGCTCGGTCCTGCCCGCGCCCACCAGGCCGTAGACCCCGAGGATCTCCCCCTCGTGCAGGGAGAAGCTCACGCGGTCAACCTCGGACCCCGATCGCAGGTCCTCGACTTCGAGGAGGACGTTTCCCTTCCCCTCTGCCCGGGGAGGGAAAAAGTGGTCGAGCTTTCTGCCGACCATCCCTGTGATGACTTCATCCGGTGTCGTCTCCGCGATTTCCCTGGTGGAGACCTTCTCGCCGTCCTTGAGCACGGTCACCCGATCGGCCAGACGGAAGACTTCCTCAAGGCTGTGGGAGACGTACAGGATGGTGATCCCTCGTCCACGCAGCCTCTCGATGAGCGCAAACAGGCGCTCCCTCTCCGCCTCAGAAAGCGCAGAGGCGGGCTCGTCCATGATCAGGACGCTTGCATCGAGGGACAGGGCCTTGGCGATTTCCACGAGCTGCCGGTTGGCGACGCTCAGACCGCTGACCTCCGCATCGAGGGGGATGTCGGCCTCGAGCTCCGCAAGCCTGCGTCGAGCCGTGTCGAGCACCTCGCGCCTGCCGATCCAGCCTGCTGTGGCGGGCTCGTGGCCGAGGGAGATGTTGTCTGCGGCGGTAAGGTGAGAAACGAGGTTGAACTCCTGGTAGATGATGGCGATGCCTGCGCGGCGCGATGCCTCCGGGCTGAAGGCGTCCATTTCCCTGCCCCCCACCCGGAGAGTTCCGAGGTCGGGAGCCAGTGCGCCGGCGAGTATCTTCATCAGCGTCGACTTGCCCGCGCCGTTCTCGCCCACCACGGCATGCACCTCGCCGCGGCTGACGGAAAAGCTCACCGAGCGCAGAGCCTGCACGCCGGGGAATGACTTGGAAATTCCCTCTATCTCCAGGATCGGGTCACTCTGGGCTCCCAACCGTCGTCCTCTCTGAACAGCCACGGGGGGCCCGCACGGGTCCCCCGTGGAAGTCGTTTATTTCTTGGCGTAGTATTTCTTGACCCAGGCTTCGGGCAGCTCATTGACCGCGAAGAACTGGTCGTTGAGATCCGGCCGGTAATACTTGTCGAGCTGGTCCTGCTCGAAGGAGACCATGGGGTACTCCACGATCTTGGGAACCGGCTCTCCGTTGAGAATCTTCACTGCCAGGTCCACGCACGTCAGTGCAAGGGGGGCTCCGCCTGACTCGGCAACGAACTGGATGTTGTTTTCCTTGGCGATGCGGAGCCAGCCGTTCCAGTCGTCCGCGGTGATCGGAGGGATCTTCTTCCCCGCGTCCAGGAGCGCTTCCACGGCGCCAAGGGCCATCTGCCCGCCGTCAGCGAGAATGCCGTCGATCTGAGGATGGGACTGGATGAAGGCCTCCATCGTCGATTTCGCCTTCACCGGCGACCAATCGCAGTAGGCGGTGTCGACGAGCTCGATACCGGGATAGCCGCTCAGACCCTGCTTGACGCCCCGCAGCACGTCCTCGGCATAGCTGCTTCCCGCGATGCCCATGAGCGCCACGACCTTGCCCTTTCCCTTGAGTTTTTTTCCCATCCAGTCGGCATAGAGGAAGCCGGCCTTCATGTTGTTACGGGAAACCCAGGTGACGTATTTGTCAGTATTCACTCCGGTCGAGGCG
Source organism: Spirochaetia bacterium (assembly GCA_049515615.1). Classification (GTDB taxonomy): domain Bacteria; phylum Spirochaetota; class Spirochaetia; order SZUA-6; family Fen-1364; genus Fen-1364. Next base: position 4,402 of record JBEKTX010000034.1, read on the forward strand.
AGGATCACGGGAACGCCGCGATCCGATGCTTCCTCGACGGCGCCCACGAGGGCGGCCTCGCTGGCCGGATCGACGAAGAGGATGTTCACCTTCTTGGCGACAAGCCCCTCGATGTCGGTGATCTGCTGCGCGGGGTTCCAGAAGCACGCGGTCACGTTGAAGCTCTTGAACTGCTTCGCGTATTTCTCTTCGATCCCGTAGCGGAAGTGAAGACCGAACATCGTCATCCAGGCGTTTGTGTCTCCCAGACCCGCCCGTCCAGCCACCCACGGTCCCTTGGTCTTGAACTTGCTCGTGTCGGTCATGCCCAGGGGCTGTTTTCCATCAGCGACCAGGCCCAGGGGAGCGATGAAAGCGATCAGGAGCGCCACGATCAGGATTTTTTTCATGCTTCCAACTCCTTTTCCAGAGAATGTTTCCAAGTCTGCAACGCAGACCCTTCCTCCTGCCTGGCAGGAGAGCTTCCACGATCAGCCGCTCGCTCCGCCGGACCCGCCGGACTGCGAGGCGCGCGCCAGCCGCACGCGCAGGCCGGTCCAGTTTGCCGAGTAGAAAGCCACGGCCCCGAGGATCACCAACCCGCGGAGCACGAGCTGGTACTCGACTTTGAGCTTCAACAGCAGAACGAGATTCAGGAGAATAGCCATGAGGAGCACTCCGGCGATGGTCCCGGACACGCGGCCCTTCCCGCCCCCCAGGACGGCGCCGCCCACCGCGACGGCTGCTATGGAGTCAAGGTCATAGCCCGTGCCTATCTCCTGATCCGCATACCCCAGGTAGCCGACCAGCACGATCCCGGAGACTGCCGCAAGGCAGCCGCAAACGACATAGGAAACAATCGTGATCCGGTCGACGGAAATACCGTTCAAAGAGGCCGCGCGCGGGTTGCCGCCGACCGCGAAGATCTTCCGTCCCCAGGTCGTCCGCACGAGAATCACGCTCACCAACAGCGCGATCCCGGCAAAGATAATGACCGCATTGGGCACGGGTCCCAGGGAAGCGCTGCCCAGGGTGCGAACGGCGGGGGGAAGCACTCCGGAAGGAGTCGCCCGGGTCACCAGCAGACGGAGTCCGGTGACCAGGAGGCCGACGAAAAGGGTCGATATAAAGGGCTGGACACGCCGCTTTGCGACAAGGAGGCCGTTTCCGAATCCGATCAGAGCGCCCACCGCAAGCACCGCGGCAAGAGCAACGACGACGTGCGTATTCGAGCCTTTGGTGATTTCAGCGACGGTCACCCCTGCCAGCTGCATCACCGCGGCCACGGAGAGATCGATCCCGCCAGAGATCACTACGACGGTCTGCCCCACGGCCAGGATGCCCAGCGCGGAAGCCTGCCGCAGGACGTTGAAGAGATTCTTCGGCTGGAAGAACACGGGGGACACGACGGCCGCCAGAATGATGACCCCGATGAGGAAAACATAGACGAGGTGCTCACGGATGACCGCGACGAGGAACGAGGAGATTCCGGCCCTCAGCTTCATACGGCCTGCTTCATGATCTCGATGAGTTGAACGGAGGGAGCGACGAGCCCGAAGTGATTTTCGACGAGGTACAGCCCCATCTCCCGGAGCTGCTCCGCATGCTTCGCTCCGATTTTCGAGAAACTGGCCAGGCAATCGGAGACTGCTACGATGTGGTACCCCAGGGCAAACGCCTGGTGCATGGTGTCCCCGGCGCAGATGTTCGGATCGGTGCCTGCGATAATGAGGGTTTGGATCCGCATCCGCCGCAGGATGGTGTCGAGATTGGTGCCGATGAACGCGCCGTAGGTGTACTTCTCGAGCACGATCTCGCCGGCGAGCGGACGCAGCTCCTCGACCGGCTCTGCTCCCCAGGAGCCGGGAAGGGTCATCACCGGCTCGCCCCAGAAACTGCGCCACGACAGCGGATTTTGTGCGTCATCGTTGATCATGCAGGTATGAATGACGGGAAACGAACGGACGCGCGCGGCGTCGAGCAGTTTTCGGATCAGGGGGACGGTGGCGCGCACGGCTTCCGTTGCAAAGCCGAACTTCGCCATCTTGCCTTCAGCGGATACGAAGTCGTTCTGCATGTCGATGATGACGACAGCCGCCCGATCCGGGGATACTCTCTCCTTCAGCTTGACGAGCGCCTCTTCACCGGGCATCCGCAACCTCTCCTATATGCGGGGCAATGATACGCGATCTGCCCGCGAAATCAAACAAGGCCGCCCTCACTGCCGCCATCGGCCCAGGTTCTTCTTTACGAAGAGGTCGTCCGCGAGGTGAGGGTAGGCGCCGAGCACACGGTCGATCTCCTTATCCTGTCCGGGCGAAAGGTCCTCCGCCGGATCGAGACACCACCGCCCTGCCAGGAGTCCCTGCCGCGCAAGGACCTCATGGATCCCCGCGATGCACCCGCGAAAACCATTGGCGGCGTCGAAGAAGGCCGCGTTTGCGTCAGTGATCTCCGCAGCAAGAGAGAGCACCTCCGCGGGAACCGCGGCGCCCGTCCGTGCGATCTGTTTGAGCCGCTCGAGGATCTGGACCGCCGTGTGCGTCCAGACCGCCCAGTGGCCAAGAAGTCCTCCGCGGAACCTCACTTCGACCCTTCGCCCTCCGACAGAATACTGGAACGGTGTAATGAGGTCCGACACGATCGCGTCGTCGTTTCCGGTATAGAGGCTGACCTCCTCGACCCTCCCCGATTCGGCCAGGGCGCGCGTCACATCGATCGTCTGGTAACGGTTGAAGGGCGCAACCTTGATCGCCGCCACCTCCTCGATCTCGAGGAAGCGCCTCCAGAACTCGCGGGAGAGCGCGATCCCCCCCACGGCAGGCTGGAGGTAAAACCCGATGAGCGGGAGGACCTTCGACACCTCCCGGCAGTGGGCGACAAGATCCTGTTCAGATGCTCCCCGCGCCCAGCCGAGGCTCAGGAGCACGGCATCATAGCCGAGTTCAGCGGCGGTCCCGGCCTCCCCGAGGGCCTGCGCGGTCGGGCCGACGACCCCGGCGATCTTTGCCACCTTTTTTTCCTTGCGGCTTTCAAAGGCGGACATTTCTTCCGCGGCCAGGGCAAGAACGGGACGGAAGAGGCCGTGCTCGGCCGATCGGATGGCAAACTGCGTTGTGTGCACCCCGACCGCAAGCCCACCCGCGCCGGCATCGAGGTAGTAGCGCGTGAGGCCGCGCTGGCGTTTCTCGTCCAGGCGCCTCTGCGGAGTCAGCGCCAGCGGATGCGCGGGTATGGCAATCCCCTCGGCAAGCAGGCGTCGCAATTCGTTGAGCTTCATCGCCTAGAATCTCCCATCCCGGCTTTCGAAGTGGGTTGGCTTCCCGAGACTTTCGCCGCCGCGCATGACCCAGTTAGCCACCCCCTCGATCAGGGATTCAGCCTTCACCACCGGCAATCCGAAAAGCGCATACGCCGCGCCTGCATTATTGAGGAGCGCAGAGGCCGACTCTTCTCCTTCGAATGAAACGGGTTTGCCCATGAGCTTCCCGAATTGCTCCGCCACATCCCTCACCCGGAGCATCTCCGGCCCCGTGAGGTTCAGAATGCGCGCGGGGACGGCCGCCTGCGAAATAGATTGCAGCGCCATCGCATTGACGTCCCGCTGCCAGAGGGTGTTCAGCCATCCCATGGCAAGGTTCACCGGTAGGCCCGCATGCACCTGGCGGGCGATGTCCACCAGCACTCCGTAGCGCAGCTCGCAGGCATAATTGAGGCGGATGAGGACGACCGGAGTTTTGTGCGCGCCGCAGAAGTATTGGAAGATCCGCTCGCGTCCGAGCACGCTCCAGGCGTATTCCCCCGCCGGTCTCGGCTCATCCGCTTCCGTGGAGCCTCCCGACGCCACCGGGACGAGCCCATAGACATTTCCAGAGGAAAAAGCCACGATCCGGCTCCCGCGATATTTGCGGCAGGCGATGCCGGGAAGCAAGACATTCAGCGCCCACGTCATCGGTTCGTTTCCCGTTGTGCCGAACTTCATGCCCGCCATGTAGATGACGTTGGGTGCATCCGGCAGCGTGGACACCTTGTCTTCGTCCAGGAGATCGCAGGAGATGGGCTCAACGCCGGCCTTCTCCAGTCCAGACACACTAGCCGCGTTGGTGAATCGCGAAACCGCGACAACCCTCCGCTTCACTCCTGCTTTTTCGGAGGCACGCCGGGCCATCCTCGCGAGGCTTGGTCCCATTTTCCCCCCGGCGCCCAGGACGATGATGTCACCCTTGATGCCTGCCAGCGCCTCGATGACTCCGGGAGTCGGTTCGCTCAGCCCGTCTTCCAATTCTTGAACGCCGGCCATCCACTCTTTCACAACGCCTCCGTTCCTGTGATCGACGGTAGCCTGAAGCCGCGGGAGCTGTAAAGAGCGCCACCGTTGTTGAAGCGCTTTATGGCGGGGCCGCTCCCGGCCAGGTTCAAATGTCCTTTGCAGCCATGCCCCCTATGTTACCTTTCCCACAGGCACCCCTCGGGCGGCGCACGCTCGAAGAGAAGAGAAACATGGCGGCAGGCAGATACATCGCGCTCCTTCGCGGCATCAACGTGGGAACCGCAAAGCGCGTGGCCATGGCGGAGCTTCGCGCGCTGGTGGAGGAGCTGGGCTACAGCGAAGTGCGCACCCTGCTCAACAGCGGCAACGTCGTGTTCTCCGCCCCAAGGGCTGAGCCTCGCGCGGCGGCGCTGCGCATCCAGAAGGCGATGGAGACGAAGCTGGGCGTCTCCGCTCGGGTTACGGTGATCAGCGCCGAAGAGCTCGCCGAGGTGGTGGCGGAAAACCCTCTGGGCAAGATTGCTGACAATCCCTCGCGGCTGCTCGCAGGGATCCTGTCGGACCCGGCGGATCGGGAGAAGCTCGAGGAGATCGCCCGGAAGGATTGGGGCAAGGAGAGGATTGCGCTGGCAGCGGGAGCGGCCGCCACAGGAGGGGCCGCGGCGAAAGGCGCGGCTCGCGCGGTGTACATGTGGATGCCCCAGGGCGTGATCGCGAGCAAGCTCAACGCGGCGGTGAGCAAGGCGCTTGGCGACAGGGTGACATCGCGCAACTGGGCGACGATGCTGAAGCTGAAGGAGATGACCGAGGAGTAACACGGTCGACAGGAAGGAGTGGTTGAGTATGACCGCGCAGGAGAGGTTCAAGGCGATCTGCCGCTTCGAGAGGCCGAACGATCCGTACATGTGGAGCGTGGATTCCTGGAACGAGACATTCGAACGCTGGGTCAGGGAGCCGCAGGTGGCCCGCCGAGATCAGCCGCCAGCGCCAGCAGTACTGGTGGCACGGCTTCCAAAGTCAGCGTCACGTGACGGGATCTGCGAGCTCGTTGGAAGACCTGCAGGCGCAGGGGGTCTTGGTGGCCACGCGTTCGATGCGATTTCGTTGTCAGGAGCCCCTGAGCTACGATCCCCACCGGATCTTTGCGGTGACAGTGGCTGCGGCGATGTCATAGCGTGCCTCCTCGGGAGGTCGCCATGGACAACGAAGGCCGTGAGAAAGTCGCACTGTTTCGATTCGGAGTCATAAGCTCGCTGGTCGCCCGCAAGGGCATGAGCTGGGGCGAGCGCGAAGAGCTGATCCGGGGGATCGTGGCCAAGAGCTGGGAGATCCCCGGCTCCCCGCGCAGCTTCATCTCGCGCTCGACGGTGTTGCACTGGCTCACCCTCTACGAGAGAGGCGGTTCACGGGTAGAGGCCCTGCAGCCGAGGGTGCGCTGCGATCGGGGGACAACCCGAGCTCTGGACGCCGAGACCGAGGCGGCCCTGGTGGCGCTCAAGCGCGAGCTTCCTGCCGCCAGCCTGCCGGTGCTCCTGAAGATGGCCCCCACAAGCCCGAGTCGCCCGGCTCCGCGGTGGGCCCCCCAGTGGTCATGCTTGCCGCCCCGGAAGACTGAGATGATTTCTGAGAAGCACTGCCCTTTTCTCCATCTTTTTCGACATACTCAGAAATACTCAGTTACAGCAAGTCTATATTGATAGTACATTTGGGTACATAGGGGCATCGGGGTGGGGAAACGAAAACGGCCTTAAAATCCCCTGATCCGCAGGGATCATACGGGTTCGACCCCCGTCTCCGGCAGTATACTATCAGGAGGGTCTATGGCTGAGAAAATCGGGGAGTACCTGGTCGGCATCGGCGCGATGTCCTCATCGCAGGTCACTGTGGTGATCAATCACCAGCAGTCAGGCGACGAGAGGCTGTTCGGCGAGATCGCCATGGAGCTGGGCTACCTCGCGGACAACGAACCGATCGACAAATTCCTCGAGTACCAGGAAAAGCAGCTCGGCGATTAACGCGCGTTGGTCAGGGGGGCGCGGAGCCATGCCCGGCCACCATCAATTCCGCGAGAATCCCGTCGTGATCCAGCACACGGGAGCCCGCGCACACCTGCTCGAAGAGGCTCCTGCCTTCCGGTGAGAAAAACGTCCGGGGCACTTCCTCAGGACCCGGCCTCAGGACGACGAGCCGAGGGGCGAGTGCCGCGAGCCTGAGATTGCCCAGGTTGCCCTGACCGACCGGGAACGAACAGAGAATCGTCAGATCCGCCTCCTCGACAAATTGAGCTGCTCCCCGCACTTGTTCGTCAGTGATGCGTGAGAACGCGCCGACCGAGATGCACCTGATGCCGAGACTCCTCCACAATTTCTCGTCTGAATCGTATTCATGCGCGATTCCACCGGTGAGTGAACAACCGAGCCGATACAGCTCCCGCGTAAGGTTCACCGCGCTCCCGGCCCCCCCGATAAGATGAACCCGCATCCCCTGGGCGCCCCTGTCCTGCGGCACGACGGTGACCGTGAGACTTCCCGTTGCCAGGCTGGGTGAGACCATCGTGCGGATGCCGTAGACCCGGTCCAGGATTTCGCTGCGGAGAACCTGTTCGGGGCGGCCGTCGCGCGCGATGCGCCCTCTTTCCAGGAGAACGAGGCGCGAGCAGTACTGCGCCGCCACCGAGAGATTATGCACGGAGGCGATCACCGCCCTGCCCTCGCGGGCGAGCTCCTGCGCCATGGAGAAGATCCGGTCCTGATGGTGGATGTCCAGGCTCGAGCTGGGCTCGTCAAGCAGCAGGCCGTCCGTGTCCTGCACAAGGGCCTTTGCGAAGAGGACAAGCTGGCGCTCGCCGCCCGACAGGCCGCTGAATCCGCGTTGCTCCACCGTCGTGAGACCGACGTATGAAAGCATCCGCTTCGCCCTTTCGAGGTCTTCGGCGCTTTCCTTCTGAAACCTGCCCAGGTGCGGATAACGGCCCATCAGGAGTATTTCCATCACGGTGAAGGGAAATGCCTGCGAATTGTCCTGGGTCATGAAGGAGACCAGCCGCGCACGCTTTCGGCTTTCCATGCCGCCGATTCCCTTGCCGTCGAGCAGGACTTCACCGGCAGTAGGGAGCAGGATCCCGGCAAGGAGACGCAGCAGAGTGGTCTTGCCGGCCCCGTTTGGTCCGATGACGCCGACCAGCTCTCCCCGCTCGACCCCGAGGTCGAGGCTGTCCACGATCGTGGTGTTCGCCACTGCCCACGTCAGCCGGCGCGCCTGGAGGAACACGGCGCTCATCGCGCCCCCACGGCATTCCGCTTCTGGATGCGGACGATGAGGCTGAGGAGGTACGGGCTTCCGAGGATCGCCGTGATGATGCCCACCCGGATCTCGAACGGCGGGAAAAGGGCCCTGCCAAGCAGGTCGCAGAGGACGAGGAACAGCGCGCCCCCGAGGGCCGAGGCAGGCAGGAGGACCCGATGATCGGGGCCGACGATGAAGCGCAGAAGGTGGGGAATCAGAAGGCCGATGAACCCGATGGGTCCGCTCACCGCGATGGCGACTCCCGTGACCGCCGCGACGATCGCAAGAAGGGCGCGCTTCGTGATTTCCACCCGCATGCCGAGGGAGAGCGCCTCCTCCTCCCCGAGGGTGAACAGGTTCAGCTCACGCGCAAAGAATGAGAGCACGATCATGCCCGGCACGAGAACAGGCGCGGAAAACAGGACATGCCGCCAGGTCCGTCCGTCCAGCCCGCCCATGGTCCAGAAGATGAACTGGCTGATCTGGTATTCGCGTGAGAAAAGCAGGAGCGCCGAAATCAGCCCGCCGAACAGTGAGGAGATGGCCATGCCGGCGATGACAATGTACAGAAGCGAGGTCGTGCCCCGAGTGGAGGACAACAGGTAGATGATCGCGGCGGCGAGCATCGCTCCGGCAATAGTGAACGCGGGGATCGCGAAGAGCGATCCGGATGCGAGACCCGCGGTAATCGCGACCACCGCGCCAAGACTGCCGCCGGCGGAGAGGCCCAGGATCTCGGGGCTGGCCATCGGGTTGCGGAACAGTCCCTGCATGACGACGCCGCACGTGGCCAGGGAGGATCCGACGAGCATCGCCGCGACGACCCTCGGCAGTCGCAGGAGGAGGAGTATGGTGATGTCGCGTTCGTCCGGGAGGGGCAGCGGGCTGAGACCAAGCTTCACCAGGAGAAATTGGATGAGGGATGCCGGAGATACCGGGACCGCCCCGATTCCCACGCCAAGGATCACCCCGGCGGCGAGCAGGAGAAAGAGCGCGAGGAATGCAAGCGCGTGTCTCTTGTTCACGGCGGCGTCATGGTGCGGCACGCACCGCATCCTGTCAACGCGGGGGCTGCCGCGGGGGGCAACTCTCGACTACCGGGTGCAGAGCTTGCATTCGGGCCGTGAAACGGGTACATACAGACGAATGGACTGCATGAACCAGGCGCGAAATGACACGATGTGCACCTGCACGTACGACGGATGTTCCCGACACGGCATGTGCTGCCAATGCATCGCGTACCACCGCGCGAGCAGCGAGCTGCCCGGATGCCTCTTCACGCGCGAGGAGGAGCGCACGTACGACCGCAGCATCTCGCTTTTCGTCAGCCGCCGGCGGTAGGAGCGCGTGCTCGATCTGGTCATTCTCTCTCTCGGGCTCCTCATCCACATGTGGGCCCTCCCCTACTCATTCAAGAACTTGTTCATCGATTCCATCGTGCGCATCATCCAGATCGGATATGGCATCACGATCATTGCCGCGCTCCAGCCGGCAATGCTCCTCCCGAACGGCCGCGGCCTGCTCACGGGCGCCGGCGTCGGCATCGCGTGCATGATATTCCACATCCTCTGGAACAGGCATGCGCTCCTGAAGGCTGGCAAGGTCGGAAAGAGCTTCGTCCTCTCCCAGATCGTGCTCCTGTTCTTCCATGCTCCGTCCGAGGAGTTGTTCTACAGGGGAGTCTTCTTCACGGTACTCGCCGGCATCTGGGGTCCGTTCACAGCGGTGGTGATCTCCACGGCGCTCTCCGCGATGGTTGTGGTCGTCTCCTCCCGACGCCAGGGTCTCTGGCTGGAGTCGGCGTTCGTCGGCGCCCTCTGCTGCTTCGGATATTACTGGTCCCAATGCATCTGGACGCCGGTTCTGATCCGCACCTTCAACGACTTCGGGTTCGTCACGCTCACCGAGCAGCGAAACATCTTCGATCCCTGATCAGTGCACGATTTCCTCCGCGGCGGTGGGCGCCGGCGCGCCGGCAAACAGCCACCGCGTGGCGTCCTGGAGCAGCCGGGAGAGCACGACAACCTGGATGTTGGCGCCCGATTTTTCGATCGCCTTCTGGAAGGAGGCAGGCGTGTGCCCGGCCTTCAACACGTCCCGCTTCGAAGTCACCTGGGATTCCACCGCCGCGTCATTCCGGGCCAGCACGTCGAGGAGATAGATCGTCAGGAGCAGAAGCACAGGATCCGAGACGCGCTCGACGAGCGCGGAAAGCTCGGTGCGCGCCGCATCGCTTTCCCTATTCTGCAGGAGACTGAAGGCGTGGTTCCAGCTCACCCAGTCCCTGTCCGCCAGTCGGGGACGCGAAAGCATTCCGCGAAACCATGCCTCAGCGTCTTTCGGCTCCTTCGAGAGCAGATGAGGAATTCCAAAGGGCAGGCTGAACCTGGGGATGATCCCGGGCCTTTTCCCTGTCAGATAAACCTCCAGAGCGAGGATCCCCTCGGTGTTCGAGGTGACGAGGTAGGTGTTCAAAAGCAATCTGACGCGGGCGGCTGAGATCCACCCTCGTTTGAAAATCCTGTCCTCCAGGAACCCGGCTACCTCCCCCCAGTTCTCCCTCTCCAATCCACTGAAGAGCTTCCAGTTCAGGAGAAAATAGGCGTCGACGGCGCCGAGTGTCAGGATGAAAACAATGGCGATGGGCCAGTTGCGGATCCAGAAAAGGCTGAACCAGTCCCCTCCCACCAGGAAAAGCGGCGAGAGAAAGATCACGAGGAACGCGACTCCCAGCACCGCGTTCAGGAGGAGAAATATGGCTTTCATTTTCATGGAATTCCCCTATAATAGGGTTGACATAGTAGGGCAATCTGAACCTCCCGTCAAACGGGCAAAGCCGCGCCCGGCGGCCGCGCCCCCGGAGGGGCCCATCGGAAGGAATTGCGGAAATGAAAAGCATTCCGCTGTCGAGCCTGGTGCCCGGCACCTACTTCGACGAGCCGGTGTACCTCGATACGAACTATATACTCCTCACCCCTGACTCCCCGGTGACTCCGGAGCTGCTGAAGCGGCTCCAGAAGTGGAGGTACACGCAGGTGGCCACGGAGGGGAAGGCCAAGGACGTGCCGGGCTACCTTTCGAAAGCGAACACCGTGAGCATGGCGCCTCAGACAATCGACGAGGATATCCAGCAGAACGCGCAGGTGGAAGCCGCCCAGAAATTCCACGCGGAGTTCACCACCTTTACGGACACGCTTTTCGCGAGGTACACACTCGAAGGGCTGCTCAACCTCGCCCAGGTCACAGAGTGGATCAAGAAGGCGATCCAGATCGTCCACGAGAGCCGCGACTTCCTCCTGCGTTTTCTCGACGTGAGCGCCGAGGGCGACCGCTACATGATCACGCACGCGGTCAACACCACCATCCTCGCCCTTGCAATCGGTGACTACATGAAGGCGCCGCCCCATCGGCTCATCGAGCTCGGCCAGGCCTGCCTGCTGCACGAGATCGGAATGCTGAAGCTCCCGCAGGAGCTGCGGCGCACGTCCAAGTCCCTGAGCCCGGAGGAACGCAAGGCGATGTCGACGCACACCCTGCTCGGCTACCGCATCCTCAAGGGATTCTCCGCGCCGGAAAACGTCGCATTGGCCGTGCTGGAACACCATGAGAGGATCGACGGCTCCGGCTACCCCCGCGCCCTTGCCGCTCCGAAGATCACCGACTACGCGCTCATCCTCGCGGTTGTCTGCTCCTACGACGCAATGCTCTCGCGCAGGCCCTACCGGCCCGGCACGCTGGACGGGCATGCGACAATCAGGGACCTGGCGCAGAAGAACCGGAAACAGTACGACGAAAAAATCCTCAAAGCCCTCGTCTATACACTGTCGGTCTACCCCGTCGGCACCGCGGTGCTGCTCTCGAACAACAGCAGGGGAATAGTCGTGAAGACCGATCCCATCAAGCCGCGATGTCCCATCGTGCGGGTGGTTTTCGATCCCGACGGCAAGAAGCTCGTCGATCCCCCGCAGGTCCAGGTGTCCGACACGGAAGGCCTCACCATAGCCGGCGTTCTCACCGCCGACGAGGCGCAGCAGGTGAAGGATCTCACTTGAACGTCCGGGTGACCTTCCCGGGCGGACAGACGAAGGAGCTTCCTGCCGGCACGACCGCCGGAGAAGCCGCCGCGGATCCCGCGTTCCCCCGCACGGCGCTGCCGCTCGTGGCCGTCCTGGTCAACAACGAGGTGGTTCAACTCCAGCATGCACTGGCCGTGAACTGCACGATCGGGCCCGTCGCGCTGGGCAGCCGCCAGGGCCTGGCCATCTACCGCCGGTCTCTCTGCTTCCTGCTTTCGATGGCCGCGCCGCGCATTTTTCCGAAGCGGCGTCTCATCGTCGGGCATTCCCTCGGGCAGGGATACTTCTACCACTTCGACGGGATGGAATCCGTCCCCCTCGACGATCTTGTGAAGATCGAAGCGGAGATGCGGGGGATCGTTGCACGGGACCTGCCCATCCGATCGCTTCCCCTTTCCTATCAGGAAGCGATTTACTATTTTCAAAAGCACCACCAGCCGGATACACTCCTGCTCCTTCAGAACCGGAACGATCCGGCTATCGCCGTGCATTCTTGCGACGGTTTTCTCGATCTCTTTCACGGACCGCTGGTGCCGTCGACGGGAGTGCTCTCCGCATTCGCGTTGAAGAACTACCCGCCGGGATTCCTTCTCCGCTACCCTGCCGCGGAGGATCCCCTGCACATGGGGGAGTTCGAGGAAAACCCCGTGCTCTTTTCCATATACAGGGAATACAAGAACTGGGGAAAAATCCTGAAGGTGGGGAGCGTGGGGAGGCTGGACGAGCTGACCCGGCAGGGAGGAATCCAGGATTTCATCCAGGTCGCCGAGGCTCTGCAGGACAAGAAGATCGCCGAAATCGCTGACCGCATCAATGCAATGCGAGACCAGGTGAGGGTCGTCCTGATTGCCGGCCCTTCCTCGTCGGGCAAGACCACTTTTTCAAAGAAGCTGATGATCCAGCTCCGCGTGGTGGGCCGCAATCCGGTCACGATTTCCCTGGACGATTACTATAAACCGCACGACCTGACTCCAAAGGACGAAGAAGGGAAACCCGATTTCGAATCTCTCGACGCACTCGACGTGGAGCTTCTCAACGACACCCTCGTGCGCCTCCTGCGGGCCGAAGAAGTGGAAACCCCGGTCTTCGATTTTCAAGCTGGGGCGCGGAAGCCGGAAGGCCGGAAAACGCGGCTGCCCGAGAGGGCCATCCTCATTCTCGAAGGCATCCACGGTCTGAACGACGCCCTGACGCCCCTCGTGCCGAGGGAGAACAAGCACAAGATCTACGTTTCCGCCCTCACCCAGCTCAACCTGGACGACCACAACCGGATCCCCACAACGGACAACCGGCTCATCCGCAGGATTGTCCGGGACAGCCAGTTCCGCGGGCACTCCGCGCTGCAGACCCTGACGATGTGGCCTTCGGTGAGACGCGGCGAGGACAGGAATATCTTCCCTTTCCAGAATGGGGCTGATTCCGCATTCAATTCCGCCCTCGATTACGAGCTGGCGGTGCTCAAGGTGTACGCGGATCCTCTCCTGGCATCGGTGAAGCCGGACGCTCCCGAATACCAGGAGGCGCGGATGCTCCTCTCTTTCCTATCCAACTTTGCGCCCCTGCACCCGCGCTGGGTGCCTGCCACCTCGATTCTCCGAGAGTTCATCGGCGAAAGCGCGTTCAAGTACTAGCTGGTCACGCGAGCCGCCTCGTGCCCGATGTTCTTCGCGGGCGGTAGTGCTGGACGTAGCCGCAGCTCGACGGCAGCCACGGGACGAACATCGCGTGCAGGATCGTCATCTTCCTGCACTGTGCGCAGGTCTCGAACCTGCTCTCGTAGACGGTGCACAGCCGCGACGAGAGGTCCAGGTGCGGGCAGGGTCGGTTGAAGTTCGTCACCACGGAGCTCCCGCGGTACTCCTTCTCGTAGCAGCACAGCCCGCAGCGGCGGCAGTGTGCTTCCCAGCGGGCTTTCCGGGCCGCGATCACTCTTCCCCCCTCGACCTGCGCCCCGCGACCATCACCCACAGCGGGAAGAGAAGTCCGGCGAGGAGCAGTATCACCGGCCACAGGATGCTCCAGCGGGCGAGCAGGATGCCCAGCAGGTACAGGAACGACGCGCTCACGATAAGCGCGCCCACGAGAAGGCTCCATTTCATGCGCTGCTTCTGCACCGAGTAGAGCCAGATCACGAAGAAGGAGATGCCGAGACAGAGCAGAGGCGCGATGGGGTGCCACCCGATGACGGGAACATTGCTGAGCATCTCCACCCAGATGGAAAGCCCGATGAAGACCCCGGACGGGATGAGCACCCACCAGTGGCCCCGCCGGAAATAGAACAGCGTGAGAAAGGTCAGCCCGAAGCCGAGGGAGAAGAGGCTCGCCGCGTCCGTGCTGAAGAACCTGTTCCACCCGAAGACCAGCGTCACGATGCCGAGGGTGAGGAACGCGCCGGCAGGGATCACGAACCATGTCAGCCACCTGCCCGCCCCGGAGAAGAAGAGGAAGATGAGGCCGATCATTGTGAACAGGATCCCGAGGACACGGGGCACGACAAAGTCGCTCGCGGGAATGACCTTGAAGTTCACAAGGAGGAAGAAGGCCCCGGTCACGATCATGGCGATGCCGACAAAGTCGGTCCTCCAGAAGAGGAATCTGAGGCCGGGCTCTTCTCTATGCCTTCTCATATCCGCCGGCGAGCGCCTTC
>JBEKTX010000035.1:0-18542 GCA_049515615.1 Spirochaetia bacterium
AGTGCCTTCGGCGTGGGGCTTGCGGGATCAGGTGCCGCGCGATCCGAGATCATTGCCGCGGAGGCGCAGCGTCCGCGTTGAGAGAGAACAGGTCGATGAACTCGTCCCGGCGGATCATGTCGAAGAACAGGGACGTTTCGTTGGACAGGGACACCTGGACGATCGGTATTGAGAGGATACGGCTGACGGCGGAGACGGGTTTGAGCTTCTCCGGCGCAACGGCTCCCGCGATGCAACGAGCCGCGCCGGAGCGCGAGACGAGCTGGGTTGTCCGGACTTCCCCCCGCGCGAAGGAGATCTCGGTTTTCTCGAACTGCTTCCGGCCCCCCATGATCTTTGCCAGCCAGTTGTCACGCTCGAAATCCTCGAACCACACCGTGTCCCCCACCATGTAAAGCAGCCCTGGAAGCTCGAGGGGCTGGTCGGATGAACGGCCCAGGAGCGTGGCGAAAGTGAGGAATCCGATCTCCCCGCCCCGCTTCGCCGCGGTCTGCCGCCAGAACTCGTCCGGACTTACCTCTCGGCGCCTGCCGAACCACTGCATCGGGGCCCTCCTTGACTTCTCTCAATCCGCAGCGTCTTCCGCGGCGGCGGGGAACGGCTCGGGCCTGCCGACGGGGAACCTGAGCGTCGAGTAGCGTTCCGCGCTCGAGGCCTCGTGCACTGCGTGCATGATCTCCAGCACGTGAAGCCCCAGCGCCCCGGATGCCCGGTGCGGCCGGCCTTCCCGAAGAGCATCGACCATCTCGGAGAGCCCGAGGCCCCGCGAGTTCTCCGCGAAAGCCGCGGGGACAGGCACGTCCCGCCACTCGGCGTCCTCAGCGCCCCTGATCCTGACGGGCCCGCCGAACGTGTTCGGATCCGGCACGCTCAGCGACCCATCGCTTCCATAGATCTCGATGCGCGGAAGCTCGGCATGCCACACGTCGAACGACATGACGAACGATGCCACCGCGCCGATCGCGAAGTCGATCGTGCCTGCGGCATGGGTGGGCACTTCCACGTTTATGACCTGGCCAGCCTTCGGTCCGGAACCCACGGACCTTCGGGGAAAGGTCCGCTTCACCGATCCGCACACCCTCTGGGCCGGGCCCAGGAGCGCGATGAGCGCAGTGAAATAGTACGGTCCCATGTCGAAGACGGGGCCGCCGCCCTGTGCGTAATAGAAGGCGGGGTCCGGGTGCCACGCCTCGTGCCCATGGCAGGTCATGAACGCCGAGGCTGCGACCGGCAGGCCGATGGCCCCTTCGTCGATGAGCCGGATGCAGGTCTGGATTCCGGGGCCCAGGAACGTGTCCGGGGCTGATCCGACGCGCACGCCCTTTTTCCGCGCCAGGGCAAGGATGCGCTCACCATCGCGGAGCGAGACCGAGAGAGGTTTTTCGGTGAAGACGTGTTTGCCCGCGGCGATGGCCTGGAGCGTCACTTCCGCATGGGCAAGCGGGACGGTCAGGTTGAGAACAAACTCGATGTGCGGGTCCGCAAGCAGCTCCTCCACGGAGCACGCGCGCGGGACGGCGTGCTCGGCGGCCTTTGCACTCGCGCGCTCGGGCACGAGGTCCGCCACGGCCGCCACTTCCACGTTTTCGAATTTTTTCGCCAGGTTGGAGAAATAGATTCCGCTTATGTTTCCGCAGCCGACAATCCCGACCTTCGTCTTAGCCATGTCCCCCGCCCTGTCCGTAGTACGCGTTCTTCCCGTGTTTTCTGAAGAAATGCTTGTCCAGGAGGGACTGCTTCACTCCGCGGATCCGCGGGTTGATCATCACGGCCATTGCGGCCATCTCGGCCGCGAACTCGAGCATCCACGCGTGATAACCGGCCTCGGCCGCGTCCTTGCCCCAGGTGAACGGGCCGTGGGAGGCGACGAGAACGGCGGGCATCGCGCGGTAGTCGATTGTGCGGAACGCCTCGAGAATCTGAACGGCCGTCTCCTCTTCGTAATCTTTGCGGATCTGCTCGTCCGTGATCACGGCGGTGCAGGGGACTTCGCCGTGGAAGTAGTCGGCATGCGTGGTGCCCAGGCAGGGAAGGGGCCTCTTCGCTTCGGCCCAGGCGGTGGCGTGACGGGAGTGCGTGTGCACCACGCCCCCGATCCCGCTGAACTCGCGGTAGAGCCGCACGTGCGTCTTCGTGTCGGAGGAGGGATTCAGCTCTCCCTGCACTTTCTTCCCGTCGAGGTCGAGGATGACCATGTTGCCGGGCGCGAGGTCGTCGTACTCCACGCCGCTGGGTTTGATGGCAATGAGCCCGATCTCGCGGTCGATGCCGGAGACATTGCCGAACGTCGAGACGACAAGCCCACGCGCCGCCAGGTCCATGTTCGCGCGGTAGACCTCCTGGCGGAGGCGCTGCAGGCGCCTCCCGTCGGCGGTTCTCGTCAATGCCTTTCTCGGGGCCTTCATGAGAATCCTCAGAGTGTCCTCAAGAGCGGCTCGAGGCTCTTGCTGAGCTCGGTGTACCGACGGTACAGGCCTTGGTAGTGCGATGAGCGGGCCCGGTCCGGCCTGTAGACCTTGTCGAAGCCGCTGCCCATCCGTTTCTGGGCCTCGGACACCGACGGGTAGACTCCGCCCGCGGCTGCCGCGAGCATGCCGGCGCCCAGCGCGCAGGCCTGGTCCGAGGCGACGACGCGGATGGGCATGCCGAGGATGTCCGCCGTGACCTGCATCACGAAGGGGCTCTTCCGCGCAATTCCCCCCTGGGCGATCACCGCGTTGATCGGCACACCCTCCTTGCGGAACTGCTCGACGATGGCGCGGGACCCGAAGGCCGTCGCCTCCACCAGGGCACGGAAGATCTTCGGGGCGGTCGTTCCCAGCGTCAGTCCCACGACGGCACCCTTCAAGGTCTGATCGGCAAAGGGCGTTCGCCGGCCGTTCAACCAGTCCAGCGCGGCGACGGTGGACTCCCCGGGATCGACCTCCGCTGCCTCGGCCGCGAGCCTGTCCAGTATCTCGTCCTCGATGTCCCGGCGCGCCTGGGCAAGTGACGCCGCCTTCGCGCCCCGGGCGCCCGCGGCCGCGCCGTGCAGCGGCCATGCCAGCAGGTCCTTGAACCACGCGTACACGTCACCGAACGCCGATTGGCCGGCTTCCAGGCCGACCATACCCGGGATAACCGAGCCGTCGACCTGTCCGCAGATTCCGGCAACGCACTTGGAGCCGATTGCCTTCCGCGGGGCCACCAGCACGTCGCAGGTGGAGGTGCCCATGATTTTCACAAGCGTCCGGTCGGAGATGCCTCCGCCGACCGCGCCCATGTGCGCGTCGAACGCGCCCACGGCGACGGCGATCCCCGGCTGCAGGCCCAGCCGCTTCGCCCATTCCTCGGTGAGCCCGCCGGCGCTCTGATCAGAGGTATGCGTGTCCTTGAACAGGCGCGCCCGCAGTCCGCGCAGCAGCGGATCGATCTTCACGAGGAACGCCTCGGGAGGGAGGCCGTCCCAGTCGGTGTGCCACATCGCCTTGTGTCCCGCGGCGCAGCGGCTCCTTTTGAGCGTGAGGGGATCCGTAGTCCCGGTGAGGAGCGCCGGCATCCAGTCGCAGTGCTCGACCCAGGAAAATGCGCCCGCGCGCACCTTGCTGTCGGAGCGCAGGACGTGGAGGATCTTCGACCAGAACCACTCCGAGGAATAGACTCCGCCCTCGTACTTCGTGAAGTCGGTTCCTCCCCATCCACGGGCGGTCCGGTTGATGAGCTCCGCCTCCTTCACGCCCGTGTGGTCCTTCCACAGGACGAACATGGCATCGGGGTTTTCCTCGAATCCCGCCGTGAGGGCCAGGGGCGTTCCCGAGCGGTCCACGGCGCAGGGTGTGGATCCCGTGGTGTCGATGCCGATGGCCGCCACCCTTTTTCCGGCTTTTGCGCCAAGCTTCTTCAGGGCTCCCTTCACGCAGGATTCCATGCTTTCGATGTAATCCCGAGGATGCTGGCGGAACATGTTTTTCGCCGGGTCGCAGTATTTCCCCGCCCCCCAGCGCCTGTAGTAGGCGACCTCGTTTCCCAGCTCCCTGCCAGACTGGGAATCGATGAGCACGGCGCGCACGGAGTCCGTGCCGAAGTCGATCCCGATGATCAGCGTGTCTCTTGCCACTGGCTCCTCCCCGTTTCACGCCGCGGCGATGCGGTCGTGATTGTAGACATCCCAGCCAAGGTACCGCGCGAAGGCTTCCTGGACCACCCCGGCCACGCGCGAGGGATTGATCGCCACGTGGTGCTCGTACCCGCCCGCGCAAATTTGGCGCAGGAGGTCCTGGAGCCGCGGAATGCGCGCGACGCCGTAACCGCCGAATGTCGCGATGGGGTCCCGGGTGGTTTCCCCCTCACCCACGTAGGCGCGGATACGGCCGGCGGCGTCGTCTGTGGAGACGCGGCAGTAGGTGAAGTCCGTGGGCCGGATCCTGCCGCCGATTGTGCCGTACGTCTTCTCCCGTCCGATCGTGCCGGCAAGGATTTCCCCATATTGCATGACCCCCTTCTTTCCGAAGAGGTCCTGGGGGAGGTTGCTGCAATGGAAGAGAACGCACTTGTCAGGGTCGTCGGCGTAGTTGTTGTTCCAGTCCACCAGAGCGCTGGGCTTGCCGGACGCCTGGATCATGGCGTACATGCCCACCAGCCCGGTCACGTCCGTCTCGCACGCGCTGGGCAGCAGGGCGTTGCTCAGCATGCTCATGGCCGTGCACGGGACGACGCCGAAGTTTTCCTCCATTGAAGTCCAGCACTGGATGGCCGTGCCGGCCAGATCGTGCTCGGCCACGTACTGCTCCAGGACCACGGCGAACTTCGCCATGCGCGTAAGCGACTCGCGGGGAACCCTTGTCGTGCGGACGTAGCCCTTGATCTCGTCGAGCTTCGACACAACGGTGGAGTCCTTGTCCTTGAGGCTCCAGGCCTTCCCGAACAGCTCGGAAAGATCGACGCTTTCAACGGAAATCCCCGTTCGCTCCAGGAGCTTCTCGCTGTAGCGCACGGTCAGGAAGGCGGCGGGCCGGGCGCCAATCTGACCGAACCGAGCCCTCCGAAGCCCCTTCACGACACGGCAGACTCCCGCGAAAGAGGCGAGGTCATGGCGGAACTCGGCGGACTCGGGGTCCATGGTGTGCTGGGAGGTGAGGCTGTAGCGGATGCCGTACTGGGCGAGGGTGTTGCAGGCGGACATCTTGCCGCAGAAGCTGTCCCGGCGGTGCTCAATGGCCATCCGTCCCGGCTCATCGGGAAATGCGTGGATGAGAACCGGCACGTCAAGGCCGGACAGCCGCAGCGCGTCCGCGATGCCGCGCTCGTCGCCGAAGTTCGGAAGTGTGACCAGGATGCCGTCGATCTTGTCCCTGTTCGCCTTGAAGAGCTCTGCGCATTTCCTTGCATCCGCCAGGGACTCCACGGAGCCGTACTTCGTGTCCTTCGGAGTGAGGGCAACAGCATCGAGGCCTTCCTCTTTCAGCACCGCAAGGACGGTCTTGCGCCCCTGCTCGCAGAGCTCGGCTGGGAAAAAGCCCCTGTTGCCCACCAGAACTCCGAGTGTCGTCATTTGAAGTCTCCTTGGCGCCGATCGAAGGCGGATTCGCGCCGGCCGAAGGCGGATTTGGCGGAGCAAACGTTCTCTGAATCGGCGCCGCCTACGATATGATCCCGCCCTGGAAAAGTCAAGGATTTCGGAGGCCTGAAAGAGGCGCGCCGCTGCGCTGCCTCTCCGCAGCGCCCGGCCTACCGCGCCAACCCCGGCAGAACGTACGCTTCCAGGACGACGATGCCCCCGATGATGAGGGTCATGGCAAGGGAGTGAACCACGGTGGACCGGAACAGCCGGCCCTCCTGGCCTTCCAGGTGCGCCGAGGCGGTGGCGACGGCAATGCTCTGCGGAGAGACCATTTTCCCCGCAACGCCACCAGATGCATTCCCCGCGACCATGAGCGCGGGATTCAGCCCGAGCCGATCTGCGGTGGTGCGCTGGAGCGACCCGAACAGCGCGTTCGACGAGGTGTCGGACCCGGTGACGAGCACTCCCAGCCATCCGAGGAACGGCGAGAACAGGGGGAACAGGGCGCCGGTGGCGGCGAGCGCGCGTCCCAGGGTCACGCTCATCCCCGAAGCGTTCATGACGAACGCGGTGGCCAGGACCAGGCAGACGGTAAGGATCGTGCCGCCCAGCCTTCTGACGGTTTGCGCGAGACACACAAGCGCATTCCGAAGTCCCAGACCGGGCAGGACGAAGGCTGAGATCAGAGCGGCGAGAAAGATCGCCGTGCCGGGCGTCGAGGCAAGCGGCAGGTTGAACCTCACGCCCGCGAGGCCCGGCCACGCAAAGGAGATGTCTCCGCGGCGGAGCAAGGGGACCAGAGGTCCCAGGCTCCAGAACAGGACCATGACGGACATGAGAAGGTAAGGCAGCCACGCCCGCAGGGCGGCCAGCGCGGACACCTTCGGCGCCGATCCCTGAGGCGCCGGTCTCTCCGGCGCCCGTTCCTGTAGCAAGGCCGGCGCCTGCGTTTCCGCACCCGGCTCCCGGCTCTTCGGAAAGTCCCACGTGAGGCGGGGCTTCCAGATCTTCAGGAAGAGCCACAAGCCGGCAAGGGTGACAATGCCCGACAGGATCCCCGCGGTCCAGGGGCCGCTGAACTGCGAGATGAGAAGCTGGGTGAGGGACATCAGCAGCCCCGCCACGAGGAGGGCGGGCAGCACCTCCAGGCTGCGCTTCCATCCGCACAGCACCACGCAGAGCCAGAAGGGCACGATGAGGGAGAGCAGCGGCACCTGGTGACCGATGATCCTGCCGAGGGTCACGACATCGATCCCGCTCACTCCCGCGGCTACCGCCACGGGGATTCCCGCTGCCGCGAACGCCACGGGCGCGCTGTTGGCGAGGAGGCAGAGAATCGCCGCCGCGCGGGCTTCGAAACCGAGGCTCACGAGCATGGCGGCGGAGATCGCCACGGGCGTGCCGAACCCGGCCGCTCCCTCGAGAAATGCGCCAAAGGCAAAGGCGATGAAAAGGGCCTGGAGACGCCTGTCGCCGGTGATGGAGGCCAGTGAGCGCCGGATCACCTCGAACTGCCCCGACGCCACGGCGAGGGCGTGCACCCAGAGAGCGGACACGACGATCCAGATGATGGGGAAGAGAGCCGTCGCGGCGCCCTGGAGACTCGCCGAGGCCGCGGCCCCGGCCGGCATTCCCCACCCCGCCGCGGCTGCCAGGAACGCTGCCGCTGCCGCGCAGGCCGCGGGAGCCCAGCCCGGCAGACGGCCCCACGCGAGGAGGCCGAAGAGCACCGCGAGGGGGATCGCGGCCGCGAGGGCTGACAGGCCGAGGCTCCCCAGGGGAGCGATGGCCGGCGTCCACGGCATGGTGGAAGAGTACAGCACGCGGCGAGGAACGTGTCCAGCGGCGGCGTATCTATCGGCGGGAGCTCGGTGAGAGGATATGTCCGGGAAGCTCGCTCAGCATGTTCCACGCCTCGTTGCGGGGCAGCGCGAAGAGGAGCGCCTCCGCGGTCCGGCGGCATTCGTCCGCCTTCATTGCGAGCAGCGGGCGGTTGCTGAACGCCGCGTCGCCGTCCGCGAGGTCATCCGCGATCTGGAAGAGAAGGCCGAGTGTGCGTCCGTACCCGGCGAGGGCTTCCACGGTCCCCTCGGGCGCGCCGTTCAGCATGGCCCCCGTCCGGCAGCAGGCGGACACGAGGTCCGCGGTCTTTGTTTCCGTGATGTGGAGATACTCCTCGAAGGAAGGCTCCCGCCCGTCCGATCTCATCTGTTCCTCGAGGATTTCCCCCTCGCACATCCGCGCAGTGACGGCAAGGAAGGTTTCCAGCAGGCGCACGCGGAGCTCGGGTCCCGTTGCGGGGAGTCCGGCAAGCTCCTGAAAGAAGCGGGAATAGAAAAGGTCACCAATGAGCACCGCCGTGGTGGGCCCATACGCCACGTGGAGGCTCGGCACGCGCCTGCGCTCATCGGAGGAATCCACCATGTCGTCATGGGCAAGGGAGGCGGTGTGGATCAGCTCCACCGCCGCGGCGGCCCGGACCACTGCCGGCGAAGCAGGAGGGGCAAGCTCTCCTACCGCACGGGCAGACAGCAGGACGAGAAGCGGCCTCAGCAGCTTTCCTCCCATGAGAAAGAGATGTCGGACCGGGGGATCGACATAGCGGACGTACAGGTCGGGCAGAGCGCTGTTGCGCGTGATCCCGGACAGCAGGTCGTCCAGCCTTTGTCCGGCTTCTTCGAACTCTGCTCGGATCGGCGCGGAGAAGCGTTCGAGCTCCGTCATTCGCGCCCCGTCACGGGGAGGCCGGAAAGATGAGCGCACGACCTCCCCTGACAGGTTGCCCCGCTACTTGGGCGCCCACTTGGCGAAGCCTTCGATGTGTTCCCAGTAGGCCGAGAAGGCGAAGAAAGCCCAGATCAGGGCGCTCACGAGCGCTCCGAGGGCGACGATGATCCTCAGCGATTTCACCTTCGTGAAGGCGAGCGCAGGCAGGGTGAGGATCGCGGTGGCTCCCGTGATGATGAATCCCGCTGCGACAGGGAGCGGCAGTGGCAGGTTGAGATTGAGAATCCTTATGCCGAGCAGAACGGAGACGGCTCCGCCGAACACCGCATAGATCCCGATGGTGAGAAGGTCCCAGCCGAAGGCCACCGCAAGTCCGGCCATGAAGAGGAGCCCTCCGAACAGGACGCTGAGCTCGCCATAGATGATGTTGTAGGCGCCCGGGAGCGGCCAGTTGAAGGCAATGCGGAAGCCGGCGATCAGGGCGATGGCGCCGGTCAGCAGGAATCCGGGAATGATCTTCTTTGGATCCTTCTCGATGAATTTCCACATGAAAAGCGCATACAGGACAAAAGCCACCGTCATATTGAGAAGGAGCAGAGTCAGCCAGTCGATGAACAAAGGCATACAACACCTCCTGGGCCCCGCGGGCCAATTTGGATCCGGGTTCCGGGCCGGAAGAGATCTCTCTCCGCCGGACGCCCTTTTTCAACGTGTGAACAATAATATAGCGAATCAGTCAGTTAGTAGTAAAGAAAAACCGGGCAATTATGATTAGATTAGCCTACCATACGATCAAGGAGGAGCATATGAACCCCGCAATGTGGAAGAAAGCCCTTCGAGTGATTCCCTCGGTCTCGAAGGAGACGTGGGGAACACTCGACCTGGTCTCCAAGTGGCTGATCTCCTCACGCGCAGCCGTCCTGGTCATGACCTTGACATCCAGCGCGATTGCGGGCCTCTTTGCCGCGCGGGACGGCGGGTTTCGAATCCTTCCCTGGCTGTTCATGACCCTCGGTCTGGTGCTCGGCCATGCGTCGAACAACCTGTTCAACGACTACACTGATTTCGTCCGCGGGGTGGACAAGGACAACTATTTCCGCACCATGTACGGCCCACAGCCCGTCGCCCATGGCCTCATGACCACCCGCCAGCTGCTGGGCTACTTCGGCATGACCGGCGCAATGGCCATCGCCTGCGCCCTTCTAGTCTTCGTGCTGGACGACTGGGACCCGATGATCCTCGTCCTCTTCGCCATCGGCGCCGCGTTCGTGCTCCTTTATACCTGGCCGCTGAAATACGTGGGAATGGGGGAGATATCGGTCCTCGCGGTGTGGGGTCCGCTGATGATCGGCGGAGGGTACTACGTGCTTACCCGGCACTGGAGCTGGCAGGTGATCTGGGGGAGCGCACCCTACGCGCTGGGAGTGACCACCGTGATCCTGGGCAAGCACATCGACAAGGAAGGAATGGACAGGGGGAAGGGCATCAGGACCTTGCCGGTGCTGATCGGCGAGGCCGCGGCGCGGTACCTTGTCGTCGCGTTCCTCCTTGCGCCGTACGCTCTCATCGCTTTCCTCGTTGTGACGCGATATTTCACGCCGGCCCCTGCCCTCGTGCTCCTTGCGCTGCCCGTCTTGATACGCGAGCTTCCCGCGTTCCTCTCGCCAAAACCTCGAACGAGGCCGGAGGGCTTCCCGGACGGCGAAGGCGGCTGGCCTTTATATTTCGCTCCGAAGGCCTTTCTCTACACCAGGTCCTTCGGCACGTGGTTCCTTCTGGGCCTCGTGGCAGAGGTGGCGCTCCGTGTGCTGGTTCCGCAGTTCTGGCGATGACGGATGTGGAAGCATTCTTGACAAACTGAGTAATATATAAATAGACTTCCGCATCCAAGGTTGCTGGAGGTTCGCAGATGGGGTATGGAACGATCCTCGTGTTCCTTGCCGTCGCCATACTGCTCGGAGTGACTGCGCTCGCGGTGAACCGTCTGTTGATGCCATTCAGGCCCAACCGCGTGAAGAACGCCACGTACGAATGCGGCAACGAGCCCGTCGGGGACGCGCAGATCCGCTACAACGTCCGGTTCTACATCTTCGCCCTGCTCTACGTGGTCTTTGCCGTCGAGGCCGCATTTCTCTTTCCCTGGGCCGTGGTCTTTCGCCGGATCGAGGGAATGCTCCCGCTCGGTGAGGCCGCGGCGTTCCTCGGGATCCTCGTGCTCGCGCTGGCGTACGCGTGGCGAAAGGGAGCGCTGAAGTGGGACTGATGAACGGGCTCGATCCGCGCAGTTTCATCCTGCGCATGCCCGGCGGGAACATCCTGGTCTCATCTCTCGATGCCGCGATCAACGCGTCCCGCAGCAATTCCCTCTGGACCCTCACGTTCGGCCTGGCCTGCTGCGCGATAGAGATGATGGCGGCCGGCGCGTCGACCTACGATTGGGCGAGATTCGGGTTCGAAGTTCCTTCCGCATCGCCGCGCCGCGCGGACATGATGATCGTGGCCGGCACCGTGGTTCGCAAGATGGTGCCGGTGATCCGGACGCTCTACGAACAAATGCCCGAGCCGAAGTACGTGGTGGCGATGGGCGGGTGCTCTATTTCGGGAGGCCCGTACGTCTACGACTCCTACACCATCGTGCGCGGTGTCGACGAGATCGTTCCCGTGGACATCTACATCCCCGGCTGCCCCCCGCGGCCGGAGGCGCTGCTGCACGGATTGATGGCCCTGCAGGAGCGGATCCGGGGACAGAGCGTGAGACTTCCGGCAGCGGGGGAGGGATGAGGAGCGCGGAAGACATCCGGAACGCCCTTCGCGAGCGGTTTCCGGGCCTCGAAGCCAGGCCCGTGGACCCTGCGCCGAGCGTCACGGTGCAGCCGGACCTGCTGCGCGGGCACCTGCTCTTTCTGCGGGATGAGCTGGCCTTCGACTTCCTGGTCTTCATATCCGCTCTGGACCGGCCCGCGGACGGAGTGGTGGAGCTTCTCTACAGGCTGTTTTCGCACGAATCGCGCACCTCCGTGATGGTCAGAGTGCGCCTGCCGAGAGACGGCGCCCGGGCCCCGACCGTCTCGGACATCTTCCGGACCGCCGAATGGCACGAGCGGGAGACGGCGGAAATGTTCGGCGTGCAGTTCGCCGGCCACCCCGACCCCCGCAGGCTCCTCCTCCCCGACGACCTGGACGGGTACCCCCTGAGAAAGGATTTCACGCACCCCAACCTCGTCCGGCTCCCCGAGGTGCCCTGATGGAGGTCACGCCTTTCCCGGCCGCCCAGGCGACCTCCGACGAGTTCCTCCTGAACATCGGACCTCAGCACCCTGCCACTCACGGCGTCCTGCGGGTCGTCGTGACGATGGACGGGGAGGTGGTGAAGGACATCGTTCCGCACATCGGCTACGTTCACCGGGGTTTGGAAAAACTTTTCGAGAACCGAACCTACGAGCAGATCATCCCCTTCACGGACCGCACCGACTACCTTTCGGCCATCGCGAACAATTTTGCCTACGTCATGGGCGTCGAGAGGCTTCTCGGGCTGGAGGTGCCGAAGAAGGTCGAATACATGCGCGTCCTGATGGCCGAGCTGAACAGGATCGCCAGCCACCTGCTCTGGCTCGCGGCCTACGGGCTGGACATGGGCGCCTTTACCCCGTTCCTCTACGCCTTCCGCGACCGTGAAGAAATCGGCGCAATGATCGAGGAGGCCTCGGGCGGGCGGCTCACCACGAATTACTTCCGCGTCGGCGGGTTCGTGCACGATTTCCCGAGCGAGTTCTTCCCGAAGCTCCGGAAGTTCCTATCGCGGTTTGGAAAAGCCGTGAACGAGCTGGACACGCTTCTCGTGGAGAATGCCATCTTCGTCGCGCGCACGAGGGGCGTCGGAATCATCAACAGGGAGCGCGCCGTCTCCTACGGGATGAGCGGTCCCTGCCTGCGCGCCTCGCACGCGGCGTTCGACGTCCGGCGTGACATGCCGTACTCGGTCTATCCGTCATTCCAGTTCGAGATACCGGTGGGCCGGAACGGGGACACCTGGGACCGCTCCTGGGTGAGGATCGAGGAAATGCGCCAGTCCCTCGCGATCCTCCGGCAGGCGATGGACGGTTTTCCCGAAGGCGACCACAGGGCGCGGGCGCCGCGAAACATCGAGCCTCCGGCAGGGGAGGTGTACTCCGCCGTGGAAGGGCCGAGAGGGGAGATCGGGTTCTACATCGTCAGCGACGGGACCCGCAAACCGTACCGGGTGAAGATGCGCAAGCCCAGCTTCTCCAACTTCAGCGCGCTTCCCGAGATTCTCCGGGGTCTCAAGATCGCCGACCTGGTGGCGGTGATGGGGAGCCTGGACCTCGTGGTGCCCGAGATCGACAGGTAAGGCGGGGGGAATGGGGCATTTCCTGTACGACCTGTTCTACAACTCCGATGTCCTGCTCGACGGATGGCGCGCGGCGGCGCACCAGTCCTGGGCAGCCCGGGGCTGGCCGCCGGTGATCCTGGACGGGCTCCTGCAGCTGGCATGGGCGGTCGCGGCCGCGGTTTTCCTCGCGCTGAACGCGCTCTTCATCATCTGGTTCGAGCGCAAAGTGGCGGCCCGGATCCAGATCCGGCGGGGGCCGAACCGGGTGGGGCCGTGGGGCATCCTGCAGACGCTGGCCGACACAGGGAAGATGCTCATCAAGGAGGACATCATTCCCGATGCGGCCGACCGCGCGGTCTTTCGGGCGGCTCCGCTCCTCGTCCTTGCCTCCACGTTCCTGCTTTTCGTCGTTCTCCCCTTCGGAAAAGGGCTCGTGCCCGCGGACCTCAACGTGGGACTCCTCTATTTCCTGGCGATCGGCGGGCTTTCCGTGATCGGAATCCTCGCCGGCGGCTGGGCATCCAACAACAAGTACTCCCTGATGGGCGGCATGCGCTCCGCGGCGCAGATCGTGAGCTACGAGGTTCCCGCCGTTCTCACCGTGCTCTCGGTCGCCCTGCTCGCCGGTTCCCTCAGGATGGGAGACATCGTGCGTGCGCAGCCCGCGTACGGTTACGTCCTGTTGCAGCCGTTGGGGTTCCTTCTCTTCCTGGTCGCCTCGAACGCGGAAATCAACCGGGGGCCTTTCGACCTGCCCGAATCCGATTCCGAGCTGGTCTCGGGATTCATCACCGAGTACAGCGCAATGCGCTTCGCATTTTTCTTCCTTGCCGAGTACACGAACCTGTTCCTGGCCGGGGCTTTTGCCGCCACGCTCTTTCTCGGAGGATGGCGCGGTCCCGTGCTGCCTCCCGTCGTGTGGTTCCTGCTGAAGAGCTACTTCGTCGTCTTTATCCTCATCTGGGTCCGCTGGACCTTTCCCCGGCTGCGCGTGGATCACCTCATGGAGTTCTCCTGGAAGGTGCTCCTCCCCCTGGCCCTGGCCAACCTGCTGGTCACCGCCGTGCTGGTGAAGGTGCTCTGATGGAGGCCCCCGCCACGCACGGTCCTCTCCGCCGCGTGCTCTCGGGCATCGCCTCGCTGGGAAAGGGCATGGGGATCACGCTCTCCTACATGTTTCGTGCACCCATCACCGTGCAGTACCCCGAGCAGCGGGTGGTTCTTCCGCTGCGGTTCCGAGGCAGGCTGGTCATGCCCATCGACCCCGAGAAGGGGACCACCAGGTGCACCGCGTGCATGAGGTGCGTGAAGGTCTGTCCCAATCATTCGATCGACATCGAAAAGCAGACAGGCCCGGACGGCACGCCCCTGCCGAAACCGGCGAAATACCTGTACAACGTCGGCACGTGCATGTTCTGCAACCTCTGCGTCGAGGTATGCCCGTTCTTCGCACTGGTGATGTCCGACGAGCACGAGCTGGCGACCACTGACAAGGGCGGGCTCGTGCGGGACCTGGCGGCGGAGAATCACCGGCTCACCGGGAGGAAGGCACCGTGGTGGCAGCGGAAATTCCGCGGACCGGACGCGAGGGACTGAGGGATGGCTGAAACGATCCTGTTCTATGCCCTTGCCGGGATCCTCCTCTTCAGCGCAGGTCTCGTGGTGACCGTGCGAAACATTTTCCACGCCGCCCTCTACCTCGCGCTCGCGCTCTTTGCGGTCGCCGCCCTGTACGTCATGCTCGGCGCGTACTTCCTCGCGGCCATCCAGGTTCTCATCTACATCGGGGCCGTCGTGGTCCTGGCGATTTTCGTCATCAACCTCACGCGCACCGTCACCGGCGCTCCGGTGACGCTCACCCGGCGCTGGGTGATTCCCGCCGCGCTCGTCTCGGCTCTCACCGCGAGCCTCATCGTGGTCGCCCTGCTGAGATCGGCGGGCGCCGGCGGGTCCGCGGCCGCGAATGCCGCTGATACCGCGGCCGCGAATGCCGCTGATACCGCGGCCGCGAATGCCACGGATGCCGTGGCCGGTCTGGGCCGCCACCTCCTCGGCGATTTTGTGCTTCCCTTCGAGCTTGTGTCGGTCCTTCTCCTCTCCGCACTGATCGCCGCGATCGTGATCGTGGGCAAGGACCGGGAGGACGAGAAGTGACCTTGACGCTCACCCACTACCTGGTGCTCGCCGCGCTGCTGTTCTGCCTCGGGGTGTACGGAGCGATCACGCGGAAGAACGCGATCGGGATTCTCATGGCATTGGAGCTGGTAT
Organism: Spirochaetia bacterium; assembly: GCA_049515615.1. Classification (GTDB taxonomy): domain Bacteria; phylum Spirochaetota; class Spirochaetia; order SZUA-6; family Fen-1364; genus Fen-1364. The sequence continues at coordinate 14,886 of JBEKTX010000035.1, forward strand.
TCAACGGGGTGAATCTCACGTTCGTCGCCGCGGGCCGGTTTCGGCCGCCGCCGGATGCCGCGGGCCAGCTCTTTGCCCTGTTCGTCATCGCGGCCGCGGCAGCGGAAAGCGTCCTGGGGCTTGCGATCATTCTCGCCATCTACCGCCGGCGTGTCGTCGTGAACGCCGACGAGATGGATCTGATGAAGAACTAAGGAGAACGGGGTGGTCGATACGGTGATGCTGGCTCTCGCGATACCCTTGTGTCCCCTGGCGGCGTTCGCCTTCATCTGGCTTTTTGCCCGGAGCCGACCGGCCGCTGCCGCCGCCCTTTCTCTCTCGGCGATCGCCGTGTCGGCGGTGCTCTCCGCGGTCATGCTCTGGGGCCAGGTCCTTGCGCCGGGCGCGCTCCAGGCCGACATCCCCTGGATGCCTCTCGGGCGCCTGCTCATCAGCATGGGGATCCTCGTGAACCCGCTCAGCGCGCTGATGATGGTGATCGTCACCGGGGTGAGCCTGCTTGTGCAGATCTATTCCCTCGGGTACATGCGGGGTGACCCGGGATTTGCCCGGTTCTTTTCCTACCTCTCCCTCTTTTCCTTCTCCATGCTCACCCTGGTCCTTGCCGATAACTTCATCCTCCTGTACATGGCATGGGAGCTCGTGGGGCTGTGCTCCTACCTGCTCATCGGGTTCTGGTACGAAAAGCCGGAGGCGGCGCGCGCCGCGAAGAAGGCGTTCGTGGTGACGCGCGTCGGCGACCTCGGCTTCCTCGTGGGCATCCTCATGCTGAGCCTCCTGGCGGGGACGTTCGATTTCGCCGGAGTCGCCCGGTTCATCGGCGCCGGCAGCGTGCCGCAGGGACAGGTGACCCTTATCGTGCTCCTTTTGTTCTGCGGCGCGGTGGGCAAGAGCGGACAATTTCCCCTGCACGTCTGGCTGCCCGACGCGATGGAGGGGCCCACGCCGGTCTCCGCGCTCATCCATTCAGCGACCATGGTGGCCGCGGGCGTGTTCATGGTCGCCCGGCTGTACGGGATCTTCCAGGCCAGCGCGGACGCCCTGCGCGTGGTGGCGGGACTGGGTGCATTCACCGCCGTGTTCGCCGCGTCCATCGCGCTTGCGCAGAACGACATCAAGAGAATCCTCGCGTATTCGACGATCAGCCAGCTGGGCTACATGATGCTCGCGCTGGGCGTCGGCGGGTACGGGGCCGGCCTTTTTCACCTCACGACGCACGCGGCGTTCAAGACGCTGCTCTTCCTCGGCGCCGGCAGCGTCATTCACGCGGCGGGCACGAACGACATCCGGCAGATGGGAGGGCTGGGCCGGCGGATGCCCGTCACCGCCGTCACTTTTGCGGTGGCCGTCCTGGCGATCGCCGGCATCTTCCCCCTGTCGGGCTACTGGAGCAAGGACGAGATCCTGGAGGCCGTCCGCACGGGCAGCCATCCGGTTCTGTACGTGGTCGCGCTGGGCACGGTGTTCCTCACCGCGGTGTACATGTCACGGCTGTTCTTCCTGGTGTTCACCGGCGCTCTCCGCAAGGACGCCGCGGGCTCTCCCCACGACGCCCGCGAGTCGCCTGTCGTCATGACCGCGCCCCTGCTCATCCTTGCGCTCCTTGCAGCCGGGCTTGGCATACTTGGCTCCCCATGGGTGGGCGGAGGCATTCACGACCTGCTCGATCCGAACGCACCGCGGCCGATCCTGGATATCGGGCTTCTGCTTCTTTCGAACGGCCTGGCGGCGGCCGGCATCCTGCTGGCCTTCGGACTCTTCGGCCGGGGGGCAGCATCGAGGACGGCGCCGGATCGTCCTCGCGGTCCCGTTTACGCGCTGCTCGCACACGGGTTCTACATCGACGAGCTCTACCTCTTTCTCATCCGTGCGCTCTTTTTCTCGCTTACCGCCGCTGTCGCCTGGTTCGATCGGCACGTCGTGGACGGGACGGTGAACCTCGTCGGCGGAGCCTCGAAGAAGGGCGGCACTCTCCTGAGGCGAACGCTCGGGGGCAAAGTGCAGGGCTACGCATTGATCATCACGTGCGGCCTGCTCGCGGCGCTTGCCATCCTGATTGCCGCGGGAGCAGGTCGATGAGATTTCCGTTTCTCACGGCGATTTATTGTCTTCCGCTCCTGGCGGTGCTGGTGCTTTTCTGCATCCCGGCCCGCTGCCGGTCGGCGATCAGGATCGTGGCCCTGGTTTCCGCGGCCGCCGCGCTGGGAATGTCCCTCCTCCTCTTTGTCTGGTACGACCGGGCCGCGGGAGGACTGCAGTTCGTGGAAAGGGTGTTGTGGAGTCCCACCCTCGGCATTTCCTACTTCGTGGGTGTGAACGGGATCAACGTGATCCTGCTCCTCCTCACGGGGATCATCATCACGGCAGGGGTGCTCGCATCCTGGGATGTCGTGCACCGGCAGAAGGAGTTCTTCATCCTTCTCCTCACTCTCACCACCGGCGTCTTCGGCGTGTTCATGTCCTGGAACCTGTTCCTCTTCTTCCTCTTCTACGAGGTTGCCGTTCTGCCGATGTACCTCCTCATCGGAATCTGGGGCACCGGGAGGAAGGAATACGCGGCCATGAAGCTGACGCTGTATCTCATGGCCGGCAGCGCCCTCATCCTCGCGGGGATCCTCGGCCTGTACTTCGCCGCGGGACAGCGCACCTTCGACCTGGACCTCCTGGAAAAGGCCGCCTACAACCCCCTTTTCCAGAGAGTTTTCTTTCCGATCCTCTTCGTGGGGTTCGGAATCCTCGCCGCCCTCTGGCCGTTGCACACGTGGTCACCCGACGGCCATGCCTCGGCCCCGACAGCGGTTTCCATGCTCCACGCCGGCGTGCTCATGAAGCTCGGCGCCTATGGATGCCTCCTCGTGCCGATCACCCTTCTTCCCGATGGGGCGCGATTCTGGCTGCCGATGGTGGCCCTCCTGTCCGTGGTGAACATCGTGTACGGCTCCCTGGCGGCCACGGCTCAGAAGGATTTGAAATACATCGTCGCGTATTCCAGCGTGAGCCACATGGGAATAGTGATGCTCGGCCTCGCCTCGATGAACGAGACCGCCATCGGCGGGTCGGTGCTGCAGATGTTTTCCCACGGCGTCATGACTGGTCTGTTCTTCGCGCTCGTGGGCATGATCTACGGCCGTACGCACACGCGGATGGTGGACGAGCAGGGAGGGCTGGCCTCCCGAATGCCCGCCCTGGCCGCATTCTTCGTCCTCACGGGCCTGACATCGCTGGGCCTGCCGGGCCTGAGCGGATTCCCCGCGGAGCTGGCGGTCTTCATCGGCGCTTACCGGACCTACCCCGCGGTCACGGTGGTCTGCACGACGGGAATCGTGATCACGGCCTTCTACGTCCTGCGGCTTCTGCAGAGGCTCTTCTTCGGGGCGCGGGCGACGACGAGCGGGGCAGGATCCGATGCAAAATCCGCCTTCGGCGATGCAAAATCCGCCTTCGGCGATGCAAACGGCGTGGAGTTCGCGGCCCTGGCACTGCTCATGCTCTTCATCCTGGCCGTCGGGCTGTACCCCCTGCCGTTCGTCCGGGTGATCGGCTCAGCGGTCGCGCCGGTCGCCGCGAAGCTCGGGGCGATGTGAGATGGCCATCGAGCCCTGGGTCGTCGAGCTTGCCACCGCGGTTCTCCTTGTCCTCGTCCTCGTCGCGGACCTG
>JBEKTX010000036.1:0-18439 GCA_049515615.1 Spirochaetia bacterium
CACGCTTCGGGGTAGCGGCTGAGGAAGTCCCTGAAATGGCCGCCGACGAGGAATCTTCTGCTTCCCGATGAACCGTTGGCACGCAAGCGCGCTGTCTCGAATGCCTCGCGCCGTGCCGGGGGAAGGGCCAGGCGCATGATCTCGAGCGACGAGCTGGAAGGAATGAAAAGCCGTCGTGCCGGCGTATTGTCTTTCAGGTACTGCCCGGGGGTCGTGGCTTCCAGCCAGTCCGCGTTCGCCTCTGAGAGACGGATGAACTCTTCGAGCCATCCGTTCTGCAGAAGACTGTCCGATGCATCAGCGCCGTCGTCCATGAGGACGGCAATCGGCTCAGCGGCGCCGGGCCGGCCGCCGACCGGCACGGCGCGGAGGAACTCGATGGCATCCCCCGGCTCGGCCCGGGCGGCCAGCTCGGACATGCGCTCGGAAACGGGAAGAAGCGAGATGATTTTCCCCTGATCTTCCGTGACGAAGGGCATGAACAGCTCTTTCTCGTCCACGCCGGCGATTGCGAACTGGCCGTCGTCGACAAACGTATAGTCCATCCCGCTCGCGCGCAGCACGGACGCCAGCGATTGCTCCCACACCTTCTCCACGATCCAGCATCCCCGCGGTCTGATCTCGAAACGGACGCGCAGCCACGTGGTCATCTTCTCCAGCTGGCCCAGCTTGTCGTTGGTCGGAATCAGGGGAAGGATGGGATCGTAGTAGCCGCCTCCGAGAATCTCGACCTGCCCGCGGCCCACCATCTCGCCGAGCAGCGTGAGAAACTCGGGGTGGGATTCCTCCAGCCACTCCATCAGGATCCCGCTGTAATGCAGCGTCACGGGAAACCCCGGGTAGCGGTAGAGCACCGCGAGAAAGGGCTTCAGAGACTCCTGATATTGCCGCTCCGCGGCCGCTTCGTTGCGGCCGAGGGGCAGGTGGTTGTGAGTTCCGATGATGATCCGTGTCTTGCCCATGCGTGAGGCCCCTACCCCCCCAGGACCCGCGAGAGAAATGCCCGATCGAACGCCATGAACGCGTACGCCATGAGCCCCGCGCTGATGAGCTGCAGCGGAAAGCCCTTCAGGGCTCGAGGCACGGGCTCGACCTCCAGTCGTTCGCGGATCCCCATCATCATGGCGGTGACGAGCAAGTACCCCGCGCCGGCGGCAAGCGCTGCCACCAGGCTCTCCAGTGCCGTGTATTCGCCGCGTGTGCTCATCAGCACCAGGCCCAGCGCGGCGGTGTTGACCGCGATCTCGCGAATCGAGACTCCCGTTGCCTGCAGAATGGAAGGCAGGAAGCGGCCGCATATCGCGCGAAGCATGAACGCAAGGCCCGCCACGAGGAAGACGAAGGCCGGCGTGCGAAGCAGCGTAAAGCCCAATGGGACGAGCACCTGCGAGTCCACTGCCCATGCGCACACAGCAGAGCCGGCCATGAGCACCGCCATGAAAGTTCCGACACCCGCTGCCGCCCGCAAACCTCCCCCCGCGCGCGAGGCCGATTCCACGCCAAGCAGCCGCGAGAGAATCACGTTGTCCACGAGGGCGAAAGTCAGGATGATCGCTGCCCAGCTCATCACGGCGCCTCTGCGCCCGTCGATCGCGCGGCGGTCCGGTGCGAGATCCCGCGGGCAGCGCCCGCAAAGTAGCCCAGGCACAGCAGGCCGCCGCCCGCGAAACCAAGGGCCCGAACCGGCTGCTCGACGAGCATCGGTATCTCGATGGTACCACCGAATCGGCCCACGGGAAACAGCGTGATGGTGCCTGCGCCCAGCACCTCCCGCACCAGCGCGATGAGCACAAGGGACGCCGCGAACCCGATGCCCCTCCCGAGCGCCGCAGCGACGGCGCCCCCCGGCGAGGAATGAGTATGGCCCGGCAATCCCCTCCCGAGCACGAGGCAGTTCACCGCAATCAGGGGAGCATAGATGCCGAGGGCTGCGCTCGCCGTCGGCGCGAGGGCGATGAGCCCCGCTTCGAAGGAGGCGGTGAGCAAGGAAGAGATCACCAATGCGCGCATCCACGGTGCTGTCAGGCGGCCGCGATCGTCCCCCGCGCTGTCCGGCGAGAGGAGCGACGCAGCGAGGGCCGACAGGACGAGCACGAGAACCACTCCCGCGGACATCCAGAGCGCGTCGATGACCCTGGCAGACACGGCGATGGCCGGGCACAGGCCGAGAAACAGCATGGCAAGCAGGTTTTCGCGCGATGTCATGCGGTGCCCTCCTCGATTTTCGCCGTTCCCCTGCGAGAGGTCCACCTGTCCAGAAGGGGTACGGCGCAGTTGCCCAGGATGATCGATGCGGCAACCCCATCACCCAGGGAGCCAAAGAAACGCAGGAAGAATGTCAGAGCGCCCAGACCGATTCCGAACATGCACTTGCCTTTGTCGGTGAGCGGGCAAGTCACGGGGTCGGGCGCGGCGAAAAACGCGCCGAGAACGAGGCTCCCCGAGAGGAGATTGAACCCGGGGCCACCGGCAAACCAACCCTGCCCCGTCCCAAGGCCCCCGAAAATCGAGGCCAGGATGCCGAATGTCCCCGCATAGAACACGGGCAGGTGCCAGCGGATAACGCCCCGGAACAACAGGAACCACGCCCCGAGGAGAAGCAGGGGCGCGGAAACGGTGCCGATCCCGCCGGCAACGTGTCCGATCAGGATGTCGAAGCTCCCCGCCGGGAGGGCGGTTCCCAGGGGCGCGAGGAGGTGGGCATTGACCCAGCCCAGGACCTGGGAATCCAGATCACTGAAAGAGATCCCTGAGCGGGAGAGAACTGCAAGAGGCGTCGCCTCCTTCGCGCCGGGCGCGGCAAGGGCGGCATGCAGCGCTTCCAGGGGAGGCACGTTCGCACCCGGCGCGGCTGCGCCCCGGGGGGCGATCCACTGCGACAGGGGACCTGGCCACGAGAGAAGCGCAAAGACGACGCCCCCCATTGCGGGGTTCATCCAGTTTCTGCCCAGGCCGCCGAATGTCTGTTTGACGACCAGGATGGCGAAAGCGGAGGCAACCGCCGGCACGAAGAGGGGTGCGCCGGCGGGCATGGCCAGGCCGACGATGCTGCCGGTCAGCAGGGCGCTCCCGTCGCGCAGGGTGAATCGTCCGAAGGGCAGCGTCGCGGCAAGCTCGGCGAGGACCGCCGCGCCGATGGAAGTGGCGAGCACGGCCAGCGCGGGAGTCCCGAAGATGAACACCCCCCATCCCGCGGCGGGCAGCAGGGAAAAGCTGACAAGCCACGTCATCCGCGAGGTGGACATGCGCACACCCAGATGCGGTGCCGGCATGAGCGTGAAGGCCGCGTGACCCGCCCTGTCTCCCGTGTCAACCATTCAATGCCCGCAACCGACGTTTTCCCTCGCGCAGCACCGCGACGAGCGGGATGCGTGACGGACAGGAATAGGCGCAGCAGCCGCACTCTGTGCATCCTGAGAGTCCTTCGCGCGCGGCCGCGGCCGCGTCCCCAATTCGGATGAGCTTGAAAAGTCGCGTCGGCACGAGGTCCCAGGGGCACGCTTCGATGCAATTCCCGCAGCGGATGCACGGGAGCTCCTGATGCTGCCGGGAATCCGGGCCTCCAAAAGCAATGATCCCCGAGGTTCCCTTTGTCACGGGCAGGTCAAGGGAATCGACGGCGACACCGCGCATCGGGCCCCCCATCACGATTTTCCCTGCTCCGGAGGCAAGCCCGCCGCACTCCTCGATAAGCTCGCGAATGCCGGTGCCGAACCTTACCTTGAGATTCTGAGGATGCGACAGCGAAGAGCCGGTGACCGTCATCACCCGCTCGATAAGCGGCTTGTTGAGAACTACGGCTTCAAAGATGGCATTCAGCGTGGCAACGTTCAACACGGTCTGGACGCGCTCGCCGCCCGGAGGCTGACCGCCGAGGGCGGCGAGCACGAGCTGCTCGTGCCCCTGAGGGTACCGGGAGGGAAGAACGGCGACATCGGTCTCCATCCCCTTCTGCCGGACAACGCGCTCGATTTCCGGGACAAGGTCCTCCGCATGCTCTCCAATGGCAACGACTGTGCGCGCCGGCTTCAGAAGAGCCTGGCAGACGCGCAGACCCTCCATGATGTCGAAAGGTTTCGCATGAAGAAGCGCCTCATCTGCGCAGAGCGAAGGCTCGGATTCGACTCCATTCGCCACGAGAATCGACGAAGAGCTGCCGGGCGGGACGGCGAGCTTCAGGTGCGTCGGCATCGATTCGCCGCCCAGCCCCACCACGCCGGCCGTTCTGACACGGTCAAGGAGGTCGAGCCGCGAAAGGCTTTCCCATTCCCGACGCGCGGGAGGCCTGCCCGAAGTCTCGAACTCCCCTCCAAGCTCGATGATCACTGCCGCACAGGCCTGCCCCGTTGGAAGCAGATGATCCCGCACCTCGACCACGATTCCCGGGATCGAGGCGTGGACCCTGGCGGAACGCGATCCGTCCGCTTCACCGATGAGCATCCCTTCCCTTACCTGGTCGCCGGGTTTCACCATGCAGACTGCAGGCTTCCCGGCATGCTGAAGAAGCGGGATGACAGCTCGGGAGGGCACCGCCGCATTGGCGATTCCCGAACCGAGGGGAACAAGCATCTCTGACGGCGGGTCAACCCCGCCCCTCGGGAGTTTCGTTTGATACCTCATGGGACCTGGTTTCGCCGTGCAGCGCCATTAGAGCGCAGAAGAACGCTCTTCATCAAGGGTGCCGCGCGCCGAACCCACCCGGGGCTCGCTGAGAAGACGAGCACAACGAGCAGAGCGATCGGAAGCTCGCGCAGGAGATTCCTCACCTGGCCCCGATAGGCCACCGCCACGGCCTTGCGTTGGGTCACCAGCAGACCCTCGATGCTCCCCGGGGCCGCCCGGCGCAGTACGGCGCTGAGCCACGTGGAATCGAACACCTTCACCATTCTCGTTTCCGGCACGATCGTGCCAGCCACTGGGTTTACCGCGAACTCGCGGACGTACACCCTCTCGTCTCGGCGAGGCAGTCCCCAAGGCCGCCCGAAGGCAAGGGTCTCCTGGAACGCTTCATGCGCGACGAGGCCGGACACGTCGGGCAGCCGCTGCGCTCTTTTCTGCCGATCCAGCCGGGTGAGGGACTCCCACGAGAAGTCCCGCGTGCCGAAAACGGGAAGCGGCGTTGGCACGGGGACGCTCCGGAGGATGCCGAGGACGGCGACAAGGAAAACCGCAGCAAAGGTGAGCAGCGCACCGGCCGGACCAGGGCGGGAAGGAGCTGCCGCGGGCCGCACGATCGGCACGGGCTCGAACGTTTTCCGGCGCCGATGGGGGCGCCGAGCCCGGCCCCACAGCAGGGCAAGGGCGACAACCGTGAGCACTGATGCAATGAGCGACCCCGTGTAGGAGACGAGCGCTGCAGCGGAGAAACCGCTGGCGGGGAGGAGCAGGAGGATTCCCGCGCCGGCCGCGGCAAGGTATCTCACCAGCGGGACGCGCGACTCCCGCAGCAGCTTCTCGTCCCAACCGTGGAGCACAATGAAAACCTCCACCGCGGGGAACCACGCCGCGAGAACCAGGAGGGCGAGGGCGAGCCGCGCAATGCCTCCTGGAAGGAGAAAGGGAATCCAGAGCAGGGCTCCCGCCGCGGCGAGAACGAGGCGGGACCGGCCCTCCCTCCGGAATGGGTGCGCAAGAAGGGCGGCCAGCCCCATCAGGCCAGCCGCAGAAACGAGGAATTCGATCGGATCAAACTCTTCCAGTCTCCAGCCGCCGTGCCGCGGCAGCCCCAGAATGGCGGCAATCCTCAGGTAATCCACCGCCGCCGAACGCCGCGCGGGTATGTAGGCAATGCCCCACCAGCCGACGCCGCCCGCGGGGCTCGCTGGAGACGCGGAAACGCTGGAAGACCGAAAGTAGCCCGGCAGGGCTTCCATCACACGGTCATGCCGCGGATCGCTGGGGTCGATCCTCGCGTCCATCCGGTCGATGGGAACGTCCTCTACCCCGGTGAAGTTCCAGAAGCTGACGGTGGCCGTGCCCTCGCTCACCACCCCGGGACCCAGCCCGCGCACGATGTCCTCGAGGGCACCGGGGCGCGCGGAGTCCGCGCGGATCAGGAGCGTCTCGTAACCATGCCATACACGGGTGGGTCGATCCGAGACCCCTCGCAGGCTCGTCAACCACACCGCGGCCAGAGCCAGCACGAGCACCACGCCGGCTTTCACCGCCGCGAAGGACCTCCTCTGGCGCGTCGACTTCTTCCGTTTCATCAAAGAGTACAGAACGCAACGGCGATGAAGAATCCCAGCAGCGATCCGACAAACACCTCGGAGATAGTGTGCCCATTGATCTCCTTTACCGGCCTGCTGCGGAGAGGAAACCGCGGGGAGAGGTCGCGGATGAGCTGATTGATGGCCTTGGCCTGGGCACCCGCAGCGCGCCGCACGCCCAGCGCATCACGGAACGTGAGAATCGCGTAGAACACGGTGACGAAGAACAGGGTCGAGTCGGGGCCCTCGACGAACGCCGCGGATGTCGCAAGGGCGACCACCACGGCGGAATGGCTGCTGGGCATGCCGCCCGTCGCCCAGAGGAGATTTGCGAGGATTTCCCGGGCCGTCTGAGGCCTGTTGCGGAAGAGCATGATGAATGACTTGAGGATCTGGGCCAGAAACCAGCTCGAAAGCGCGGAGAGGAAGACTGGATTCTCGAAAACCCTCGTCAGGAGGTCGACGGCGCGCGGGAAGAGCATCGGCAGAGTGTCCCGTGACCCCTTCCGCGTGTCAAGGCGGGCCGCGGATCGCGTGCCGGGAAGGGCAAAAGCTTGACACCTCCGGGCATCGTTACTACTATCGCACCGAGATGCCGCACGCCAAGAGTGAAGCCGTCCAGGAGTGGAAACATGCCGGGGCGTCCACGGCCAGCATGTATGGAAACTTCTTCTTCTGGCTCTTCCGCGAACCATTCCCCGCGCGGCAGCTCGGGCAGCAGATCGTGCGCGTGATGCTGGAGGGCTTCGGCATCCTCGCCGTGGCGGGCATCGTCGAAGGAGCCATGTTCGCATGGCTCGCCGGCTGGTACGGAACGAAGTTCAGCGTCGTCAACTGGGCGGGGGCCGCGAGCCTCTACCTCCTGCTCTCCGCCGCCACGACCCTCTTTGGCGCCATGATGTTTGCCGCCAAGATCGGCACCGCTTTCACCGTGGAGATCGGCTCCATGCAGATGAGCGGTCAGCTGGACGCTCTGCGCCTGATGGCGGTGGAGCCGACGCAGTACATCGTCATCCCGCGCGTGCTTGCTTCGATCCTGTGCCTGCCCATCCTGAAAGCGATCAGTGATTTCTGCGCGATCGGCGCCGCGATCGTGCTCGCGCGGCTGTGGTTTGATATTTCGGTGCCCGTGTTCCTTCAGCATGCGCTGCTCGTGCTCCGGCACACGATCCTTACGACGTCCTACATCAGGTGCGCCCTGCACGCCTTCTTCATCTCCATCAATGCCTGCGGCCTCGGTTTCCACTTCCAGGGCGGCGCGATCGAGCTGGGCCGCACCACGACGAAGTCAATCGTGATCAACCTCATCTGCGTGCTGGTCATCGACACGGTCTACGGAGTCCTCGACTCTGTCTTTGCCTGGAGCACCGTGTGATCCGGGCACGCGGAGTCCGCTTTGCTTTCCCCGGCAGAGCCGTGCTGGAGGACATCACGATCGATATCGAGGAGTCCCTTACCACCGTCATCGTCGGAAGGAGCGGGATCGGGAAATCCGTCTTCCTGAAATGCCTCACGGGCCTCCTGCGGCCGCAGGCGGGGAGCATCACGATCGATGGTGAAGAGGTTGTCGGCGCTTCCCGCTCGGAGCTCCTTGCCATCCGTCGGCGGCTCGGGATGCTCTTCCAGGAAGGCGCCCTTTTCGACTCAATGAGCGTGTTCGAAAATGTCGCATTCCCCCTGATGTACCACAGGTCCGCATCGGGCAAGGAGATCGAGCGGCGGGTGAGCGCGTACCTGGATCTCGTCGGGATGCGCGACTATGCGCACGCGATGCCCCAGGAGCTTTCCGGAGGAATGAAGCGCAAGGTTGCCGTGGCTCGCGCAATGATCCTGGAGCCCCGCTACCTCCTGTATGACGAACCGTCGGCGGGGCTGGATCCGGCGAGCGCGGCGGTCGTCGAATCGATGATCAGGCGGCTCCAGCGGGAAGAAGCCATCACCTCACTCGTGGTGACCCACGATATCGATCTCACCCGGTACATCGCCGACCGGATCGCACTCATGGAGGAGGGACGGATCAGCTCCCACGCGGGGCGCGAGGACGCCTTCCAGGAGTCCTCGGCGATCTATGAACATTTCATTGAGAACCGAGAAAGGATCCGGGCAGAAAATGGCAATCAGGGCTAACAGGATCATCAGGGTCGTCGTCATACTCGTTGTCGCCCTCGCGACGTCGCTCCTGCTGTACATGCTGATCAACAATTTCCAGTTCACCCACGGACGAACGGTGCGGGTTCATTTCTCGTCCGTCGGGGACCTGAACAACGGCTCCCTGGTCCGTCGGGCGGGAATCAAAGTGGGATCTGTCACCCGGATCGAGCCGGCAGCGGACGAGAAGTCGGCCATCGTCACGATCACCTTCGAGGTCGGCAGAACGGTGCGCGCCGGCGACCAGTTCGCCCTCGTGTCAAAGGGCATCCTCGGTGACGTGTACATCGAGCAGAAACCAGGGGCCAAGGATGCGCCGCCCGTGGAGGACGGCCATCTCTATGAAGGGATACCTTCATTCAGCATCACCGACCTCCTCACGGGCGACACGATGGGACTCGTGACCGACCTCGCGGGCAGCCTGAAGGGGATCGTGGACATTTTGAAAAACAACCAGGACACCCTGGACAGCTCATTGAAGGACATTGCAAAGACTGCCCGAAACGTGCGCATCGTAACGGACCGGGCCGTGGAGCTGACCCGCTCCGTGCCGGACATGACGCGGCAGATCACCTCGTCGGTCGACCAGCTGCAGGCTGCGGTGACGAACGTCACCGTCACGACCCAGCAGCTGATGGCGAAGCTTGAAGGCAACCTCACGACCAGCTCCGATGACCTGGCGGCGTCGATGAAGGCCATCCGGAAGAGCAGCGAGGAGATCCAGGATTCGGTGGCCCGGCTCACCGCGCAGAACTCCGTCATCTCGAAGATGGGTTCGGCGGACACGGCGAAGAGCCTGGACGAGACGGTGAAAAACCTGCAACAGGTTTCCCAGGGCCTTCTCACCGTGACCAGGGACGCGCAGAAGATCGTCACCGGCATCGGCTCGATTTTCGATCAGAAATAGAAAGAGGCCGCCGAAGTATCTCCCGCCCCACGGGCCGAAGGCCGATCCGCGGATTTCTTGCCGTGGCGCCCGGCCCCTTGACAAATCATACGTATACGTATATGTTTGCGTTCACTTATCTCCACGCGCATACATTCTGCATAGGGAGGGCGCATGATCAGGCGCATCACGCTCATCGAGCCCAAAAATGATCACCTTCACATTTTTTCCAAATTCGTGCTCCCGCGCCTGGGGAACATCCTGCTGGCAACGATCATGCGGGATCGGGGCTACGCCGCCGAAGCCCTCTTCATGTCGCAGAAGGAAGTCATTGCGCGCAGGCTCGAACCGGACCTTGTGGGCATTTCCACGATCACCGCCACCGCGACCAGCGCCTATGCCCTTGCAGACCATTTTCGAGAAAGGGGCATCCCCGTGGTATTCGGAGGCCCCCACGTGAGCTTCGTGCCCGAGGAGGCGCTCGCTCATGGCGACTACTGTATTGCGGGCGAGGGGGAGACGGGATTCCCCCTCCTCGTGGAGGCACTGAACCGCAATGCGTCACTCTCCGACGTGCCCGGCCTTGTGTGGAAGGAGAATGGCGTCGTGAGAAGAAATCCCGTGTCCCCGGCAATCGAGGACCTGGACACGCTTCCCTTCCCCGATCTGGGTCTGCTTGACATGGGCCGCAGCAGGAAAATAGGCGTGCAGGGTCCCGGTCTTCCCACCGTCCCCATCCAGACCTCGCGCGGTTGTCCCTTCGACTGCACATTCTGCTCGGTGACCGGCATGTTCGGCCGTCGGTACCGGCACCGATCCACCGCAAGCATCGTGGCGGAGCTTTCAAGGTACGATTCGAAATCGTCCGTCGTTTTTTTCTATGACGATAATTTCGCCGCGAACCCGAGGAAGACCCGGGAATTGCTGAAGGAGATGATCCGCCTTCGCCTTGGCTTTCGCTGGTCGACCCAGGTGCGGAGCGACATCGCCCGGGACCCTGAAATGCTTGACCTGATGGCCGAGGCGGGGTGCAGCTCGTTGTATGTCGGGTTCGAGTCCGTGGACCCGGCAGCGCTCAAGGAAATGAAGAAAAACCAGACCGTCGACGAGATCCGTCACGCGATCCGGGAAATCAGGAAACGCGGGATCCACGTCCATGGCATGTTCGTCTTCGGTTTCGACTCCGACACCCCCGCCACGACCCGCGCAACGGTCAGCTTCGCGTTGCGGGAGAAGATCGATTCCGCGCAGTTCCTCGTGCTCACGCCGCTTCCGGGATCGAGCTTCTACACGCAGATGCTCGCAGAGGGACGGCTCATTGATCGCGCGTGGGACACGTACGATGCCCACCACGTGAAGTTCATCCCGCGCGGCTTCACGCCGTGGGAGCTGCAGCGGGCGCAGATCGGCGCCCATGCGAGGTTTTATTCGCCGTGGCATGTCGCGGCACGGCTGCTTCGCGGCAGCATGGGTGGATTTGTCATCGGGGTCTACGCGAGTGCCCTGAACAGGCGGTGGCAGCGGCTCGAACGCGCCTACCTGCAGCGGCTGCGGCTCCTGTTCTCCGCACCGGCAAGGACCTGAGCGTCCGGCCTCTCCGTATCCATTCCTCCGCCCCCGGGTATATTCTCAGGTGAAATGGACGTCGTCGCGGCCATCAGGCGCGTTTTCCCATGGCTCGCCCGCAAGCGGCGGGTGTACGCGCTCGTGGGAAAGAGCGGCACCGGCAAGAGCTTCAAGGCGCGCGAGGTTGCCCGGCGATTTCGTATCGACCTCATCATTGACGACGGTCTCCTTATCCGGGGCCAGAAGATCCTCGCGGGCAGGTCCGCCAAGAGAGAGAAGGGAATCCTCACCGCCATCAAGACGGCAGTCTTCGCGAATCCCGAGCTGATCGAGGAGGTGCGCCAGGCGATCGCCGCCCAGCGGTTCATGCGGCTGCTCATCATCGGCACCTCCCGCAAGATGGTCCTGAGGATCGCCCGGACGCTGGATCTGCTCCCGATCCACCGGATCATCGCAATCGAAGAGGTGTCGACAAGGGCTGACATTTCCCAGGCGCTCAAGATCAGGGCGGAGCAGGGGAAACACATCATTCCCGTGCCCGGTGTTGAGATCAAGCGAAATTACCCCCACATTTTCTTCGAATCGGTGAAAATCCTCCTCAAGTCCACAAAGGTATTGAGGAAGAGCGACGCGGAGATCGTCGAAAAAACCGTTGTGCGTCCTGAGTACGGGCGGATCAAGCCTGCCGCGCCGGACAAGCCGATGGCGCGCTGAATCCGACGGGGTTCAGCGCTCAAGCATCAGTATGCCTGCGAAAATGCATTTGACAGCGGCTCGCGCCCTGACTATGATCGAAAAGAGGAGGTGGTATGCGCAAAACCCTCGTCCTTGCCCTCTTCCTGTGCATCCCGCTTGCCGTTTTCGCGCAGGACGCCATGCAATTCACCGCGGAGACAAATCACTACCGGGTCTTCTCCGATGTGAGCCAGGCGCAGGCGGAGGACGTCTCCCAGAAGATGGAAGCAGCCCTCGCCCTGTACAATAATGTTTTCCATTTCGATCTCTCCCAGCTCCCGACGAAGTTCCGCATCCGGGTCTTCAAAGACCTGGACAGCTTCAATGCTTATCTCCAGAAGATCCTCTCGCAGACGAGAACGGATTTTGTTTTCATCGCCTGGTCGGATCCCGAAAAGTCCGAGCTGCTCGCCTTCCCCAAGGAGGAGCCTGCGTTCACCACCTCCCTGCTCCACCAGGGGTGCATCCAGTTCATCAAGGGCGTCGTTGACAATCCGCCGCTATGGCTTCGCGAAGGCGTGGCGACCTACCTCGATGCATCGGTGTGGGATCCGTCCGCCGGCACCTTCGCCTTCAGGCCGAATCTCGGCTGGCTGGAGGGGCTGAAGTCCCTTGTCCGCGGGGAGACTCCGGCCAAGCTCATTTCGTTCCCCGACCTGCTGACGATCAGCAAGGAGAGCGCCCAGTCGCAGATGGACGTCTTTGCACCGGAATCCTGGGGCCTCGTGCAGTTTCTCCTGGGCGGCACGGATCGCTCGTACAGCAGGGCCCTCTGGGACAGCATCGCGGTGCTCAGCCCGAACGCGACGCTGGACGACAATTCCCAGCGTGCGCGAAAACGAGCGTTCTCGTGGGTGACGGATCAGAAAATGCAGGCGGATTTCAAGGCTTTCGTCCTTTCGATGAAGACGGCCACGGACCTCGTGAAAGACGGGATAGACCTGTACTCGAAAGGCGATTTGACCGGTTCCGAGTCATCCTTCACGAAATCCCTGGACCTGGATCCCTCGAGCGGCGCCGCGTTCTACTACCTGGGGTTGATATCGTATTCACGGAAGGATTACGCCCGTGCCGAGGAAATGTACCTCAAGGCCTTCCAGCTCGGAACCAACGCCGGGATCATCAACTATGCCCTCGGCGTGAACTCATTTGCCTCCGGCAAGAATGGCGATGCGACGAAGTACCTCAACTTCGCCAAGCAGGCAGACAAGGCTTCGTACGGCGACAGGGTCGATTCCCTCCTGAAGAGGATCGCCGCCGCGCAGTAAGGCGGCGCGCCGCCGGAGGCGGATTCTGGCGCGCCGTCGGAGGCGATTTCGCCCGCTATGTTCAAATCGACGGCCCGGTCACTGCCGGCCCCTTTCCCGCTCCTCCACGCCGACCGCGTCCCCGCCCCCTTCGGCGCCTTCGCCTCACTGGCGAACCGCGCGTGTCGCGCGGCCCCTGGGCTGTCGCAGGCGGTCTCTGTGCCGCCGGGTGGTGCGGTGCCCGAACCTGCGGCTGGGGGCGTGCGGCGGTCAGGATCGACTGGGCTGCCACTGCGAGGTCCTTCTTCGAAGGAAACAGCGGATCCGATGTGGTGCGGATGAATTGCTGGAGCAGGAACTCAGGGTCCGGGTCTTCGAAGATGTCTTTCTGCCCGAGAGCGAGGTCCAGAAAGAGGAATGTGAACATTTCGCTCCGGTCAAGAAGATCCCCGGCAGCGGCACGCCCGTCGAGTGCTTTCAGCCGGATGCCGAACGGAGAGTCGGGGAGCCGCGTGCGGGACTCTTTCAGGTGTTTCGCTTGGGCAGGGAGGATGATCTCGAAGAGCCGAAGCCGGTGCGCGAGATCGAGAATGCCCCCTGCCGAGCCCGATGTGAGGATCTTGAACACTTCCTCCGTGACCCGTTCGCGCGAGCATGTCAGGACCGACTCGCGCATCCGACGCACAAGACCTGCCATTGAGAGGGGAAAAGGGAAATCGAGCAGTGAGGCATATTTCACCGCCCGAATCATGCGGACGGGATCTTCTGCGAACGACTCCTCCGCCCGCACGAGCGTGCGGAGCCTGCGCTGCCTGAGATCGGGAAACGCTTCCACGTAATCGATGAGACGACGGTCGATCGGGCAGTAGTACAGCGCGTTGATCGTGAAATCCCGCCGCTGGGCATCCTCTTCCATCGTCCCATAGTAATTGTTCGCATCCGGCTGTGCCTGGCGCCCGATCGTGGCGCCGGCGACGCGCGATCGGAACGTGCTGACCTCGATGTACTTCTCGCGTGCGCAATACACGTGCACCAGCCGGAAGCGCCGTCCGATCACGCGGGCGGAACGGAAAAGGCGTTTGATCTGCAGCGGGTGTGCCTCAGTAGCGATGTCGAAATCATTCGGCGTACGGCCCACGAGAAGGTCCCGGACGGCCCCGCCCACGATGTACGCGTGAAAACGGGCGCTCCGCAGCCGCTTGATCACCCACAATGCATCCGCATCCACGAGGTGCGGGTCTATCCCGTGCTCCTCCTGGGTGTAGATGTGAGCCTTCTTCTCGATGTTTCCGTTTTCCGTTGTCCCGTATCTGAAAAGCAACCTGCCGCAATCCTACCGCGGCGGGGGCGAATGTCAAGCCGCAATGCGCATATCCACTGAGAACCTCCTTGACATCGAATCCTCACCCCGCATTTACTTCCCCCGTGCCTAGCGACGAGCTCATCGAACCGCGCATCCCGAAGGGATTCCGCGACTTCCTCCCGGACAAGGAGTCGCACCGCCTGGGCCTTGTGCGGAAGCTGCAGGAGGTCTTCGAGCGGTTCGGGTTCCTCCCGATCGACACTCCCGTCCTCGAGTTCGCCGAGGTCCTGCTCGGAAAGGGCGGCGGAGAGACGGACAAGGAGGTCTATCGGTTCACCGACCACGGGGGCCGGGACGTTGCGATGCGCTTCGACCTCACGGTTCCGTTCGCCCGGTTCATGGCCGCCCATCTCGCCGAGGTGGGGCTCCCCTTCCGCCGCTGGCACGCCGCAAAGGTCTGGAGGGGCGAAAATACGCAGCGCGGCCGTTACCGCGAGTTCATGCAGGTCGATTTCGACATCGTCGGCGTCGACTCAGCCTCCGCTGACCTCGAAATCATGCTCCTCATGAGGGACGGACTCGCGGCACTGGGCGTGCAGCGGGTTTCCATCCGCTATGCGCACCGAGGCGTGTTCAACGCGTTCCTTGCGCGGCTGGGACTCGAGCAGCGATCCGTCGACGTGCTGCGCGCCATTGACAAGCAGCGCAAGCTCGGCACGGCGAAGACGGGAGAGCTCCTCGCCGAGATCGCCGGGCCCTCCCACGCGTCGGACATCCTCGCGTTCATCCGTGTCGAGCAGACGCCCGCGCACACGCTGGAAAAGCTGGCCGGCATCGTCGGCAAAGGAGTGGAGGGCCTCCAGCGACTCGCGCAGATCTCCTCCGCGCTCGAAGAACTGGGGATTGCGGGCTCGTTTGCGCTGGATCCCTCCATCACGCGCGGCCTGGATTACTACACCGGCATAGTCTTCGAGAGCTTCCTCGGAGACCTGCCGGACATCGGCTCGGTGTGCTCGGGCGGCAGGTACAACGACCTTGCATCGCTGTATTCGAAGCATCGCCTGCCCGGAGTCGGCGCATCCATCGGGGTGGACAGGCTCATGACAGCGATGGAAGATCTCGGCCTGACGGGCTCCACCTCCGCCCAGGCTTCGGTGCTCGTCCTCTTCCTTGAGGATCCGCTCCTCGGCAGGTACCACGAGTTTGCCCGGGCTCTGCGAGGGGCCGGAATCACCGCCGAGGTCTACCCCGACAAAAAGAAGCTCGCGGTCCAGTTCGCCTATGCGGAGAAGAAGGGAATCCCGCTGGCCGTGGTGTGCGGCGAGCAGGAAGCGGCGGCCGGTGTTGTCACTCTGAAGGACTTGAGGTCACGGGAGAGCTTCGAGGGGCTGAACCCGGCCGACCTGCCAGGAAAAGCCAGAGAGCTTCTTCGGTAACGCCGAGGGATGCGTCGGACATTGCCTCGGGCAGGTCCTCCTGCGTGTGCCATTCAGGGTAATCGATGTCAATGAGGATGCAGGCGGGCGTCCCCCGGCGCGCGAAGGGCGTGTGGTCCGCGATGAGGTACTTCACCCGGTCCTTCTTGTCCCGGACGAACGGGTCCCAGCCATTCTCCCTGCCGATGCGAAAGACCTGGCTTGTGAGCCATCTGCTCGGCGGGTGGTCGAGAATGTGCGCATCAATGTCGAGCACCATGTTCCTCCCGCCGACCATGTCCAGCACAACGACTTCGGAGGGAACGAAGCCCTCCACCGGATGAGACGCAAGCCATTCGGCGCCGAGGGCGAACTCCTTCCCATCGATGTTTCCCAGGTCCTCGGCGTCCAGGAACGCCACCGCGACGTCCCGGGAAATCACCCGCCCCGCGAGCCGGGGCAGCATGTGGAGAAACACCGCAGTGCCGGATCCTCCGTCATTTGCCCCCGGGATCGGCATTTCGCGGCGCGCGGCATCGCGCTCACGATCCGCACGGATCCTCGTATCGTAGTGGGTGCCCATCAGCAGCGGCAGCCCTTCCGCGGGTTCGGCAGCCCGAAAGACGCCGACGATGTTCCGGCACGCCAGTGTCGAGCCGCGGAAGACCACGGGAAACTCCTGCACGGTGACCTCGGCGTCGTGCACGCGAAGCTGTTCTTCCAGCGTGTGGGCAAGCGCGTCATGCGCCTCGGTCCCGGGAACCCGGGGTCCAAGGCGTACCTGAGCCTCGACAAGCCTCAGGATTGCCGAGCCGGACGCGACCTCGCGCCGACCCGAAGGGGCGGATTCGCATCGACCCGAAGGGGCGGATTCGCATCGACCCGAAGGGGCGGATTTCTCAGGAGATCTCGTGGACAATGCGGTCCTCGCGGATGCTCAAAGCGACGCGGCGCGCGGCAGGCTCGGAAAATGCCTCGAATGCGGCTTCCTCCAGGTAGCGCATGAGGCTCGCCTCCAGCGCCCTTGCGCCGGTCTCCTTCTTCAGGCTCTCCTCGACGACCCGGTCAAGGACCAGCTCTGAGACGACCAGTTCCTTGCCTTCGAGCTGGAACTCATTGGCGTACTGGACAAGAAGCGTGGAGCGGAGGATCTGCGAGAGCTGCTCGCGAGTGAGCGCGGAGAACGGGACGATTCTTCGAAACCTTCCGATCAGCTCCGGAAGAAAGCCGTAGCTCATGAAATTGTGGGCGAGCATCACATCGTCCTCCGTGTAAGAGACCGCAATCCGCTCCTGCTCCCCTGAGAGCGGCGTGCGGCCGAACCCAATGTGCTCTCCTCCCTGCTGTTCGATCATCCCCTTCAAGCCGGAAAAGGCGCCGCAGGCGACGAAACCGACGTCCTGCGTGGTCATGACCGCTTTCGGTGCATAGTCGGAGTGGGTGTATTCCAGCGGCACCGGAATCTCGATGGATTCCAGCATCTTCAGCAGCTCCCGCTGCACGCCGAGTCCCGAAACGTCCTTGGTGGTGCCGGCGCCGGAAAACACCGCGCTGTTCTGTCCGGAAGCCAGCTTGTCGAACTCGTCCAGGCAGACGATCCCTATAGCCGCATACGCGAGGCTCATGTCCGATGCGTACAGGAGACGCGTGAGGATCGAGTTCACGTCCTGCCCCACGTAGCCGGTCTCGGAGAACCCGGTCATGTCGATGACCACGGTGGGCAGCCGAAGGATGTCGCGGAAGAGGATTTCCACCAGGTAGGTCTTCCCGCACCCCGTGGGCCCGACGAAGAGCATGGTTGTCTTGGGAGGAAGGTTCTCCCGGTGCGCCCCTTCCAGCCAGATGCGGCGGAGACGGCTCACGTGACGGTAGGCCCCCAGCGCGATCGCGCGCACAGCCTTCTGCTGCCCGACGTATCCGCAGGCGCTGACGTGGGATTCGATGTCCCGCGGGAGCATCACGGGGATGGTCCGCACGAAAGAGGCCACCTCCTGGTCGAACCTCTCCGCGCGCGTTGCCTTTTTGCCCGGTGTGAGGATAGGCGCACTCCTTCCTACGGGCTATAGTGTACTGCGCCGGCAATCACCCGGACAAGGGAGGAACCTCACCCCATGGATCCCTACAGGCTGCCGGTCTACGAGCAGCGTGAGAAAATTCTGACCGCCCTCCAGGGGCACCAGGTCATCGTGGTCGAGAGCCCGACGGGCTCCGGCAAGACGACTCAGATCCCCCTGATCCTCCACCAGGCCGGCTACACGAAGCACGGGATGGTCGGCGTCACCCAGCCGCGAAGAATCGCCGCGGTTTCCGTCTCAGAGTTCATCGCCCGCCAGATCGGCACGACAATCCCGAAGATCGTCGGCTACACGATGCGGTTCGAAGACAAGACCGATGAGGAGACGGTCATCAAGGTGATGACTGACGGCATATTGCTGCAGGAGCTGAAGAGCGACAGACTCCTCTCGCGCTACGGCGTGATCATGGTCGACGAGGCGCACGAACGCAGCCTCAACATCGACTTCATCCTCGGGATGCTCAAGGGTATAATGGCGGCCCGACCCGGGTTCCGGGTTATCGTCTCTTCTGCGACGATCAACGTCGAGGTTTTCTCCGAGTACTTCGACGGATGCCCGATCGTGAGCATCGACGCGCCGATGTTCCCGGTCGAGGTGCATTACTCTCCGCCCGAGATCGAGGGCGATCACGAAAGCCTCCTCCTGCGCATCCGTGACATTGTTTCGGCGATCATGCAGAAAAAACAGCCCGGAGACATCCTGATTTTTCTGCCAGGGGAGCTTGCCATCAAGGACTGCATGCAGCTGCTCGCTGACCTGGACAGGGACCAGGGGCTCGCGCTCCTGCCCTTGTACGGCCGGCTTGCCCACGAGGATCAGGGAAGGGTCTTTCTCGATTTCCCCGGCAAGCGCAAG
>JBEKTX010000037.1:0-18377 GCA_049515615.1 Spirochaetia bacterium
GAATGCTCCTGCAGGAGAGGCGACGTTCGGGGCCTTTTCCCCCGATCAGCGATTGCTCGCCGTGATAGAAGTATCTCGAACGGGAATGAGGTACCTCGCAACCTTCCCTGATCGCGCCGCGGCGGAGCCGCGGATTACAGGCGCCGCGGCGGAGCCGCGGATTACAGGGGCCGCGGTGGAGCCGCGGATTACAGGCGCCGCGGCGGAGCCGCCGGCAGGCAAGCCCGGATGACCCTGCTGACGTGGGCAGATCTCCTGGAACACCGGCCGCCCCTGGATCGGCCCGTCCGTCTCAGCGTGGGGGTCTTCGACGGCCTCCATGTCGGCCATCGGAGGCTTCTCACGGAAATCACCGGCGGCGGCACGGACCCGCTGCCGTTGGTGATGACGTTTTCCCCAAGTCCCGCAGTCGTGCGCTCGCGTGACGCATTTCCCGGGTTCATCCTCACCAACCGGCAGAAAATGGAGCGAATGGGCAGCCTGGGTGTCGGAGCGGCCGTGGTAATTGACTTTTCCAAGGAAATGAGTAACCTATCCGGAGAGGCGTTTGTTCGGCTGCTCAGAGAAAATCTTACCATCCAGAAAATCGTCGTCGGGCAGAACTTTCGGTTTGGTAAGAAAAGGATTTCAGGGACCGACGACTTGAAGGAGATGTTTTCCGACACAGGGACCGAGGTTCTCGTGACCGAGCCCATGCTCCACGGGGGAAGCATGGTATCCAGTTCCCGCATCCGGGCCGCGATCGGGAGCGGGGAGCTCGCCGAGGCGCATGAAATGCTGGCGGCTTGCCATGCCATCGACCTGCGGGAGATCGTGAACCGGTCTTCGAAAGGGTCCGTCCTGCGGATCCCGCGAAGCGAGATCATCCAGGTTCTCCCCCCGGCAGGGGAGTATGCGGTCAGCAGCGGCAGTCCGGCAGGAAACACCTCGGGCACATGCCGCATCGACAACGATTCGCTGACGCTCGCCGCGGAAAATTGCGGCAGCGCCGTGAATGTGATTTTTGCGTAAAAGAGGAAAGGAGTTTTGCAGATGGCGTTGACGAAGGAAGCCAAGGAAGAAGCAGTCAAGTCGTTCGGCTCGAACGAGAAGGATACCGGCCGCACCGAGGTGCAGGTTGCGCTCCTTACCAGGAGGGTGGAGGAGCTCACGGAGCACTTCAAGAGGCATCCAAAGGACAACAACTCCCGCCGCGGCCTTCTCAAGATCGTCGGCCAGAGGAGACGGCTTCTCGCGTACTTGAGGAAAAGCGACCTCGAGAAGTACCGGGAGATCATCGAGCGGCTCAACCTGCGCAAATAAGCGCGAAAGCAAGGACACACATGGAACAGCACGACGCCAAAGGCGTATTTCAAGTATCATTAAAAATCGGGGAGGAGGAGCTCGTCCTGGAAACGGGCAAGATGGCGAAGCAGGCCAATGGGGCCGTGTTCGCCAGGCTTGGCGGCTCGGCGGTCATCGCGACCGCGTGCGCCGCAGACAGCGAGAAGGAAGACCTTGACTTCATCCCCCTCTCCGTGGACTACCTCGAGAAATACTACGCCGCGGGCAAGATCCCCGGAGGGTTCATCAAGCGGGAGGGCAGACCCAAGGACAAGGAGATCCTGGTCTCCCGCCTGATCGATCGTCCAATCCGTCCGTTGTTCTCGCGGCTTTTCAGGCGCGAGATCCAGGTCATCCCCATGGCCATATCGACGGATCAGGTGAACCCCCCCGACATCCTGGCCATGAACGCCGCCTCCGCGGCGATCACCATCTCCGACATCCCTTTCGAAGGGCCGATCGGGGCGGTGCGTGTGGGCCGCATTGACGGAAAGCTGGTGGTCAACCCGACGTTCGACCAGATCGAGGCGAGCACGCTGACCCTCGTCGTGGCCGGCACGGCGAAGGGAATCACGATGGTCGAAGGAAACGCGAGCCAGGTTTCCGAGGCGCTCATCGTCGAGGCCATTGAGCTCGCACACGCGAACATCCGTGATCTGTGCCGGATACAGGTCGAGCTGGCGCAGAAGGCCGGCAAGGCCAAGCTGCCGCTGGTCGAGAAGCCGACCACGTTCACCCTCGGCCGCGAGGTGCGGGAGTGGGCGTCCGGGAAGCTCGACGAAGCCTGTTTCGTCAAGGGCAAGGAAGCCCGCAGCAAGGCCATCAAGGCCGTGCGAACCGAGACGCTCCAGCACTTCGCTGAGCGGCTGGCGGACACGGACGTGAAGCCCGTGAAGGCGCTGTTCGAGGAAACGGAGCAGGAAATCATGCGCGCGTCCATCGTCGGAAAGGGCCGGAGGACCGATGGCCGGTCGCCGACCGACATCCGCCCCATCACCTGCGAAATCGACGTGCTTCCCCGCACGCACGGTTCCGCCCTGTTTACGCGCGGTGAGACGCAGGCCCTCGTGGTGACGACGCTGGGAACGGCGCTTGACGAGCAGATCATGGACAACATCGACGGGGATACGAAGAAGAACTTCATGCTGCACTACAACTTCCCGCCGTTCTCGGTCGGGGAAGTGGGAAGGCTCGGTTCTCCCGGGCGCCGCGAGATAGGGCACGGACACCTCGCCGAGCGCGCCATCAGCATGGTGCTGCCCAAGAAGGAGAACTTCCCTTACACGATCCGCATCGTCTCCGAGATCCTCGAATCCAACGGCTCGTCCTCCATGGCCACGGTCTGCGGAAGCACCCTCAGCCTGCTGAACGCGGGGGTGCGGATGGAGAAGCCCGTGGCGGGCATCGCGATGGGCCTTGTGAAGGAAGGAGAGAAGTTCGTGGTGCTGAGCGACATCCTCGGTGAAGAGGACCATCTCGGTGACATGGACTTCAAGGTCGCGGGCACGGAGGACGGGATCACCGCACTGCAGATGGACATCAAGATCGAGGGCGTGAGCGCGGAAATCCTCACAAAGGCCCTCGGGCAGGCGCGCGAAGGCCGTCTGCACATCCTGGGCATCATGAACCGCACCATAGCCCAGCCGCGCAGCGACATTTCCGATTTCGCGCCGAAAGTCATTTCGATCAAGGTGCCCACGGAAAAGATCGGGCTCATCATCGGCCCGGGCGGCAAGAACATCAAGGGCATGAGCGAGAAAACCGGTTCCACGATCAACATCGACGATGACGGAATGGTCACGATCTACAACCACCAGAAGGACGGCGCCGAAAGGGCCCAGCGCATGGTGGAGGGCCTCATAGAAGAGGCTGTTGTGGGCAAGTCGTATACCGGCCCGGTGAAGCGGATCATGGATTTCGGTGCGTTCGTCGAGATTCTTCCCGGCAAGGAGGGCCTGGTGCACATCTCCAAGCTCGCCGCCACCCGTGTGGAGAATGTCTCCGACGTCGTGCACGAAGGCCAGGTGCTCACCGTGACGGTCACGGAGATCGACCATATGGGCAGGATCAACCTGGCCACGAAGGAAGCCCTCGAAGCCAACCCCGGCCTTTTGACGGAGCGTTCTGAGCGCCGTCCGCCGCGCCGTGATGGGGACAGGTCCCGGAGCGGCGGATTCCGCGACGGACCCCGGGGGGGTCACGAGGGCCCGCGGGGCGGGTACGACGGACCGCGCGGAGGATCGGACCGACGGCCGGGGGGGTTTTCTGACCGTCCGCCCCGTCCCCCGCGGAGAGACGGGTGATCTCTACGGAGAGGCTGGCGAGCGGAGCTACACTGCTCCTCGAGCCGGTCGACCGCACCGATACCCTCTGCATCGGTTTCTGGTTTCTTCATGGTTCCCGCGACGAAGGCTCCGGGCAGAGGGGGTATTCCCATCTCCTGGAGCACATGCTTTTCAAAGGGACTGCCCGCAGGTCCGCCCTGTCCATAGCGCAGGAGATCGACCGAGTTGGCGGCATCATCAATGCCTTTACAGAAAAAGAGACGACCTGCGTCTACGCGATCATTCCGCGCGAGCACCTGCGGCTTGCCTTCGACATTCTGTCTGACATGACCGTTGGCTCTCTCTTGGACCAGGGGGAGCTGGAAAAGGAAAAAGAGGTCATCATCAACGAAATCCGTTCCGTCGACGATTCACCGGAGGAAAAGGGCCACGACCGGTACCTCCGCGAGATGTGGGGCGAACACCCCCTTGCGCGGAAGATCACGGGCGAGGTGGAAGAGGTCCAGGGAGCGATGCGCGACCAACTGGTCCGCTTCTCCCGTGAATGGCTGGTCCCCGCCAACACGGTGATCGCGGTCGCGGGGAACTTCGACGCGCAGGAGGCGCGGGATCTCGCCTCGGCGGTTTTCACAGCACCTGCCGGAACCGGGCGATCGCCCAGGACAGCGCCGGGCTGGGAACGGAAGGCCTCTTTCGTGGCCGACCGGTTCACCCAGGTGCAGATCTACGCGGGCACATGCTATCCCATTGACCACGAAATCCCCCACTACTACACGTCGCTGGTCTTCAGCACGGCATTCGGCGAATCGATGAGCAGCCGCCTGTTTCAGAAACTGCGGGAGGAGCTGGCACTCTGCTACACTGTCTACGCGTTCCGCACATTTTTCTCGGACACCGGCATGTGGACAATTTATGCGAACACCACGCCGACTCAGACCCCTCGGTTCCTCGAGGCGCTGGACGGAGAGCTCGCGCGGCTTTTGAGAGAGCCGCTCACTCCCGCGGAGATCGAGGATGCAAAGAGTCACCTGGTCGGAAGCATGATATTATCCCGTGAAGACATGGAAACTCGAATGAAACGCCTCGTGCGGCAGCACCTGATGATGGACAGGATACTTTCGTTCGAGGAATCGGTCGCGGCGCTGCGTGCCATTTCGCCGGAGGCGGTGGAGCGGCACGCGCAACACTGCCTCCGCGGGGACGCGTTCAGCCTTCTTGCCTATGGCAGCCGCGGAATTGCGCGGCTCCGTGGGTTCGATTTCTCCTTCGCCGACGGAACTTCGAGGCGCAGAATCCGCGGAGTACCGCGGCGCAGAATCCGCGGAGTACCGCGGCGCGGCAGGCGGGGATGAGCCGTGGAAGATCCGATCGTCTTCTGCACGGGCGGTCCTGAAACGGTGCCTGTCTACCACACCGAGGGTGCCTCTGGTGCGGACTTGCGGGCCCGTCTCGATCATGACCTCGTGCTCGCCCCCGGGGCTCGAGTGCTGGTCCCGACGGGACTGAGACTACAGATCCCCCGCGGCCTGGAGGCTCAGGTCAGGCCGCGTTCGGGGCTTGCAGTGAGTCACGGGATCTCCGTGCTGAACTCGCCCGGCACGATCGACAGCGACTACCGGGGCGAGGTCCAGGTCATCCTCGTGAACCTCGGCCACGAGGAGTTCCGGATCAGGAGCGGCGACCGCATTGCGCAGCTGGTCTTCAGCCCGGTGATGCGCGTGAGTTTCCGGGCCCAGCCGCTCATCGAAAAGACAGGCCGAGGGAGCGGCGGCTTTGGCTCGACAGGGGCTTGAGCTTTCGCCTCGCGGCGGCGAGGATCCGCCTCCGGCGGCAGGAATCCGCCTCCGATTGCGCGGAAGGATGCGGGCCGCGGCACTGGTGGCGCTGGTCTGCGTTGGATCTTTCCCTGCCTCCGCGGCGCCTGCAATCTCCGAGACTGCCCCGTCACTTCTGAGCGCCGCCCGTGTCAGGCTTTCAGGCGGCGATTCAGCGGGTGCACTGGACACCCTGCGCCAGATGCGCAGCCATTTCCCCGATTCTCCGCTCCTTGTCGAGGCGGACGGACTCAGCGTGGAATGTTCCCTTTCATTGGGCGACGTGTACAAGGCCCGTTACTTCCTGCAGAGACTCCTGGATGCGGCGCCCGGTTCACGGCCAGCTTATGTGGCCGCCCTGGCGGTCGCGAAGCACTATTACGATTCGCGGACGTGGCTCGCGGCGCTGGAGTTCTATGAAAAGGCGGTAGGTATTTTCCAGGACGCCCGCAGCGGGACACACGCAGACCTGGATCTGGCGCTCGTGCATGCATCTGAGCTGTCCACCTACCGGCTCAACGATGCGGACCGAGCGAGATCCTATTTCCGGCGCATCTCGGGGCGCACGCTGCCCCCCGCGGAGGCGGCGCTCTACCGCCAGCTCAGAGTGCGACTCCTGTGGTCCGTGCTCACTGCGGACTCTCTCGGCTTGAAGGACTCGAACGTGTCGTCGCTGAGGATTGATGGCGATGATTTATGGGTGGGCACCTGGAACGGAGGCGTGTCGAGGTATTCCGTATCCGCGGGTACAAGCGATCCGTTTCCGATACCGCCCTATGCCCGTTCAATCGAGACGGCAGATCGAAGAATCTGGATCGGGACCACTGAAGGGCTCACCTGGTACGGCAAGGGCACGGCTCGGTGGGGATCCGAAGAGAACCCGGCGCCGGACCACCCGTACAACGTGAAGGCGCTTTGCCTGGCTGGCGGCACGCTCTACGCCGGCACCCTCGGAGACGGGCTCCTTCGGCAGGGTGACTCCGGCTGGGAACCGGTAATCGACGGAAGCCTGCCGGGAAAGTTCATCACGTGCATCGCGGAGGACACGGCCCGGGAGAGGCTCCTCATCGGCACAATGAACGTCGGGCTGGTCATCTTCGAGCTGAAAACCGGGCAGATGAGCACCCTGTCAGAACTGATGCCGACGTTCACGTCAGAGAACATCACGACGATCCTGCCCGCCCGCGACGGGAGAATCTGGATCGGCACGTATGGTGAAGGCCTCTGGGTCTGGGCACCGGAAAGAAACAGCGTGAGGCACTACACGAAAGACGCGGCGGAGATTGCCGACGACTGGATGCTCTCGAGCTGTGAAACCGACCGGGCGCTTTATTTCGGCACCTTCGGCGGGGGCGTCAACGTTCTTTCCAAATCCGACGGCTCCTGGCGGCAAATCGGGATCCATGACGGGCTTGCCTCCCTGGATGTGCCCGCCATCGCGTGGAGGCCGCCGAGCGTTTTTTTCGGCACCCTCGGAGGTGGTGTCTCCGTGTACGACGAGGCAGCGGATGGCGCGCACCCATAAGCTGACCTGGGTCTATATCGGCCGCGAATACATTATCTCTTTCGTCGTCGCCTTTCTTTTTTTCTTTTTCCTCTTTTTCCTGAACCAGATTCTCGTCATGGCGGAGGAGATATTCTCGAAAAAGGTGGCATTCTGGGACGTCGTGCGCCTGATCCTCTATTCCCTTCCCGTTGTCAT
This sequence comes from Spirochaetia bacterium, assembly GCA_049515615.1. GTDB lineage: Bacteria > Spirochaetota > Spirochaetia > SZUA-6 > Fen-1364 > Fen-1364. Next base: position 7,125 of record JBEKTX010000037.1, read on the forward strand.
CGCATTCTCCTTTCCTTTCGGATCACTCGTCGGCGCGCTGATGGCTGTCGGGAGGCTCTCCTCGGACAACGAGCTGCTGGCATTCGGCTCTCTGGGCGTTCCGCCGAGGCAGATCCTCATGCCCATGCTCCTGCTCGGGGTGGCCTTTTCCGCCATTTCGTTCGTCACCAATGACTACTTCCTGCCGCTGGGCAACCTGCGCTTCGCGGAAGTCTATCGGCGCGTTTTATACTCGAACCCCGGGCTCGAGCTGGAGCCCTATTCGGTGAAGCGATTCGAGAACACGACGATCATCACCGGCGCGGTGGACGGACGACAGCTGCGCAATATCCTGATCGTGGACAAGTCCGTGGATGGCAACCGCAGGATCATCACGGCGGATTCCGCGCGGCTCGAAGAGAGCGCGGATTACGGCGGGATCGTCTCCCTGTCCCTGGACCGGGTGTTTTCAGAGCTCAGCTACCCCCGGGACGGGGACAGGTATGACTACACTCTCTCCGACTCCATGGTGTACACCATCCTCTTGAAGAACATCAGCACCGCGTCAATCGGGGGGCTGACGCCCTCCACGATGAGCTCGGCCGACGTGTGGAAGCAGATCCGACAGAAGTCGAAGGAGCAGGAATCCGCGCAGAAACTGAAGGACGAGAAGCTCCAGGGCCTCTCACTTGCGCTGTCGAGCGGACTTCGAGCCGCGGAGCGCGCGATTGCCGCGGATCCGGGCCGGGTCGCGTCGGAGCGCACGGGAGTGGAGAATCTGTGGCGGACCCTGAACGCCGAAAGGGGGAGGAGTGTGGGAGACCTGAGCCTGCAATCCTACAGGGTCGAGTTTCACCGCAAGTTCTCCATGCCCATCGGGTGCCTTGTTTTTGCATTCTTCGCGTTCCCCGTCGGCGTGCGCGCCCGAAGGAGCGGAAGGACCGTCGGTTTCGGCGTCGGGTTGTTCGTTGCCATTGTGTACTGGGGACTGCTCGTCGCCGGCCAGACATTCGGGGTCCGAATGTCCCTCTCCCCGGCGTTCTCGATGTGGTTTCCTGATGCAGTCGTCCTCCTCGCGGGAGGCATGTTCTTCCTGGCGGGAGCTCGCCGGTGAGGCTCATTCGTCGGATGCTCCTGCAGCAATTCCTCCCGATCTTCGCCGTCGCTCTGGTGTTCTTCATCCTGCTGCTCCAGCTCATCGACGTCTTCGGGAGCATCTGGCGCTACTTCGCGCACGACGTCAGCGTCGGTCAGGTGGCCTGGATTGCGCTGCTGTACCTGCCGAAATGCGTCTCGTTCGCCCTTCCCGTTTCCTTTCTCTTTGCCATTGCCTACACGCTGGGGCTTTTGTACGCGAACAACGAGCTGTTCGCCATTTTCGGATCTGGCGTGAGCCTGTACCGGCTCGTGTTGCCATTTCTCATATTGGGCGCCGCTCTGAGCGTGGGAGGGTTCTTCTTCGAGGACGAGGTGGTCATTCCCACGTTCCAGGCCAAGAATGAGATGTACGCCGAGGCCGTGAAGCAGGTCACTTCCCTCAGCCAGTCGAACGTCGCGGTGACGAGCCCCGACCAGCGGGTGGTCTACGTGGCGGATTATTACAATGATGCGCTGCGGCGGCTGACGGGGGTCACCGTGGTGATCCGGGATGCCAATATGACCCTGATGTCCAGGATCGACGCCCAGTCCGCGGAATGGCAGGACACGCGCTGGGTTCTCGATGTCTGCCGAACGTTCACGTGGGATCCCAAAACCAGGCTTTTGACCGACAGCACGGTGCCGCGCTACGATTCTCCCCTTCTGAACGAGCCGCCGGCAACATTTCGCCGCCTCGCGCGGAACATCGAAGAGATGAACAGAAGCGAATCGGAGCGATATGTGGCCATGATCAGGAAAGCAGGACTGCCGTACAGGGAAGCGTTGACGGACTTTTACCGCAAGTACTCCTTCGCCTTCACGCCGCTTATCGTTGCCCTTATCGCGAGCAGCCTCGGCAGCGCGTTCAAGAAGAACATCCTGCTCATGAGCCTGCTCTCCGCCCTCGTGATTTCCGTGGGATTCTACGTCGCCCAGATGGTGACGGCGATCCTTTCCAAGAACGGGTTCATTCCGCCGCTCGCCGGGGCATGGACGCCATTCAGCCTGTTCCTGGTGCTCGGTTTCATGCTATTCAGAACGGCGCGCACATAGGCGGAAGGGAGAGAGTTTGACACGATGATGCCCTTCTCAATTGATCAGCGGGACCCGGGAAGCAGCGCCCGGACCGGCTCGCTCGCCCTCGGCCATGGCACGGTGACGACTCCCTGCTTCATGCCCGTCGGCACCAATGCCTCGGTGAAGGCAATTCGCCATGACGACCTGGAAGACCTCGGGGTCAACCTCATCCTGGCGAACACCTACCACCTGTACCTTCGTCCGGGCATCGACGTGATAGGCGATGCCCGGGGGCTGCACAATTTCATGGGATGGCCGCACAATATCCTCACCGATTCGGGCGGGTACCAGATATTCAGCCTCTCCTCATTGCGAACCGTTGAAGATGGAGGGGTTTCCTTTCGGTCTCACATTGATGGCTCCGGCCACCGACTGACAGCCTGCGATGTCATTGAGCTCCAGGGCACTTTCGGAAGCGATGTGATGATGCCGCTGGACGAATGCACGGCACCGGGCACCGACAGGGAGGACGCGGAAGAGGCGGTGCGAAGGACGACTTTGTGGCTGAGGGAGAGCGCAACCCTCTGGCGCGAAAGGAGGGACTCTCTGCCCGGGCTGCTCTTCGGGATCATGCAAGGCAACTTCTACAAGGAGCTGCGGCAGCGCAGCGCCCGGGAAGTCGCCGAGCTCGACCTCCCCGGCTACGCGATCGGAGGGCTGTCGGTGGGGGAGGACTTCGATCAATTCCGGGAGTTCCTTCATTTCAGCGCCGAGCTGCTTCCCGGCAACAAGCCGAAATACCTTATGGGCATTGGCTCGCCCGCCTACATCCTGGAGGCAGTGGATTCAGGCATCGACCTCTTCGACTGCGTCTATCCCACGCGAACCGCTCGAAACGCACAGGTTCTCACGTTGGACGGGCCGCTCTCCCTGCGCAATGAAAGGTTTCGGCTGGACAGCGGGCCGATCGATCCGGACTGCCGGTGCTACACGTGCCGTCGCCACACACGGTCGTATCTCCGGCACCTCTTCAAGGCGCGCGAGATCGAGGCTGCAGTTCTTGCCACATGTCACAATCTCGCGTTCATCCTGAGGCTTGTCGGGGACATCCGAGACGCTGTCACAGACGGAACTTTCTCGGGGTTCAAACGGAGCTTCCTTTCGCGCTACGATGCGGGAGAGGAATGAACGAGATGCCGAAACAGGGTAATGGCCCTTCCGCCATCAGTCTACGCGCGCTTTGCGTGATCTCCCTCCTCCTCTGTTGCGCATGGTTTCTTCCCGCCCAGGCGCTCAAGGCCTCGTTCGTGCCCGCCCTCGACTCTTCCCATCCGCCGGAGCCGGCCGTATCGCTTCCCGAACGAGTGATCCACGCGGCGCTGTCCTACCTCGGCGTTCCGTATATGCACGCGGGAGACACGCGCGAAGGTCTGGATTGCTCGGGCCTGGTCTACAGAGTGTTCTTCGATACGATCGGCGCCAGCCTCCCGCGAGGGGTGGAAAGTCTGTACCGCGAGACGCAACCCACCCGGTATCCGCTGCACATTGGGGACCTCCTGTTTTTCGACACGACTTCGCCGCTGCGGCCGAAAGTTCCCACGCACGTCGGGGTTTACATCGGGGAAGGACGGATCGTCCACGCCGCATCGGAAGGATCGAGGACCGGCGTGATCGTCTCCGCCCTCAGCGATCCCTATTATGGCGACCGTTTCGTCGGGGCGCGACGTGTTCTGCCATGGCGCGATAGTGTGCTGGACCTGACCGTCACCGATGAGAAAGCGAGCATCATCGAGGTGGAGCCGTTCGCTTCTCAGGAGGATGTCACGATCCGCGTCTTCAACGCGATGAGGGGCGGAGGGCCGGTGAGCTTCAGCCTGATGAAGGACGGGAGAGAAGTTATTTCCCGCTGGATCGTTCCGGGCAGCCCGAAGCCCGCCGAGCTCTCCTTCCAGGCCGGGATCGGGAGATGGTCGATCCGCATCACACGGATATTCAAAGGCCGGACGTTGTCGGACGTCGCGTTCACGGTCGTGGAGTAGGGATGTCGGAGGGCAGCGCGGTGCACCCTGCAGGCCGGCAGAGCACTGTGAGCACGGTGATTGTGATGGTCTGCACGGCCGCTTCCCGCCTCTTCGGGTATGTTCGCCAGGCGCTCTTCAACTACTACTTCGGAGGCGCCGGTGCCGCTGACGCCATCAACGCAGTCTTCAACATTCCCAACAACCTGAGGAAGCTTTTTGCCGAAGGCGCGTTTTCATCAGCCTTCATCCCGGTGCTCTCCACCACTCTTGCGGAGGATCCGGCGGGAAGCCGTCCCCGCGACCTGGTGCGTACCCTGGTGGCGCTCCAGCTCCTGGTCCTTGTCCCCCTCGTTGCTCTCAGTCTGGCGTTTCCGCGACTGATCGTGACGGGGCTGCTCACCTTCTCAGACCCGGCGAAGGTCGCCGTGGGTGCCCAGCTCATGCGATGGATGTTCAATTACATACTCTTCGTGTCCTTGAGCGCCCTGGTCATGGCTGTCCTGAACTCGCACGGCAGGTTCACGGTGCCGGCCCTGAGCCCCCTCATGTTTACTCTGGCGACCGTACTCTCCCTCCTCTTCTTTCACGGCCGGCTCGGGGTCCTCGCCATGGGAGTCGGCGTGTTCGTGGGCGGAATTCTCCAGCTCGCCTGCCAGCTCCCCGCTCTGCGGCGCCTCGGCTACCGCCTCTTGCCCAGCTTCGACCTGGGAAACCCGGATCTGCTGAAGACCGCAAAGCTGTGGCTGCCCTACCTCGCCTCGGCGTCGATCGCGACGATAAACCAGTTCTTTGCGCAGTTCTTCGCGAGCGGGCTCGAGGACGGGAGTGTTTCAGCGATCACCAACTCAGTCATGTTTCTTCAGATACCCATCGGGATTTTCACGACGTCCGTGGCCACCGTGACATTTCCCGCCATGAGCCGACAGGCGGCCCAGGGTCAGACCGAGGCGCTGCGTGGCACTGTTTCCTACGGAATCCAGTTTCTTCTCGTCCTGCTGGTGCCCTCCTCGGTCCTGCTCTGCCTGTTCGGAAGGGAGATCATCGCCGCTGCCGTGCAGAGAGGGCGGTTCGCACCGGAAGCGACGCTCATGGCAGCCCGTGCCCTCACCGGGTACTCACTCGGCCTCATCAGCATGGGCATCTATACGTTATTGTTAAGACTGTTCAATTCGTACAAGAGCTTTCTCGTCCCGCTGGCGAGCGCGGGGTCCATCGCCGTCCTGGACATCATCCTGTCCCTGATCCTCAAAGAGACTGTGCTGAGAGTGAGCGGGCTCGCTTATGCGAACTCCATCGCATTCACCGCGGGAATGGTCATGCTCGTCATCCTGGCCGGGCGGCGGCTCGGCCCACTGAACGGCGGACAAATCCTCCTGACGCTGGGGAAGTCGGTGCTGGGATCGATGCCGATGGCCGCGCTGCTGATCGGATTTCTCCGGTGGAAACCGGACCTCTGGATGCACGGCGGCTCGCTTCGCGCCACCGCATTGATTGCGGCCGTCTGTGCGGCATCCATCGGAGCGACCACACTCATGTACCTCATTCTGCGCGTGCCCTATCTCACCGACCTCGTGAGGAGGCGAAGAAGCGAATGAAAGCTCTGAACGGCCCTCCGTTCCTGTCCGGTCTCTTCGTCTTCTCTTTTTTCCTTGCCATACTGCCTTCGTTTGCGGCCGACACCGCTCTGCTGAAGGACCGAACGAGGCAGACCCTTCTCTATGGCATCGACAGCCAGGTGATCGACGCGGTGCAGTCCATCAGGAGCTCACAGGACACGAGCTTCACCCCCGAGCTTTCACAGATTCTGAACGGCCAGAGGTCCGCGGAAGTGCAGAAGGCCGTGTTCGACCTCTTTCGAGAGCAGAAGATCAAAGACGGGGAGGAGCGCGGGGAAGCCATCATTGCCGCATGGCAGGACGCGAAGGAGCTGCTTCTGATTGCGGCAATTCAATACCTCGCGGCCATTACGAGCCCGGGGCTGAGCTCCAAGCTCTCGCCGCTCGTCGACGCCGGGAGCAACGGCGTGGCGCTGGCTGCCATCGGGGCGCTGGGCGCGTCCGGCGACAAGACCGCGGCTCCCCTGCTCGTGGCGAAGCTGAAGAGCGCCGACTTTCCGGACGCGAGAAAGAACGACTGCATACTCGCCCTGGGGGCCCTCAAAGACCCGGTTGCCGTCGAGGTCCTCCTTTCGATTGCGGGGAGCACCGACGAGGACAAGGTGCGCAGGATGTACGCGGCCGACTCCCTGGGAAGGATCGGCGATGCCCGCGCTCTGCCCGTGCTGCGCACGATGTTTGCGGAAAACGATGCTCTGATCCGCCTGTACGCCGCAGGGGCGCTGTCTCGGTTCGGGGTGGACGACGTGTTCCCCAGCATCGTGCAGGGGCTCCGCGACGGAAACGTGAAGGTCCGGGAGCAGAGCGCGAAGGCGCTGGCCCGGGAGCTCAGCTCATCGCAGGTGGAGACGGCCGTGCCGATCCTTTCCTACAAGGCCGAGCTGGATCCGGAGCCGAGCGTCCGCGTCGCTTCCATCCAGGCACTCGGCGCCATCGGCGGTGACGCGGCCACGAAGATGCTTCTCAAGATCTACTCGGGGGCAGACCACCCCCTGGACAGCAGGGAAACCGCGCTGGGCATCCTCGCCGCGAAATCACTCTCCCTCAGCATGGAGTCCATCCGCGCGGTCGTTGCGAAGGAGTGGAGCTCGTCCGACGCGCGCACGCTGGAATCCACGGCAAAGGTGCTCGCCGCAATTAAGAGCCAGGATCTCAAGGACCTGTTTGTCCGATTCCTCGACAGTCCGGATCCGGTGGTCAGGTCGTACGGTGTGCGCGGAATCGGCGCAAATGGCTTCTCCGACCTGAGGGATCGAGTGAAAAAGATATCAGAGCAGGATCAGAACTCCGGCACCCGGCAGGAAGCAGCGCGCTGCCTGGCGAAGCTGTAGCCAGCCTACGTGCCCGAGCTGCGCGCCGAGCGCATGATCCTGTTTATCTCCTCCAGGGGTGACACCCATTCCCGGAAATGCAGGAAGAGCTCCCGCCCCTTCGGGCTCACGAACGGGATCTCCCTTCCCAGGCAGTCCTCGACCGGGGCGCCCATTCCCGGGAAAAGCTCGCCTCGGAGCGGCGTGAACACGTAGCGGCCGTTCACGTTCCTGATCTCCGCGATGCTGGAGGGCGTGGGCACGAGGAAAATGAGAAATGACGAGAACCTCCCGCCGACGCTCCGCGCCGCGCCCGCCGCGATGCGATGCACGTTGCGGAATCCGACCCGGTGGTTCTGCTGCTCGACCCGCATCTCGATGAGCGGGGGCAGGGATGCCTGCTGGATGGACGGACGAGGCAGAGCGCGCCTGACGCTCATTACCGTGGGGCGCACCCGGGCGCCAGTCGGCGCAGCGTGAGCATCCATGAGCGGGACCTGCCGATGAGCGCTCGATTTCGAGGGCACGGGGCCCAGAAGCGGGACTTGCCGTCGCGCGCGCTCCACCCTGATTTCCGAGCCGTGAGTGCGGGCAAGACCTGAAAGCGGGGCCTCACCCAGCTTCTTTCTCATGTAGAGGAAGAGCCGGATGAGGAGATAGAGCACGGCCAGTCCGAGGACAATGTACAGAACGTAGAGAAGGGTGAGCCGGGGGATGGGGAGCCCGCCCTTTCCCGTATAGGTGAAAGAGAGTGTCCCTTCGATCGGGGATATGCGGATGTCATCCTCGAAGATCAGCTTCACTTTCGCCTCATGCGCGCCGGTGGGGTAGCTGAGAGGGAGCTTCAGCGGAACATCCAGAGCCACCTCTGCGCCCGCGGGCGCGTTGACTGAGACCATTCTTTCCAGCATCTCCGTGCCTTCGCTCTGGACGCTGGACAGCCGAACGATAATGCGCTCCGTTTTCCAGTTCTTCACCTTGAAGGGGGCGCTGAAACTGGTCCCGACATTTCCGAGGGCGGTGGGGAAGATCAACGTGGGATAGCCGGTCGTGAATCCGATGACATTCCGCTTGTCCCGTTTGGGATAGGGAATGATCTTGACGCCCAGAGCATCAGCAATGTCCCCGAGGTAGCTCTGCAAGTTCTGCTCACCGGGGGCCGGCTCCGGCGGGACCTTCAGGATGCTGACGGACCAGCCCTCTTTGCGCATGGCCTGGGCGACGCTCGTGATCGCGCCCTTCACCGTCGAGGGGTCCCCGCGGTTCGGACTTCCCGGAGGGGGATCGTGCACCCCGTCGGTGATGATGATGAGCTGCTTGGGGTTGGTCTCCGGGAGCTCCTTCACGTACTTGTAGAGGAACTGCATTGCCGCGACGAGGTCCGTGTACCGCCCCAGGGCGTGCAGGAGAAGCACGTGGCTGAAGGCCTGCCGGGCGGCCTGGTCGCTGTTTACTTCCAGGGAGATCTCCACCTCGGGGAGGCTGGAGAAGCTGATGAGATGGAACGTGTCCCCGCGGTGAAGCCGTGTGGTGAGCAGGTCCTGTACGAGGTAGTTCATCAGGTCGTCAAAATAGGGGAACATGCTCTCCGACGTATCCACCAGGACCGCCAGGTCGAGGTTCTGCGCTGCTCCCGCGGCGCCGCCCCCGAACAGGAGGGCACCGGTGAAGAAGACAAGGATCAGCGCGACGCGCGCACGGCCTTTTGCCCCCGTCACCGAAGGTGACATTCCTCTCGCCACCGAAGGTGGCATTTCTCCCGCCACCGAAGGTGGCATTTCGCCCGTCACCGAAGGTGGCATTTCTCCCGCCACCGAAGGTGGCATTCCTCTCGCCACCGAAGGTGGCATTTCGCCCGCCACCGAAGGTGGCATTTCTCCCGTCTTCATAGGTTTTTCAGGTCCGCCTTTTCTATGTGTTCGACCGTGTAGTGGAACTCATTCTGATTGATGGTGAACTTCAGCTCTTCCCCCGGGCGATGATCCCAGAGAGCCATGCCCAGCGGGGAAAGATAAGAAATGACATTATGGCTGGGATTGGATTCCCAGGGTCCAAGAATGACGTACTCCTCCGCCTGCCCGTTCTTGCGGTTGCTGAGCGCCACGCGTGTTCCGAACGCTATCCGGTCGGTCTTCACCTCGTTCTCATTGAAGATCTGGGCCTGCTGGACCTCCTCTTTCAGGCGCGAGGCGGTGACCTTCAGCATTTCCTGCTTCTCCAGCGCCGCCTTGTACTCCGCGTTCTCCCGGAGGTCCCCCTTGGCCATCGCAACTCCGATTTCCTTCGAATTTTCCGGAATCTCGACGTCGATGACTCTCTTGAGATCCTGCTGCTTGCGCTCGAAGCTTGCACGGGTGACCATGAGCCCGAGGCTCACCTTTTCCGCCCCGGGCTCGCCGAGGAAGTGGAAGTCGGGGTGCTTTTCCTTGATCCTGTGCTTGAGCTGGATCTTGATCGAAGGGTCGAGCTCCTTGACGTCGTCCACGAGCGTATACAGGCGCGTGATCGAATCCTGGTCCGCGGCCATGAGAAAATCCAGGAGCTTTCCCTCGTCGAACAGGAATTCCTGGATCTGGCGGTTGGTCTTGCGGTTGGCGCTCGCGTTCTGCTTGTTCGCGATGTCCCGATAGGTGATGTCCAGCAGGTGGATCAGGCCGATATATATCTTCTCCCGGGAGACATTCATCCGCTCAAGCCACCGTTCGCCGAGCAGATTTTTGGCCATCCATACGAAGGGGTCTCGGAGCTCCCGGTAGCGTGACATGACACCTGCCACCATGCCGGTGAGAGGCTCCCATTGCGCGGAAGCCACCAGCTCATCCACGATGAACCGGGTGGGGAAGAGCGGGAACAGCCTCGTGAACACCCCCGGCCAGTCCTGGACGTTCTTCTTCACCGCGACCAGGAATTCCTTTCGCAGCTCGGGATCCTCGATCCTGGAGAACGTCTCCTCCAGCTTTTCGATCTTGCCGAACAGCTCGTCAAAGCTGGTCTGCACGCCGAGAGAGAGGAAGGGATAGCGGGCGATGATCTTCTGCAGCAGCAGCCAGCTTGAGATCACCGTCTCAGAAACGGCGGTATAGCCCTTCAGAAAGCCGGTGAAGTAGGAGAACATCTCGGTAAACCAGTCCGAGTCCGGTTCGGCATGGCCGGCCTGGATATAGTCCTCCAGGGTCTTCACCCGCTCGAAGAAGCCCTTTTCAGCCTTGAACTTGTTGTAGGTCTTCTCTTCGAAAGAGATAGGCTTGTCCCTGACCATGAACTGGTCGATCTTGTCCGGCAGGTTTCCAAACGCGGAGTCCTTCTTGAGTATCGTGCGGGCTTCCGTGTTCCAGCGGGACCATTCCCCCGTCGTGAGAACGTCCGGCACCAGCTCTGCCTTGATCTTCTTCATGTCCGCGAGGTTCCCGAAGCTCTTGATGATTGTTTTCAGGGCCCACGAGGCATCCGCCTTGACCTTCTCCGCAAGCTCCTCCTTTTGAAGGGTCCGCTTGAGCACCCATATGTGCTCGGGTGAGAGGACTTCCAGCGCGCTGACTGCCATCTTCAGCGACATCTTGTGCGAAGTCTTGTTGGCAAAGTCGATTGTAAAGGTGTCGTCCTTGCTCGCGGAGATCCGTCCAATGCCCCAGGAGCGATGAAAGACGTAGTTGCCGGTGTCGAACCCTATGTGCTTTTCGAAATCTCCGATGGCCTCGTGCACGCTCCTCCAGTTCTGGGTGAGGTTCGAGATCTTGATGTACTCCTCCAACTGGCTGTGCGAGGCGTACTTCCTGCGGTAGCACTCGATGATTTCTTTGCGCGCCGCGTTGTTCTTCGAATCGTAGGCGAGGACCCTTTTCAGGATCTCGATGGAGGTGTTCCAGTCCTCCTTTTCCTTGTAGTGCGGGATGAGCGTCACCAGGAGCGATGCCGCCCTCTCCCCGTTCAGCGCCCGGGCAATTCTGCCCTCGATGTGGAAAAAGAAGTCGATGTCCTCCGGGCTCAGGCGGATAAGCTTGTCCCACAGCTCCTTGACGCTGGCGAACTGCTTCTTGTTGATGAAGCGATGGATGGCCTTCTTGTAATAGTCGACGGCGGCGGGGAGGTCTCCCGCCTGCTCGCGCTTGTCTCCGAGGATTTTCACGATGTCCGACTCTTCGTAGTCCACGCGGATGAGCCGGTCCCAGACCT